>JAFUAW010000086.1 GCA_017460485.1 Lachnospiraceae bacterium | reverse complement strand
CGATACCGCGGTCAGAGAATTCGATACCAAGCTTCTCAAGTCCTAAGCCTTCCACATTCGCCTTCCGTCCGACTGCGATCAGGATATAATTCGTATCGATGGCAAGACCATCCGCACCCTTCAAGGTATAAGAGTCTTCCGCATTCTGAACGATCTCCTGCACAGCAGCACGAAATACAAAGTTGGCGCCCTGTGCCTTCATTTTCTCTACGATCTTCTCTACATACTCCTGCGGATATGCGCCAAGCACCTTATCACCGGACGTTACAATGTCCACCTTCCGTCCAAGGCTCAGGCAAATAGAAGCAAATTCCATGGAGATGATACCTGCGCCCACAAAGGTCACATGCTCCGGAATCTCATCTAAGGACAGGAATTCTCTCGAATTATGGAAATACTCCTTCCCCGGAATCTCAAGTGGAATATAATCCTGTCCGGTTCCGATCACAAAATGCTTCGCACTGTACTGCTCATCTCCGACCTGAATCGTATTCGCATTCAGAAACTCAGCGTCGCCGCGCAGAAGCTCCAGCCCCATCGTGCCAAATACACCACCCAAAGCATCCGGCATAGAACCAATCACAGACTTCTTATACTGCATCAGCTTCGTCCAATCAATCTCCGCATCCTGCTTAAGACCGATATCCCCGTACCGATCCAGTGCTTCTTTCAGTTCAAATGGGGAATCCAATAAGATCTTCGCATCACAGCCATAATTCGTGCAGGTGCCGCCAACCAGATCCCGTTCTACCAGCGCCACGCTCTTTCCGGCCAGCTTCAGTAATACAGCACCATGCCAGCACGCATGACCACTTCCGATAAAAATAACATCATATTGCTTCATACTATGTTACCTCCTATTCTGAAAACCACAGATTGTTCTATTCGGTCAAACCGTGTAAAATGTACGTTTTCTGTTCCTGATGATAGGAGTATAACACACTTTTAGATTGTATGCAATATAATTTTACAAAATATTTTCTTATTTAAATTCTATACTAATATTTTTGATTGATAAAGGATCAGAACTGAGATTTCTGACAAAAACATAATACTCTTTATCAACATCCAAATCGGGAGTATAACTAGCAGTGATATCTCTATAAGAAGCCGAATCTATGATTGCATCCTGAAATATCACTCCAACCTCTAAGGTCTGTTCCTGTATCGGATTATCCTCTGCAACCGGATATTTCTCAATATTTACGTATAACTGAGTATTCTCTGATCGTTTCCATCCCATTGGATCCGGAGAAGTAAGAATACATATCTCTCCATTTGCCAACATCAGGTCCGAGATAATGTAATTCTGATCATTTGTTTTCTCTGTCGAGAAATATACATAATGATTATCAGATGGGGATATTGGAATGCACCGGAATGTACCATCCTCCTGCAATTGAATCATTACATCATTACACACATTTCCATTTATGTCGGTTACGAATCCTGTATCATAATGATAGGTCATCAGCAATTCATGGTTGCTGTTATACATTTCTCCCGTTTCATAATCATAGATAACTACAGTATTATCCGGGGATTCCGGTGTAAATACAATTTCCTGACCAATTATGCTGTCATCGGATATCTTCCCGGACTCGTGGCGGGATTGAAAAATACCTATAACTGAAATTGGGACAATCATAGCTGCTAATACTACCACTATTGTGATAGCCGCCGAAAACTGAAATCCACCTCTTAGAATTGACCATTGAGTATGATCGTCTTTCTCATTATTCATTGAGTTGAAATCATGCAGTTTACGAAAAACCATCTGACTGATTGTTTTCTTAGAATACTGTTTCCCTGAAATCGGCTGGAAATACATTGCTTCAACCACATCATCATCGAATAACTGCGTATATTCGCTTATCGTCATTCTATTATTCATAATAATCAAATCCTTTCTCTTTTAACTTTTCTCTTAGCTTCACACGACACCGATATAATCTGACCTTCACTGTATTATCATTAAGTCCTGCCTCTTTCGCTATATCACGAATCGGTTTCTGATAATAATAGTATCCAAGAAAGATTCTTTGGTCCTGCCGGGAAAATTCTCTGAGCATATTTGTTATTTCACGAATCATCTCCTCATTGATCAACTGTTGGTCAGTATCCGGCACATTTCCAACGTTAATCGCTTCGTCAAATTCCAGATACTCTTTCGATGAGAGATTACGCAATGCATTTTTTGCACGATTGCGGGCAATCTGTGCCAAATATGGTTTCAAAGATGTGTAGGAGGAATCCAGCCTAGAGCGGTTCTTCCATAACTGAATGAATACATCCGACACAACCTCTTCCTTATCCTCGGCAGGAAGCGAACAGCCAATCACATTCTCTACTATGAATGTCACATATTTCATGTAACGATTCATGCATTTCTGCAATGCCTTTTCATTATTCGATTGTAACTGTCGAATCATATGCTGATCGTTCATATTACCTCCTTGACTTAAGAATATATAAACTAATAATTGAGTCAAGAAATAACCAATCATTCATTGACTGTTTTTTTAAGAGGCCTCTCGTTCCGTTTTATGCATTCTCAACAAACTATACACATAAAACAGAGATGGGTTACACTTTTTTCAAACACAACCCCCTTTAATAACAAAAAAGCCCTGTATCTGCATACAAGACTTTTGGGTTAATTTTCTTGCGGTATTATCCTAGTCAGTTTATGGATTCTAACAATCTTCCCGTGCCTCCACTCCCGGAAGCCCGCTAATTCCCCAGTTCGCATCATAGGCTAGGCAACACTCCACTTGCGTTCGTTGTTGTCGACAATCTATATTGCCGCTTTTTGACAAGGCTGTATAGATTGAATCTCCGTATCCAATGTCAACTTCAGATTCCTAATATCAATCTCGTTCTGTATATCCAGAAAATATCGGTCAGAAACTCCGAAGAACTTAGCCAGACGCAAAGAAGTATCGGCAGTAATCTTTCTTCTGTCATGAAGGAGATCCTGAATCCGCGATACCGGAACATGTATTTCCTGTGCAAGTTTGTATGCGGAAATCCCCATCGGCTCCATAAACTCATCCATCAATATTTCACTTATTTTGGGCGTGTCGATATATTCAACCATAGCCTGACTCCTTCCTGCTACTATTCAAAGCCTGTTAATGGTAATCAACAATCTCAACTTCATAGAAATTATTACCATCTACTTTAAAACATGGCCTACCACATAGCCAAGACTTTCTCTTTACTTCTTCTCCAAATGTGATCCGCTGGTTGATACAACCGCAACCAGATTACCTAAATCATCCTTGATCTCAATCTCATAGAAGCAGGTTCGTCTTCCGTCCTTGATACAGCGGGACTCGGCATATAAGGTGTCGCCCTTGACGGTTCCGATATAACTGATCTGGCTGACTGTCGTTACCGTCCAATGATCTTTGGTATTGGTCGCGACAGCAAAGACAAAATCCGCCAGAGTATAGATTGCGCCGCCCATTACCTGATTCACTGCGTTCCTGTGCCGATCCTCTATTTTCATACTGCATTTGGCATATCCATCATCTACTGCTTCAATGATAATACCGGAAGCCTCCGTTGCAAAGCGGTCATCTTTAAAATAGTTTCTTGCCTCTTCTAAGTCTCTCATCATTCGGTCCTCCATTCATCTCGATTTCTATAAATTCTGTTTTCCGATTAACAGGAATACGTCTATACTGATTCAATCTTATTTTCTCTATTCTTATCTCAGCCTCACACATTTTCCGAGACCTCGTTTTCATTCTCCGGCACCTGATATCCCGTCTCCAGAATACTCGAATGCCGCTCATACTTGTGTATGATGAAATACAGTAAGCTCACCGATACCGCCATCATGATCACCTCTGTAATCGGCTGCGCCCAGATCATGCCATTAAATTCAAACAGATAGTTGAGCAGGAGAAGGAGCGGAACGTACAGGAACAGCTGCCGTACCAGCGTGATTCCAAATGCATACTGCGGCTTTCCCATTGCCTGAAAGGAAGTCCGGCTCATGGAAATGGCTCCAACAAATGGAAGAATACACATGATTGTCCGAAGTACCTTGCTTCCGGTTTTGATCACCTCTGTATTCTCTGAAAAGATCCCAATCAGCTGCGGTGCAAGGATTCCGAAGATTGCCATTACCACAAGCTCTGTGCAGCTTACCACCAGAACACCCGCTTTCAGAATCGACTTCATCCGCTTGTAGTTGCCGGCACCGAAGTTATAGCCCATGATTGGCTGCGTACCTGCGGCAAAGCCTTGATAAATATAATTTCCAAAAGACATGATCTTCTGCGCGATTCCCATTGCCGCAACAGTCAGTTCCCCATAGGACACCGCCAGATTATTATTCACGATATATGCAGCAGAGGTCAGCAGCGTCTCTAACGAAGCCGGAACACCGACCCAGAAGATCTCCTTCAAGATCTCTCCCGTCGGCTTTATATATTGCATGTGCGGCTTCAGCAATGTCTTACCGCTCAGATAGAAGAGCAAAGAGGCAAACATTCCTGCCGCATTTCCTATGATCGTCGCGATCGCCGCTCCCCGGATCTCCATATGCAGCGCGAAGATAAAGACCGGATCCAATATAATATTCACAATAGTTCCCACGATCATACCAACGATCGAATACTTTACCGATCCCTCACTCCGCAAGAGCTGGCCGAAGGTATAATTCCCCATTGTGAACAAGCTGCCGATCAGAATTACCATCACATACTGCTTCGTATAATCAAAGGTGTTGTCCTGTGCTCCCAATCTTGTAACGATCGGATTTAATAGTATCAGCCCTGCTGCCGCCACGATCACACTATTCACGACCGTCAAACCAAAACCGACTGTCAGGGTATGCTCCGCCTTATCAGAATCCTTTGCTCCCAAGCTCCGCGCGATCAGAGAAGAGGCTCCCGTTCCGATCATATTGGCAATGGCAATGGAGATCATCATGATCGGATAGGCAAGATTCACAGCCGCCAGCTGGTAATCGTCCTTCATCAGACCGATAAAATACGTATCCACCAGATTATACAGTACCATGATGAACATCCCCGCGATCAGCGGAACGCCTAATTT
>JAFUAW010000085.1 GCA_017460485.1 Lachnospiraceae bacterium | reverse complement strand
CTTAGGAATACACCGGTGCTCTCGTGCCATGCATCAAATATCATATGATAGACTTGTGGATATCAGCGACAGTAAAGGATCCGGGATACCCCTAAGAAAACGCATTTGTCTATTTTCGTCTTAGAAGCACTCCAGCCCTTGATTTTATAGGATTATTTACCCTGTTTCAATATCATATTATATCATTTTCCCTTGCTTTTTCCCTTGCCGGATTCCGACAAGGGAAAATTGCTTATAGGAATTTTTAGTCAATGCCCACAACCTTATCCAAGAGCTTTGCGGTGGTACGCTTTGATGTCTTAGTCGCGTGAGCATATACATTCATCGTGGTCGATATATTCGAATGTCCAAGCAGTTCCTGTACTTCTTTCGGATTTGCGCCATTTTCGAGCAGATTGCTTGTATAGGTGTGCCGCAGGGTATGAAAGTGCAATCCCTCTAATTTCGGATATTGCTTTACTGCCATTCTGCATGACCGCTCCAGAGATCCGGGATGCACAAATGTTCCATCTTTATTGGTACAGACGAGAGACAGTTTTGAGAAATCTTCCGGCACATCTTCCGTACTGTCATAATACTTACATTCATAGTATGTCCGATTCTTCTCTGTGATCGCATGAACATAATTCTGACGATACAATTCGCCGTAGGTCATCCGAGCCTTTGCCTGCTCCTTGCGTGCTTTCCTCAGAATCCCTGCTAACACATTGCCAAAATCAACCGTCCGGATCTTATTCCGTTTCGTTGTTCCGACTTCAATGATATGCATGGCTGTGTTTTGCTTGATACTTCGGCGGATCGTCATATACTGTTTCTCCAGATTGATATCCTGCCAAGTCAGCCCGCATACTTCTCCAAGCCGTAATCCGGTAAAATATGCGATCTGTACCGGAAGCACTGCATACGGATACTTCTTTTCAAGAAAAGCGATCAACAGCCGATAATCTTCGGACGAGATCGTCTTTCCGGTCATTTCTGTGTCCTGCTCCGTTCCAAAGATATCCACATGTTCCTTTTTCTGCCGACGGACGACATAATCCATGGGATTATAACTCAGATAACGCTTTGGAAATACTGCGAAACGAAATGCCTGCATGAGAACCGAGTGAAAATTACCCATATAGGTGGGAGATAGATCTTTGCAATGAAAATCGCCGGCATCACCGCCAAATGCCAGAAGATCCATCAACTCCTGTAAATGATCTCTGGTCACAGTTTTCAACTTTCTTTGGCAGATCGGGTGTTTCTTCAATCTACGGATCGCATTCACATATTGCAGAACCGTACCATTCGATAGTGTACCTACCTTTAATTCTTCCTCTGTCCACATGTCCAGCAGTTCCCCCAGCGTGATGTTCTCTGTCTTCGCTACAAACTGCTTCTCCTCATAGTCTTCAATCGCCTTGCGGAGCAGCTTCTCCGTCTCCGCCTTGCTCTCCGTACCGACACATTCCTTCTGTACCTTGTTACCACTTGCGTCTTCTACATAATACCGATAATACCACTTCTTTCCCTTTTTTCTTACAGATCCTTTTGCCATATGAACTCCTTTCCGGCAATCGGAACTGAATGTATGCTTAATTACATTGTCATTATAACATAGCCCCGACGCCTATTGTCAAGTATCAGGAAAATATTTTACAAGACTCTGGATTCTGCTCTGCGTGATCGCCGGCTGTTTGGAATAATCCTGTATCAGCCCCGCCATTTCCCGCAGACAGTTCGTTGTATGTGTGACTTCTCTGGTGAACATCATCTGGTTAAAATCATTACCGGAATCCAGCCCGACCG
>JAFUAW010000084.1 GCA_017460485.1 Lachnospiraceae bacterium | reverse complement strand
TGGAATGCAAAGGGATCAGCAGCAGAATTTACCGAAGATGAATATTATACACTGCTTTCCTATGCGAACTATATGGAAACTCTGGTCACACGCCATTCGGAGATCATGAACCGCTATGACCCTGAGCATACGATTGGTCTGGTGGTAGATGAGTGGGGCTGCTGGTATGAAGTCGAACCGGGAACGAATCCGGGATTTCTCTATCAGCAGAATACCATGCGGGATGCTATTGCGGCCGCATTGAACTTAAATATTTTCAACCGGCACAGTAAGCGTGTCATTATGGCCAATATTGCTCAGGTGGTTAATGTCCTGCAGGCTGTCATCCTTACAGAGAATGAGAAAATGATCTTGACACCGACTTATCATGTCTTCGATCTGTACAAGGCACATCAAGGCGGAGATGCCGTCTACTGCTACCATCCGAATATCACTCTCTATGATGGAACTAATGATCATTATGTCCCGATGCTTTCCAGCTCAGCTTCGATCAAAAATGATGTTATGACAATCACGCTTGCTAACTGTTCTCTGCATGAGGAAGCAGAGCTGCATGGGCAGATCTATGGATTCCATGGTACATTGGGAAGTGCCAGAATCTTAACGAATGAAGTGCATGCCCACAATACCTTTGATTCGCCGGATACCGTACATATTGAGCCTTATACCGTAGAATACAAGGACAATCATCTTCATGTATCCCTGCCGCCTTGCTCAGTGGTAGAGGTGACATTACATTAGATTATGACTTATGCATCCTACTTATGTTCATTCTTCGCCCGTCTGTATTCCGTGGAGAAATCCTCGGCGTACAGGCGGGACCTTTTATAATTCTGATGATCGATCACCTCTCCCACCAGAACGATCGCGGTCTTCGTGATCTTATGCTCCTTCGCAGTCTCTGCCAGTGTTCCCACCGTGCAGAGATAGACCTCCTCCTCCGGCCAAGTTGCTTTATAGACAAGTGCTGCCGGAGTATCCGGTGCATAGCCCCCTGCAAGAAGCCGCTCCGATAATTCATCAAGCATTCCACTGCTTAAGTAGATTGCCATCGTAGACTGGTGAGTCGCAAAGCTCTCGATGGATTCCAGCTCCGGCACCTTCGTCTTCCCCTCCATACGGGTAATAATTAACGACTGCGATACATCCGGCAGTGTATACTCCAGATTCAGAGACGCTGCTGCGCCAAAGCAAGCACTGACACCCGGACAGGTATCATATTCAATTCCACATTGATCCAGTTCATCCATCTGCTCCCGGATCGCACCATACAGACTCGGGTCGCCGGTGTGCAGGCGCACGACCATCTTATGTTCCGAATCTGCCTGCTTCATAAGCCCGATGATCTCCGGAAGGGTAAGCTTCGCGCTGTTATAGATCTCACAATCCTTCCTCGCATATTGTAACAGCTCCGGATTCACCAGCGATCCGGCATATATGATCACATCTGCCTCCTGTAAGAATCGCATTCCGCGCACGGTGATCAGATCTGCCGCTCCCGTTCCGGCTCCAACAAAATGTACCATACGATATCCTTTCCTTTATTTATAATAATACTCTATTTCTTGTACAGGTTGCTATATAGGCAGAGTGGACTATTCTTTGAACGTCGGTACTTGGACACGGTGTTTTCGTGTCCTATGTACCGTTACGTTCAAAGCTAAGTGAAAACGTGTCCACGGTTGCCTATATACAACCTGCACAAGAAAAGAAGCTATCCATTCTATTCCTGTCTCAGCATTTCCACATACTTTACGGCTCCCTCACTTCTTGCCAGCTCACCGAAATCATTGGAATACAGAATACACTCTATCTGAAAATCACTGCCATTACCCTGCCCCGAAGTTCCTCCTGCACGCTTGTTCAGATAATACATGATCCTGTCCATTATCCGACACATTACAGGTTCTAATTTACCTTCTTGATCAAGAAGCTTAAGAGCCTCCTCTGTCACCACACAATCCAGAATCTTACTTAAGGTACCCTGCCCGACACCTTCCTTAATACCTGCGGCCGCCAGCAGCTCCATCCGGCAGTCGCCCTCTCTGGAATGCGTATTCATCATTCCGCCGGACACCTTAACTAGCTTCCCGATATGACCGGTAAGCAGCATCCCCTTAAATCCAAGCTCCTTCGCCATATCAATGGTATCGCCAATGTAATTACTGCATTTCACACTCCTGTCCAGATCATAATGATAAGTCTTCCACATATAATCCAGACCATAATTTCCAGGCGACACTGCAACATATTCATAGCCAAGTGCCTTCCGTTGATGAAGTTCAACACGGATCGTATCTAAGAGTGCCTGTGAACTCATCGGCTCGACAATTCCACTGGTTCCGATGATCGAGATACCGCCCTCGATTCCCAGACGCGGATTAAATGTCTTCTTCGCGATCTCTTCTCCGCCCGGAACCGAGATACAGACCGACAGAGTTCCATGGTAATCCGCTTCACGGCAAACCTCGATCACCTCTTTCGTGATCATTTCCCGCGGCACATGATTAATCGCCGCCTCACCGACCGGCTGGTCAAGACCGGGCTTGGTAACTCGGCCGACACCGGCTCCGCCTGAGATCCTGACACTCACATCCTGTAAGCCACCCCTGCTGTTCCGTTCCGGACTATCGACCTTCTCAACTGTACCATCGGAAGTCTCTGCATCTGATTCCGCAGCTTCTTCCGATCCTGTCCGTGAATGATTCCGCTCCGAACTAGTATCCGGCATTGTCACCGTCGCATAGATCAGAAGTCCTGTTGTCACATCCGGATCATCCCCGCCGTCCTTCCGGACTGCACAGGATACCTCGCGTTCCTGCCTCCGAATATCAAGGAGCTCCGCCTGATACGGAATTCCCTTGGGAGTCTCAATTGTAATCGTTGATTTCCTGGCTCCGAAAAGCAGCATATACGCCGCCGCCTTTGCAGCAGCAGCCGCGCAGCTT
>JAFUAW010000083.1 GCA_017460485.1 Lachnospiraceae bacterium | reverse complement strand
ATATACTCTCCACTCTTATGCATCATCCGATATTCCATATCGAAGACAACCTTGCCGGATGGATCAGACAGCTGACGTCCCATGGCGTCCGATGCTTTTGCTACATCATCCGGATGGATCTTCGTGATCCAGGACTGCATAATATCCGGAAAATCATGACTATTGCTGTATCCCAATATCTTCTTGAACTGATCGGAGAATACCATCGGAGACTGCGGATCATCAATTGCGTATTTGGTCAGATCCATGCTCCAGCTTCCCTCTAACATCATCAGATCTACAGCGTTCTGTCTTCTGGCACCTACCTCCAGTCGATCTGCATTCTTCTTGGCAGCGTCAATATCCGTAAAGGTTCCGACAAATACGATCGGTGTTCCATCAGGCTTCCGGATACATTCACCGGCCGCATGAAACCATTTATAATCCTGATTCTTTGTAAGCAGACGATAATCAATATCATATTTGGTATGATTCGTTTTATCTGCAGCAGCTGCACCATAAGCGGCAAAGACCGCCTCCACTTCATCCGGATGAATGATCTTACCAAGTGCCGTAATATCATCCGGAAGCTCTGCCTTTGAATAACCTAACATTCTGCGGAACTCATCCGAATAGACGGCACGATCCTGTTCCCCCGTCTCGGTATAATAGGCTGCCCAGATTCCCAGATGGGTAGATACATTCACTGTCTCCAGCATCCGCCGGTTTAACTCCGCCTTTTCCTGCTCCTCTTCTAGCTGTGCCTGAAGCTCGGCAAGCTGCATCTCCAATTGTTCCACTCTTTGATTCGCTGCTCTTTTCCCTAACATAATTGCGTAACCTCCTCATACAGTATTCCCCCAACATCAAATAATCCCGCCACCATATATACACATGCAATTCACATATATACCGGCAGACTGATCCCTTTATAATTACAGATATGTATATTATACATAATATACATATAAATGTAAATATTCTTATATATACCAAAATGTGTTGGTGATATATTTAGGAAATATAGTATCGGCAGATATTAATACGAAACTCTATAGATTTACACAAATATGCATAATTATATATGTTGTACATCATCTTTATTACCAGACAAAATATAACTCGGGACGAACCGGAATAATTCTTAAGAAAAGCATTCTGTCGATCATTTTATAATCGTAACAGTGGCTTTCGCGAACTACTCCAACCCGACCCGAGTCACTTAAATATTATATTAATAATAATCTGCCAAGATTACAGCTGAGCAGCTACCTCAGCAGCGAAGTCCTCGTTCTTCTTCTCCTGACCTTCGCCAGTCTCATAACGAATGAAGCTTTTAACAGAGAAGTTCGCGCCGTTAGCCTTCGCAACCTCTTCGATATACTTGCCTACCGTCTGCTTGCCATCCTCTGCCTTAACGTAGATCTGGTCTAATAAGCAGATTTCCTTTAATTCCTTCTTGATACGTCCAAGAATCATACCCTCGATTACCTTCTCCGGCTTCTGGGATTCCTTCGGATCATTCATGATCTGAGCCTTTAAGATCTCTTTTTCATTATTGATATAGTCATCGCTGACTTCCTTATCGCTGACATACTTCGGATTCATGGCTGCAACCTGCATTGCAATATTGGTCATTGCTTCCTTGATTGCATCATTTACCACATCCGTAGCAGCCTCTACAACAACTGCGATTCTGCCTTCACCGTGAGTATAAGATACGACGATGCCGTCTGCAGCGGTTATCTTTACGAATCTGTGGATATTTAAGTTCTCACCGATGACAGCGATCTGTCTCTTTAATTCCTCTTCGACTGTCTTGGATGCGTCGCCAATCCATGGCTCTGCAAGAAATGCGTCCTTATCGGTATTGCTGGTAGCAAGTGCCTGCTTTGCTACTAATTCTACATAAGTCTGGAACTTCTCGTTCTTGGCAACAAAGTCTGTCTCAGAATTCACCTCAACAACTGCTGCGGTCTTATCGTCATCACTTACCAAAACCTTGCAAAGTCCCTCTGCAGCGATACGGCTTGCCTTCGTCTCCGCCTTTGCCATACCCTTTTCTCTTAAATATTTCACAGCCTCTTCCATATTGCCATCGCACTCGGTCAAAGCCTTCTTACAATCCATCATACCTGCGCCGGTCTGT
>JAFUAW010000082.1 GCA_017460485.1 Lachnospiraceae bacterium | reverse complement strand
TACTACATTTGGAGCAGCTGTTCCGACGATTGTAAATGCTGCAGAAGAATCTACAGAAACCTATCGGGTATTTGTAGCATTCGGTGGCGATGCTGCGGAAGAGAATGACTGGGGTCTTTCTTATGCAGGCGGTGACGTATCAGGTGATATCACCGTAACGGACGGAGAGATCAAGGTCGGCGATACAGTTACAGTTGGTTTGGAGTTTGCTGAGCCGGTTGTGAATGTATGGTATGTAGCACCAACAATTATTGCAGAGAAGGTTGTATCTGCTGATTTTGATGTTAAGGTGCTGATTGATGGCGAAGAAGTTGCTGCAGATCTGTCTGCCGGTGATAACTGGTGGTATGAAGAGACCGGCGATTTCGGTAAGGATCAGGCAATTCGTGTTGCCGGTGGTTTCAATGAATGGGGTACACAGTATATCTCTGAGCCAAGCGGTTTCAAGAAGATTGAGTTCGAGATCACGGCTAAGAGTATTCAGGTTGGCGATGCAGCAGTAGAGAATGCTACAGAGTCTACAGAGACTTATCCACTGTATCTTGCATTCGGCGGCGATAAGGCAGAAGAGAATGACTGGGCACTGTCTTATGATGGTGAGACCGCTTCTGAAGGTGTTACCGCTACGGATGCTGAGATCAAGGTTGGCGATACAGCTAAGGTTAAGCTTGAGTTTGCTGAGCCGGTACTGAATGCATGGTATTTTGCGCCATTTATTGTTGGCGAGAATATCGTAGATGCTGATTTCACGGTTAAGGCTTATGTTGATGGTGAAGAAGTAGACTTGGATATGTCTCAGGGAGACAACTGGTGGTATGAAGCAACAGGAAGCTTTGATGATAAGCATGCTGTTCGTATCGCAGGTGGTTTCAATGAGTGGGGTGCTCAGTATATGGCAGAACCAAGCGGCTTTACATCATTGGAGTTCGAGATTACTGCTAACAAGATCATGATCGGCGCAGAAGAGGAGAAGCCTCAGTCGAATGCAGGTCCTGTTGATCTGGACGGCACCTATCATGCATATATCGGTTTCCAGACACCTATGTATTCGTTCCGTAACTCATGGAGCGGCGAGTCAGGATATGGTCATGATACCGATGAGTTCAATCAGGTTACAGGCTGGTCAAGAGAAGAGTCCGGTGTAGAGATCGTAGTTCCTGGTACATATACCGATGCTGAGATCAAGGGTAATGGTACTTATACCGTATCTGTAAATGGATTAGAGTTCCTTGATGATGAATTCTCAACACAGGAATATATGAACCTGATCTTCTTCTCAACCGATATTCCGAATACCGGTGAGATCACAATCTCTGATGTAGTACTGAAGGTGAACGGATCTGAAGTAAGTGATGTGAATCCGATCGTGAATGAAGAGTCTGTAAATTACTTAGAGATCCAGCTTCAGAATATCTACAATGATGATCTGAAGACAATCGGTTACTATCCGGTTAATCCATTGACAGATATGTCTATCACATTCACAGTCAGCGGATTTAACTATGACAACGACGGAGCTGCAGTGGAAGAGAATACCGAAGCTAATGATGGCGATGATGCAGCAACAACTACCGAAGCAGCAGTAACAACCCCTGAGAAGAATACTCCTCCGATCGGTCTGATCATTGGTATCGTATGCGGATGCCTTGTAATCATTGGTCTGGTTGTATTCTTTATCGTAAGAGGCAAGAAGAAGTAATTCATGAAAGCGGCAGGCTGATGATCAGCCGGTTGTGATCATAAGAAAATAAGTAAGAAGATTCGCATGAATCAAATGGTTGAATAGATGATATGCATCTGACCGATTCGTGCGAGTCTTTTTTTTCATGTATTTTACTTAAAATTATTGCGGTATTTTTAAGGGGGGCTTTTTTGTATACTATATGTAGGTCAAACTAGGGGTATTTTTTATAATAATTAGAGTTAGGAGGAACGCTTAAATGGGTAAGAGCAAGACTGCAGACGGCATGGATGCCGAATACAGAAAGCAGTACGAAGCCGAAATGGCGGCCAAGAAAAAAGAAGAAGCAGAAAACCGTAAGATCTTAGAAGCTAAGAAACAGGAACACCCGAAAGAAGAGTGCGCGCCACTCTTTTATATACTCCGGGTAGTATCCCTGATCGCATTTTTCCTGATGTTTATTCCGGCAGCGAATCCGGCGCGGATCAGTGGATTGATCAGCAGGAATCTGTCGCTGTTCACATCGGCCATCTCCTATTCCAGCCTGATTTCCGGAACAGGACGTGCATTTCGTACCGGATGGGTATCGGAATCCGTGTTCATCATGTTATATGTGTCAGCGATCATTGTGCTTGTAGGACTCTTGGGAATAGCATTGGGGGCTTGCCTTTCTCTGGGTAATCTAAAGCTCAAACGTCTGGGAGTTGTTGTAGGACTTGGCGGTTCCCTGATCGCGATCATAGGTCTTGTTCTGAATTATGTCAGTTATGTTCAGATGCAGGGAGCTTCCAATCTGGATAAAGTGGCACCGGTTTTCCCGATGGGATTCTTTATATTTGCTGGAGCGTCAGTTATAGCATTTATTGTGAATCTGATCTTGTTGTTTGCTCTTCCGAAGGCAGACAAGAACATGCCGTATGAGATGGAGACAAGATTCCGTCTGTTCTTAATGTTCCTGCCATTTGCATTGCTTGCATTTGTATTCTGCTATCTGCCGCTGTGGGGTTGGCGTTATGCGTTCTTTGATTATCAGGCAGGGGATGTCCTGTCTATGGATAAATTCGTTGGTTTCAAATGGTTTACCTATCTGTTTGAAAATGACGCAACCAAAAAAGATATCGTTCGTGTTATGGAGAATACGCTTGCCATGAGCGGACTTGGTATTGCGACCAGCTGGATCCCGTTAGTATTTGCCGTATTCTTGACAGAGATCACGAATAAGCAGTTTAAGAAGGTGGTACAGACATTTACCACGATTCCGAACTTTATCAGCTGGATTCTTGTATATACAGTTGCGCTTGCTATATTCTCTACCGATGGTTTCATTAATACTTTCGCTATGAATATGGGATGGATCTCAAGCGGTACGAATTATTTGATGAGTGATTCCGGAACCTGGCTGAAGATGCTTGCATGGGGGCTGTGGAAGGGTACCGGCTGGAGTGCCATTATTTATATCGCTGGTATTGCCGGAATTGACCGTCAGCTTTACGAAGCGGCAACAGTGGATGGTGCCGGACGTTTCCAGAAGATCTGGAATGTTACACTTCCGGGTCTGATTCCTACATACATGGTTATGCTGCTGATGGCAGTTGCGGGATGTTTGAGCAACGGTCTGGATCAGTATCTGGTATTCTCCAATGCCATGAACAAGACCCACATGGAAGTCCTTGACTTATATGTATATAATCTGGGTATTGACGGTGGAAGTATTCCGCTGTCTACGGTTATTGGTATGGCGAAGTCAATCGTCAGTGTCATCCTGCTCTTTATCGCGAACAGTATATCGAAGGCTGTCCGTGGCGAGAGTATTGTGTAAGGAGGTGCTTTTAAGATGAGTGATAAGAAGAATTCCGTAAATGAGCAGACTCCTGAAACAGTATTGAATCAAGCTTCGGAATCGGCACAGGATACTACCGATTATATCGCACTTCGTGAACAGGAAAAGGCGGAATATAAGCGTCAGAAGCGGGAAGACCGTAAGCGTGAGCGTGAAGAAGAAAAGCGGCAGAAGGCACATCCGAAATATTTCACGATCACGGATTCGAACGGTAACGAAAAGACCATCAAGGCACCGAAGCGGAAGTTCAAATTAAGCTTTGGCGATGTGATTTTCTTTATATTTGATTATGCATTTTTCGGGATCTTTACCCTGTCCTGCTTCTTCCCGTTCTATTATCTGCTGATCAATACGATCTCAGATGCAGAGCTGGTAAGCAAGGGAATGATCAACTTCATTCCAAGGGGAATTAACTTCCAGAATTATCTGGCACTTCGTACGGTAAATGATCTCGGAACTTCACTGTTTGTATCCATACTGCGTACCATTATTGGTACCGCGTTGATGGTATTTGCATCGGCGTTTATCGGATATCTGGTAACTAAGCAGGAGATGTGGCACAGAAAGTTCTGGTATCGGTTCTTAGTTATTACGATGTACTTTAACGCAGGTCTTATCCCGTGGTACTTGAACATGTCCATGCTGGGTCTGACCAATACCTTTGCGGCATACATCATTCCGGGTATCGTAGCACCTTATAATATTATTCTGGTCAAGACTTATATAGAGTCCATACCGGCGGAGCTGGAGGAAAGTGCCTTTATCGACGGTGCCTCGCACCTGCGAGTCTTCCAGAGCATCATATGGCCGCTGTGTCTTCCGATTCTGGCAACGATTGCGATCTTCGGTGCGGTAGGTAACTGGAACTCTTTCCAGGACTCCTTGATCCTGATGCAGAATTCACCGGAATTATATACCTTGCAGCACCGGTTATATATCTATTTGAATACCAGCTCGAACCTGGCAAATGTTATGAATCAGGCAGGCAGCGGTGCCAGCGCGGCACTTGACTATGCAAATAACGGTAAAGTTATCAAATATACCATTTCCATGGTATCGGTTATTCCGATCCTGCTGGTATATCCGTTCTTACAGCGGTACTTCCAAGAAGGTATTATGCTGGGTGCGGTTAAAGGTTAATAGAAATGATTTAATACAAGGAGGCGTAAATATGAGGAGACATTCGATCAAACGGATCGTGAAAGGAGCTTGCGCAGCAGCGTTATCGGCTACGATGATGTTAGGTATGCTTACCGGCTGTACCAGTGGAGGGAGCTCTGATGGCGGCAATGGTGATGGCAACGGAGGAAGCAGCAATAATGATGATCTGATCACTATAACGGTGTTCAGTGAGCGTGCCAATTATTCCGGTATGCAGGTAGGCTGGACAGCGAAGGTGCTTGCAGATGAATTCGGAGTTGAACTGAATATCGTACCGAATACGAATGGTGCATTTGATACACGTATGGCAGCTGGTGATCTCGGCGATATTGTAGTATTCGGTTCCGAGGGTGATTACCTGAAGGCAATGAATGCCGGATACCTCTTTAATTGGGAAGAGGATAATATCCTGCAAGACTATGGTTCTTATATCTATGAGAATGCTTCGTATGCATTGGAGAAGAACCGCGATATGAACGGCAATGGCAATATCTACGGTGTCGGCTTTGATGTAGCAACCAGCAGCGAGGATCTTCAGTCTTTCTTCTATACATGGGATGTTCGCTGGGATCTGTATAAAGAACTCGGCTATCCGGAAGTGAAGGATATGGATGATATGTTGGAACTGTTCAAGGCGATGAAGGAGATCTGCCCGACAGATGATGCCGGCAACCCGACCTATGCAGTGTCTTTGTGGCCGGATTGGGATGGCGATATGGTAATGTATGTAAAGTCTACCGCAACCGCTTATTATGGATATGATGAGTTCGGTGTAGGTTTGTATGATCCGACCGATGGTAAGTTCTATGGCGCATTAGATAAGGATTCTCCGTACTTAGAGATGTTGAAGTTCTACAATCAGCTATATCAGAACAACCTGTTAGATCCGGACTCCATGACAGCTACCTATGATACCATGATCGAGAAGGTGAAAAAGGGTGGTACCTTCTTCTCTATCTTTAATTATGCAGGATGGATGGCATATAATACACAGCCGCATTTGGATGAAAATAAGATGATGAAGTCTCTGACACCGGAGAATGCTTCTCCGATCGTATATGGTATGAATGTTCTCGGAGGTAATAACTACTGGGCAATCGGTGCCAATGCAGAATATCCGGAATTATGTATGGAGATTATCAACTACTACTTCACACCGGAAGGGAGACTTACTTCTGAATATGGTCCGAAGGGTGTCTGTTGGGATTATGACGAGGATGGTAATACTTACTTTACTGAGTTAGGTAAGGCGGCACACAATGATAAGTCTACGGATCTTGGTGGCGAAGGCGGATTCACAGGTACTTATAAGGATGGCGAGTGCCAGATCAACTGTATTACATGGTCTCTGGATGCACAGAATCCGGAATCAAATGGTGAGACTTATAACTGTGAGAACTGGAAGAGCAATCAGAATAGCGCATCCTGTGAGATCGATCAGGATTGGAGAGATTATACAGGCTGCGAGACGATCAATGATTATATGGAGAGCGGCAATTACACAGTATCTCCTGGTTCCGCATATGTTCAGCCGGAGCGTGACGACGAATTAAAGACTACATGGGCACAGGTAACAGGATGTATTCGTGAATACTCATGGAAGGCAATCTATGCAGAATCCGATGAAGAATTTGAATCCTTAGTCAGCGAGATGGTTGGTAAAGCCAATTCCTACGGCTATAAGAAATGCTGGGATTGGTCCAACGAGCAGGCTGAGCTTCGGAAGGCAGCAGAGGATGCTGTTACACAGTAGAGTTATGAATAAGGCTTTTTACCCAAAGAAAGCATGATTCAAATACTTCTGCCTGAGGCAAAGCAGAATAATAAAGGGGCTTGACAGCCCCTTTATTTTTGGAAGAGGATGTTGTAAACTATATATTGTTATTATAAGCAATGAAAACGGTAAGACGAAAGGAATCCATATCTTGAAATTCTTCAGTGTAGACGGACCAATCTATAAGTTCATGAGCTCCTTCATGCAGGTGTTCCTGCTGAATCTCTGCTTTCTGGTAACCAGCATTCCCGTTGTTACGATCGGAGCATCGATCGTGTCCATGTATGATGTTATGATGCGGATGGTGGATAACGAAGAAGGCTATGTGGTTAAGCAGTATTTTAAGGCGTTCAAGAATAACTGGAAGCAGGGCATTCCGCTGGGTATCCTGAATCTGATCGCCGTCTATGCCGTCTATCTGGACTTTGCCCTGTTCAATGCATTAGAAGATCCGCCGATCTGGGTACTGATCGCCGGAATGCTGTCTGCCTTTTATTTTTTAATGATTTTTTTATACGCCTATCCGCAGGTGGCTAGATATCAGAATAAGCTCTGGATCATTATGCGTAATTCCTTCCGGATTGCGATCAAATACTTCGGCTGGACCGTGTTGATGGTTGTGGTTGCGGCATTGGAGATTGCGCTTTTCTCGTGGAATGTAACCTTGATGTTCTTGGGACTTCTGATCGGCCCGGGCTGTGTGATCTATACCTTAAGTGCCTTCATGATGATCGTTTTCCGCAAGTTAGAGAAGGAGCGGGAGGAAGGCGATGGGAATGTGGAGTAGGAACTCATTCGGTCTGATTCTGCTTGCGATACTCTGCCGGACTGATCCCGGTGCTCTTCTTGAACTTGATATGGAAGTAATCGACGTTCCGATATCCGACTAATTCCGCAATTTTATAGACTTGTAATTTATTCTTCTTAAGTAATTCCTTGGAATGTTTAATCCGGATATTATCCAGATAGGTATTGAAATTAATCCCCATTTTCTTACTGAAGATCTTGCCGAGATAGGAGCTGTTGTAGCCGAATAATGGCGCAATGTTCTCCAAGGTGATGTTCTCGGCGTAATTATGTTCAATATAATAGACGATGTCATTAATAATGCTTTCCCGTGAGGAATAGCCGATAGAGGACATGATCATCTCAAACTGTTCGGACAGGAAGGCAATGATCTCATACAGATAATAGCTCTGCAGGATTCGATTGATTGCTGTGGAGTTCGGAATAAATGGAATATTCTGGGATCGGTAGAGATAGCTGATCTTCTCCTTGATCTGCAGATAGAGATCCACTAACAGATCCTTCTGCTCCTGAACCCCGATCGGCGCGGAATATAATTCCTGCTCCAACTCATGCAGAGTCTCTGCGATCCGGTTGCGGTTATATGCTTGAATGTGATCTAACAGAGATTTGACATAATCATCAAGTAAATTATTATGTTCCGAATTAACGCCCCCCCCCTCTTTTGTAAAGGAATAAGGACCTTCGTAATTGATCACATGCTGATACTGATCACAGAAGAAACGCTTGCCAAGCAGCATACAGGCATCCGCATAAGACTGCGGAAGCTCTGCTCCTTCTTTTACAATTCGACCACAGGATATGAAGACGGTATCGAGTGGAGAATTTTTCTGAGGCGGTAATTCCGCATCATATCTGGACAGGATTTCATGAAAGCGCTCGATGGCATGAGTTCCCTTTAACAAGATCACATGCTGATTCCGGATTGTCAGATATTCATAGAATTCCTGGCTGTGATTGGACACACGAAGAAGATCCGAAAAATCATATGAAATGTCGGACAGATTATAGCTGTATTTCTCATAGAGGATCACTTGATACGTGTTTTCGGTCAGTCCCAGATCTGCTAAGTTTAACTCCTCATAGCCGATCTCCCCGGCCAGATAATCCTGTAAAAGGGTGAGCTTGGCTTTCTCCTGATACAGTTGATTGGAGGAATCCCTGCCGCGTTCCTCATCGAGCTCCTTTCGGAGCTTCTCTAAGATCGCAATCAGCTCTTCCTCGTCAACCGGCTTGGTCAGATAAGAGCGAACGCCATAGCGGATCGCATCCTGCGCATAGCTGAAGTCTGAGTATCCGCTTAAGATAATGAATTGTCCCTGAAAACCGGCTTCTCTCGCACGCTTGATAGCCTCGAGTCCGTGAAGATTCGGCATGCGGATATCGATCATTACCACATCCGGCGGCTGCTTCTCGATGAACGTAAGAACCTCTCTGCCGTTTGCTGCTTCTCCGATGATCTCATAACCAAGAGACTCCCAATCGATCAGAGAGCATAAGCCCTTCCGTATAATCTTTTCATCATCTGCGATTAATACACTGTACATGGATTACCTCATAGTATGTTTTTTATTGTACAAATAAATTCCGGATATGCTCGGAGAACTTCGTCTGCCGGTCGATCCATGCGATCGCCAGTTCCATCCAGCCCATACTTGCCGGATTCCATTGGTATCTGTCGTTGGCGGTCACTAAGGTACTTAACGCCGTT
>JAFUAW010000081.1 GCA_017460485.1 Lachnospiraceae bacterium | reverse complement strand
GTTGGAGCCGCGAATTGTAATCTCAAATTGGATGAGTTCATATTCAACAATTGATTTTCTTGCTATGTGGGAGGGATTATATAATCCTAATTTTAACCGTATGGAATTCCATACGGTTAGAAGCGAGCCTGGCAGACTTATCATGACTCCGTCTCAATGGATAGAGAAGATGAATGCAATTGGAATTATATCAAAAGCTGGAAAGTATGGTGGAACCTATGCACATTCAGATATTGCATTTGAATTTGCTTCATGGGTGTCTCTTGAATTTAAGCTTTATTTGATTAAGGATTATCAAAGAATTAAAAAAAATGAAGCAGAGAGGCTCTCTGTTGCTTGGGATGCTAAGCGAGAATTATCAAAGATAAATTATCGAATTCATACAGATGCTGTTAAGGAATTTTTGATAGAACCTGATCTTACTTCAAAAGAAGCATCTTGTAAGTATGCATCTGAAGCTGATGTACTAAATATGGCATTGTTTGGCAAAACAGCATCACAATGGAGAAAAGAGACTGAGATAAAAGGAATGTCACCTAATATACGAGATTATGCATCAGCAGAGGAATTAGTAGTTTTGATTAATTTAGAAGATACGAATGCCGATTTGATACGGCAGGGACTACCTCAATTAGATAGACTTAGAATTCTAAGAGAGAAGGCATACAGACAACTTGAAATACTTAGAAAAGATAATTCAATGCTGGATAATCTCAGACAAACATTAATAGAGGATATGAATAAAAACACAAATAACTAGGAATATACATAAGGGGAAAACTCATGACGAATGATGAAATAATGCATCTGATTAATCGATCATTATTTGCAACTATAGGATATAGTGATGAACAAGGAAGACAGAATGTACGTCGTGTATTCTGTGTCTGGCATAAAGGTCTGGGCAGGCATTTAATCTCTACCAATACAGGTTCTGCTCATACGCAAAGTCTGATGAAAGATGGTAATGCATGTCTGTATTTTGCAGATGATTCTGCGTTTGAGGGAGTTTGTCTGTATGGCAGGATAGCTGTCCATTTTGAGAGGGAATACAAGGAACTGCTATGGAATGAGGGGGATGAAAAGTATTATCCGAAGGGAATTGAAGATGAGGATTATTGTGTTCTGGAATTCGTGGCGGAAAGCGGAAGGTATTATCGTTATGACGGCAAGGGCGATTTGACTAAGAAAGAGATGGATATATTCGATGCAGGCAGGGAATTTGAAAATGGGTATGCCATAAGCTGTTGATATTGGGAAAAAGCGTTGATCGGAGGTAAGAGCACCATGACTAAATATGAAAAATTGACCGAGGCAGAATTAGCCACATTTATTGATATGCGGATTCGTCAGCTGCGGGAGGAAGGAGCGACGGAGGATATTGACTTGAAGCCTGCGCTGTATGATTATTATACAAGGCATATGGCGGATGGTACATTTGTGTCGTGGCTGGCGATAGAGGATGGTAAGATTGTAGGGACAAGCGGGATGTCCTTTGTGGAAAAGCCGCCGTACTTTGGCTGCCCGACCGGAAGGATCGGACTGCTCTCCAGTATGTTCACAGATCCAAATCACAGGAGAATGGGGATAGCCAGGACACTTCTGGACAAAGTTGTAGAAGAAGCAAGGAAATATGGCTGTGGAACGGTACAGATTACAGCTTCCGATATGGGAGTGCTGCTGTATACGGACTATGGATTTGTGAAGAACGGGAATTTTATGCAATATAAACTCTAGTGATTTATAATTTATTCGTGATTGGTTAGAGTTCCATGATGCCAAATAATACATAATAATTGCTTTTTTAAGATATATGGTTTATATTGAAAAAAAGTGGTAATAATACCAGAAAAATTCAATAAAAAGAAGGCGCGTATATGGAAATAAAAAGAGAACGATATCTAAATAAGCTGATTGACAGAATGCATAATGGAATGATTAAAGTGGTAACCGGAATTCGAAGAAGTGGAAAGTCTTATCTGGTATTTAAGATATTTCACGATTATTTGATCAGTCAAGGTATCGAGAACTCGCATATCATAAAGATCGAATTGGATATGTTAGAGAATGAGCAGTTTAGAGATCCTTATGTGATTTTAAAATATATAAAAGAAAAAATAGTGGATGATGAGTTATACTATATACTTCTAGATGAAATACAACTCTTGGACCGTTTTGAAGAGGTCTTAAATTCTTTACTGCACATAAGCAATGTTGATGTGTTTGTAACTGGCAGTAATTCAAAATTCCTTTCAAAGGATATCATTACAGAATTCCGAGGAAGAGGTGATGAAGTGCATGTATATCCATTATCATTTTCTGAATTCATGCAGGCGTATGAAGGGAATATGTATGAGGGATTATCTTCTTATATGGTATATGGCGGACTTCCTCTTACTGCGACAATGAATGACGATGAGCAAAAGAGCAGGTATCTAACACAGTTATTTGAAACAACATATATAAAGGATATTGTAGAAAGATATCATATTGAAAAAGTAGAGGAATTAAATCTGCTGATCAATACCTTGGCCTCTGCAATCGGTTCCTTAACGAATCCTTCTAAAATAGAGGCCACTTTTAAGAGCAATATTCAGTCGGAAATCTCGGGAAATACGATAAGGCAGTATATTGAATATCTAAAAGATGCATATGTAATTCGGGAAGCGAACAGGTATGATGTGAAGGGCAGAAAATATATAGGAACTCCATTGAAATACTATTTTGAAGATCTTGGACTTCGCAATGCCAGATTGGGGTTTAGACAGAACGAAGAAACACACCTTATGGAAAATCTAATTTATAATGAATTATTGTATAGGGGTTATTCCGTAGATGTTGGAGTTGTGGAAAAACGTGAAAAGATCAATGATGGAAGGACGAAACGAATGCATTTGGAAATTGATTTTGTTGCCAATATGGGCAGCAGGAGATATTATATTCAATCTGCATTCAGCATTCCTGATGATATCAAACGCAGACAGGAAAAGGCATCGTTAATGAATACAAAGGATTCATTTAAGAAAATAATAATTGTTAAGGACATCATCAAGCCTTGGCATGATGAAGACGGTATTATCACCATGAGTATTTATGATTTTTTGTTGAATGAGAATAGTATGGAATTTTAAAGTGGCAGCAATGACAATACGGAAAATCCTAGAAGTGAAAGAGAACAGAAGGCAATATGGTTCAAAGCTATTTGAGAGATATGAATCATGTAGGATCGCAGGTTATGGAGGAAGAAAATGAGTATCAGGAATTTTATGGAAAGCAGGAATGACCGGCTGAATCAGCAATTGTTATTTTCAGCAGAGATTGATAAAATGACAGCAGTGCTCCGTCGTACGATGTTGATCGATCAAAGCCGTCGTGAGAATGATGCGGAACATTCCTGGCATATCGCAGTGATGGCGATGCTGTTCTCGGAATATGCGATGGAGCCCGTGGATATCGGACGGGTAGTACAGATGTGCGTAATTCATGATATTGTTGAGATTGAAGCAGGCGATACATTTGCTTATGATGTCTCCGGTAATATGGACAAAGCGGCAAGGGAGAAGGAGGCGGCGGATAAGCTGTTTGCGGTGCTGCCTGCGGATCAGGGGCAGATGATCCGTGCACTTTGGGAAGAGTTCGACGCGATGGATACGGCAGATGCCAAATATGCAGCCTGTATGGATCGGTTGCAGCCATTTCTACACAATACCTTGACAGATGGACATACCTGGGAGCATGGGAAGGTAGCGCGTGCGCAAGTTGAGAAACGGATGGAGGTTGTCAAGGAGTTCATGCCGGAGGTCTACACATGGATATCAGAGAACCTTGATCATGCAGTCGGGCAGGGGTGGCTGGCACCGTAGGAGACCTGTCTATTGTGTTTGTTGAATGCATTTTCTTATGGATGAAGAGAAGAAAATGATAGTAGAGTTTTTAAGACGACATGAATTTGGAGGCAGTATGAAAGAATTAAAAGCAAGTGAATATAAAAGATTTGAAGATATAAAGCAAGTTCGTGAAGATGGAACGGAGTATTGGAGTGCCAGAGAGCTTGCACCGGCATTGGAATATGCAAAATGGGAAAATTTTTCAAAAGTTATTGGGAGAGCTATGATCGCCTGTGAGAACAGCGGACATCGCGTTTCAGACGATTTTCTTGAGGTCAGGAAAATCGTAGAGGCAGGTGCAACTTCAAAACCCAAAAAGGATTATGAATTGTCTCGATATGCGTGTTATTTGATAGTACAGAATGGTGATCCTCGGAAAGAAGTTATAGCATTGGGACAGACATACTTTGCAATTCAGACCTATCGTCAGGAAGTGGCAGATCATTTTAATCAATTGGATGAAGACCGAAGAAGGCTGGTTGTTCGTGGGGATATTAAGCAATGGAATCAACTATTGGCGGAGACGGCACACGATGCTGGGGTTATTACTAATGAGGAATTTGCTATATTCCAGAATGCCGGATATATGGGACTATACGGAGGACTTGATGTAGAGGATATCCATGCCAAGAAGGAACTTGAAATTGGTCAGAAAATTCTTGATTATATGGGAAGTACAGAGCTCATTGCCAATCTTTTCAGAATTTCACAGACCGAAGAAAAACTCCGGAAGGACAAGATACAGGGGGCGGAAGCTGCAACAAGCGTTCATTACAATGTAGGAAGAGAAGTGAGATCCGCTATAAAGAAAATAGGTGGCACAATGCCTGAAGACCTGCCAACGCCGGAGAAGAGCATTCAGCAGATTGAACAGGAACAGATAGCCAGACTTAAGGCAAAAGCCAAGAAGGGAAATATAATGCTGGATGAGTGATAGTACTATATCTTTAAATATAAAAGAGATAAGCGGGATTT
>JAFUAW010000080.1 GCA_017460485.1 Lachnospiraceae bacterium | reverse complement strand
TGCATACAGGATAAAGGAATCCGCAAGCTCCTCCGAATTCATGACCTTCTGCTCCGGACGCCTTGTAGTAAGCAGCTTGCCGGTAGACATAGAACGGATCGTAATATGAGATTCATCCCATAACATGATCCGGAAGATTTCGGCATCCTCTCTGGAAACCGGAGCAAGTCTGTTATCTCGGATTCCAGCATAATTATAATCCTTGATATCATTATGTGTCTGGGAACAACGGGGGGTCAACCGGATTCTGACATATGGGTATAATGCCTCTGACTGTGCGTTTTCCAATCCTTCCTTCACTGTCACCTGATGGCTGGTTACACCACTGTACCAGTCAATCGGACACCGATCTGCAAATGGACCGAGCAGCAGAATCGGATCCCGTGCATCTTCCCGATTCGTTTCCCTGTATTTAAGTAACACCACCGATTCCGCCGCGGCGCGTCTGGCAAGCACCCTTGACTGCGCTGTATCGACCTTGGAGCGATTGTAGTTATCCATTCCGAACGGAGCCTCATCTGTCATAAGACCCAGCATAGAATACGCGGTCAAACGATTGATCAGCGCCTCATTCAGTACTTCTTCTGTGATCAGCTTCCGATCGATCGCCTCTTTGACTGCATGATTGATCATTTCCCGGTCGTCCGGAAAGCAGTCCACGCCGGCCAGAAATGCCTTTGCGATTGCTTCCGCTTCATCCTTCGCTGCGTGTTGTCTGCTAATGGAGAATGTCAATGCACCCGCATCACAGGTCACATGTGTCAGTCCCCATTTCTTTAATTTATCTTTAATCTCCGGATTGAAGGTTGACGGTACTCCATTTACCAGATTATAAGAAGACATGACTGCCAGAGGATCCGCATACTCAATAATCTCCCGATATACCCGCAGATAGTATTCCTCCTTCAGTTTCTCAGAGATATTACTGTCCGCGCTGCTTCGATCCTCTTCCACATTATTCCCGTAGAAATGCTTCAGTGTGGCTCCGCACCGTACATATCGTTCATCCTCGCCTGCCATCCCTCGGATATATTCTCCTGCCATACGTGAGGTCAAATGCGGATCTTCTCCATACGCTTCCTCATTCCGTCCCCATCTCGGATCCCGCTCCATATCCACGGTTGGCGCCCACATACAAAGAGAGCCATTGAGTCCCTCATTGAACAGACTGCGTGCCTCAATCCCTGTCACTTCGCCAATCTCATACATCAGCTCCTTATCCCAGGACGCCGCCATACCGATCGGATTCGAGAAGACGGTGGTACAGACCGGCTCGCCAAGATCAAAGTTCTGATCATGTCTTGCCTGCACGCCGTGTGCCGCTTCACCGCCTACATGAAAGCATGGCAGCCCAATGGATGGAAGCTCGCTCGAAGCACCCGTAAGTGCCGTCAGCTTATCCTCAAAGCTAAGTCCTGTTACGATCTCTCTCACTATATTTCTATGATATTCCTTATCCCTGACCGTCTTATTCCCCATGATTGTCTCTCCTTATCCAAGCTTACCATTCATACTGTATCAAATGCGTGATAGTCTGTCAAAAACAATTCAACAGGTAAAAACTGATAAAACTCTTCCGTGAACATAGCAAGAAAACCGGATAAGGCTTCGGTCGTACAACCCGTGCCATATCCGGCTTATCATTTCTAGATCATTCTTTTTAAGTGCATCATTTCTGTTATATTTGCAGATCATATCCTAACGAATGCAATATGTATAGCCACACACATTATTGCCATTAAAACAACTACTGCCATTACAATTACTGCTGTTGACACAAATATTGCCGCCATTGCAATTACTGCTGATACCACTAATATTACTGCCATTACAGTTACTACCGATACCGCAAATATTGCTGCCATTACAGTTACTGCTGTCTTCACAGTTATTGCCGTTACAGTAATTATTAGTGCCGCAATTATTCATTCCATATGTCTGACATAAGCCGGAAATCAGATCACAATCGCCAGAACTTCCAATCCGAATACAGCTGTTTCCATGCTCTATACAGTTATTTGAACTGTAGATTTGAATACAATTGCCTGAATTATCTGAACAAGAATTGACTCCATTATAACAGTTGCCAAGATCACTACCACAACTGCTATTATTCTTTCTTTGTTCTACGAATACGATTGGTGTTTTTTCCTCGCTAACCACATAGTTTGATGTCACTGTCGGCTGCTGGGAGACTAGCTCCTCTGTCTGCTGTTTTGCAGAATCTGACTGTGCAGTACTTGGCTCTGCTGACACCGGATCAGTTGTTATCTCCTGCGTGGCACTAGAATCTTCTGGTATCGAATCTATTGCCACCTCCTGTTCAGAACTTGATCCTGCTGCCACCGGCTCTGTTACCACCTTCTGCTCACTACCTAGTCCTGCTGCCACCGGCTCTGTAGCCACCTTCTGCTCACCACCTGGTCCTGCTGTTTCTGATTCCATTACAGCCTGCTGTTCAATAATTGATTCCGGCATTATCACTCCGTCTTCAACTGCTGCTTCGTCCTTAAGCTTCTCCTTCGTATTTTCCTTTATCTCAACCTCCATCTCCATAACGGATTCCACATTTGGAACATCCTCTTCGGATTCCTGTTCTACCACAACTGCCGCATAATTATTTCCGGACCGTACATCTCCGGAGGTCTCCACGACCGTTGTATTACTGCATGCCGTAAGCGCCAGCATCAGCGTTCCGGCACTCAGTATCATCATAATCTTCCTCATAGTAATCACCTTTCCCTTCTATGTAACCGGATTCTCTCATATATTGAAGAAAATGTATGCGTTACGTAATACTCAGAAGTATCTTAACTATGATATCGATATCATTCACTATTTGTTACCAAGCCCAGTAACCTCATGGTAGCACAGGCCGCCTTGC
>JAFUAW010000079.1 GCA_017460485.1 Lachnospiraceae bacterium | reverse complement strand
GAACACCTCATCCCGATATCCGAGCACAACCTTCACATCCACATTTCCCATGCTATGTAATTCCTTGGCAAGCTCTAACATCGGCGGAATCCCGATACCACCGCCCATCAGAACGGCACTGCCCTCTTTCTTTGCAAATCCGTTCCCTAACGGTCCCATCACATCAATGGTATCTCCCGCATGATACGTAGAGAATTCCTCCGTACCCTTGCCGGCAATCCGGTAAACCAATCGGATCGTACCCGCCCGCGGATCGATATCACATAAGCTGATCGGTCTCGGAAGCAGCCGGGAACCGTCCCTGCTGTACAAGTTCACGAACTGTCCTGCCTTTGCGCATGCTGCGATCTCTTCCGCAGACAAGACCATACTGTATATTCCGTTGGCGATCACATCCTGACGAAGGATGGTCGCTGTCATCTTCGTTATTCCCATAATCCTCTCCTGTTATTTCCTGGCTCCGTTAATATCTGCAATCATATCAAGAACTGCCTGTCTGGAGGCATCCGCAAAGTGCTCTGCACCATAGGCAGAATACTTTTCCTGCTTATAAGCGGCTATGATTCCACGGGAAGAATTCACAATTGCCCCGAGTCCGTCCTCGTTGAAATAATGCACCAGATCTTCGCCCTTGCCACCCTGCGCGCCATAACCCGGAACTAAGATATAGGTCTTCGGCATTAATTTACGAAGTACCTTGCCCATCTCCGGATATGTAGCACCGACAACACAGCCTACATTACTGTAATCGCCGTCCATACTCTCTTCGCCCCATTCTACGACCTTCTTTGCTACCAGCTCATAGAGTGGTCTTTCCTCATCCTTACTGATCCGATCCTGGAATTCTCCTGAGGATGGATTCGAGGTCTTAACCAACACGAAGATACCTTTATCATTCTCATTGCAGACCTTTAAGAACGGCTTCACGCCGTCACTTCCGAGATATGGGTTCACCGTTGCAAAGTCCTCATCAAAGCCTGCATATGCCTTACTTCCAACTACAACCTTACCCAGATGTCCGACCGCGTAAGCTTCCGAAGTGGAACCGATATCTCCGCGCTTAATATCACCGATCACAATCAGTCCCTTACTTTTACAATAATCAACCGTTTTCTTATATGCGATCATTCCCGGAATTCCGAACTGCTCATACATAGCGATCTGGGGCTTCACAGCCGGGATCAGATCATAGGTGGCGTCCACGATTTCCTTATTGAACTGCCAGATGGCCTCTGCGGCTCCCTCCAGGGTCTCCCCGTGCTCTTCCAATGCCACCTTGGTTATATGCTCCGGCACATAACTAAGCATCGGATCCAGACCGACAACGATAGGTGCATCCGTTTTCACAATCTTCTCGATTAACTTTCTGATCATTCTTTTATCCTCCGTTTTTTCTGATCCAAGTTCTTTGACGACTTTCATCCTAGTAAAGCTTTATTACCTATTTGTTTCATTGAAACAATCAGTCATACAGATAGGCAGATATATCTTTATCAGTTTATCATTTTATACAATCTTTGGAAAGTGATGGATCCAGTAATTAACCAGTCGCTCTCCATGCTCCATCCGCTCCGGATGCCACTGCACGCCAAGAATCGGCAGGCTCCTATGCTGAATCCCCTCTACCACCCGGTCTTCCGCAAACTGTATGGCCTCAAGTCCTTTACCGAGCTGATCCAAACCTTGCCGGTGGGCACTGTTTACTGGAAAGCGGATTCCATATAATTTCTCCATGAAAGAATCCTTTAATGCAATCGTCATATGCCGTTGATCCGGATCAACATTACCCGAGTGCACATCCTTACTTCTATGCAGTCCCACCGTGGATAAATGTGCATCCATCGTTCCGCCCAGCATCCGGTTGATCATCTGCATACCCTTACAGATTCCGAGAACCGGCTTGTCCTGCTTTACATAAGACGCAAGCAGATTCCACTCTGTGCACTCCAGATCGGACGGTTCCAGATCACCTTCGCCGGCAACCACCAATCCCTGATAGTCATTGATTCCGCAATGTTCACATCCATGACAATCATATGCCTTCATTCCGAGCACTTCGCACAGATTTATATAATAATCGATCGTATGCTTATCTCCCGCAATTACAATTCCCTGTTTCATCCCATATCTTCTCCTTTTCTTTTGATCTTACAATTACATCTTAAGTCATATCGGATAACACTTAGATTCCTGAATAACAACAATCATCAGATATTCCTATACTTCATATGTAACGGTAATCATCGGATCAAATAAAAACTCTAATTATATAATATGCTTGTTTAGGGAATAATATGCTGTATATAGCTTCCAAAAATAATACTCATATAAACAATATGAATGTTATATATAATCCTTTCGCTTGTTTTGCTCTTATAAATAATACTACATACGTGCCAGAACCCTTCGAATCTCATTCTCCTTCTGTCGTACCTGCTCCCGCATGCTTTCTGCAGTCTCTGCGATTGCTTCCATATATGCTTTGCGATGCATGCTGACAAGCGCACTCGGTACTAAGAACTGTACCAGAGGAATAGATACAAATACTGCAATTGCAATTCCATCGGACAGCTTGCTTGTCATCTTCTTCACATAATGAAGTCTATGATCCTCTTCAAGATCAAAGGCTGTCGCTTCCGTCTGATAGTCCAGAAACTTACCGCACAGCTGAACATAATAATCCATCGCTTCCTGCACGATCTGAATATAGGACTCGCGGATCTTCTCCTCAGCCTGGGTAAAGATGGCATTGCATTCATCATTAATCTTCTGATAATGCTTATTATTATGAATATTGTAGATCTTAATCTCCTTCTTAGCCAACTCATTGCACTGACTGACAGCCGTATCAATATATTCGTTCGCAGTTTTCGTTGCCTGAACCGGAATCCGGCGCACCAGCTTCTCAAAGAAGGCTTCCTTCGCTTTCATCAGGAT
>JAFUAW010000078.1 GCA_017460485.1 Lachnospiraceae bacterium | reverse complement strand
TGATGGATATCGTGAAGGAATGTCAGTATATTGCGATCAAGGCAGGCTGCCCGAGTGTAATGAGCTATGTGAAGATCACATACAAGCCGGAGGGAGAGGTATTAACCATCGATGAAAAAACAACGAAGCATCATCAGTAGTATGATCCCTGTTTTTGTTATTATCGGAATTGTGATCCTGTGGGAGATCATCAGTGTGACCGGTCTGGTTCCGGGATATATGCTGCCGTCTCCGGTATCGGTGATGAAGGCGTTCATATCAGAGCTTCCGCGATTTGCCGAGCATGGAAAGGTGACCGTGATTGAGACCTTTGCCGGGCTCCTGATCGGTGTGCTGCTGGGATTCGTGATGGCGGCAGTGATGGATGCCTGTGAGCCGATCCGCAAGGGAATCTATCCCCTGCTTGTGATCAGTCAGACCATTCCGACGATCGCCATTGCGCCGCTGCTGATCCTATGGTTCTCCTATGGAATGATGCCGAAGATCATCCTGGTGGTGCTGGCTTCCTTCTTCCCGATCGCAGTCGGGCTGTTGGACGGATACCGCGCTGTCGATCAGGATCTGGTAAGACTTATGCGTTCCATGAAGGCGACCAAATGGCAGATCTTCTGGCATGTGAAGTTCCCGAGCGCGTTAGATGAATTCTTCTCCGGACTGAAGATCGCGGTATCGTATTCGGTTGTAAGTGCCGTGGTATCGGAATGGCTGGGCGGCACCGTTGGTCTTGGCGTCTACATGACGCGTGTCAAGAAGTCGTATTCGTACGATAAGATGTTTGCGGTAATCATGGTAATCTCACTCTTAAGCTTATTGATGATCGCCATTGTGAATCTGATCCAGTATCGGTCTATGCCGTGGCGGCGTGTCATGCAGGATAAGAAATAAGTGTAAAACATATAAAGAAGAGGAGACATGAATATGTTAATGGTCACGAAGTGAGCATGCTACATATTCAGTCATCCGACACTATTCAATAACAGAAAAACATATATAGAAGAGGAGTAACAGAAAATGAGAATTAAGCAATGGAAAAAATGGACAGGAATGATCCTGGCAGGTGTGATGACACTTGCCCTGACCTCGTGCAGTACCTCGGGGAATGGCGGCTCGTCAAGCGGTGCAGGTGACAATGCAGCAAATGGGAATTCGAATACGGAGTTATCCAAGGTAACCTTTGTTCTGGATTGGACACCGAATACCAATCATACCGGAATTTACGTGGCGGATGCGCTCGGATACTATCAGGAGGCGGGAATTGATATTGAGATCGTACAGCCGCCAGAGGATGGAGCGACGCCTATGGTAGCGTCCGGTCAGGCGCAGTTTGGGGTGGATTTTCAGGATTATCTTCCTCCGGTATTTACCTCGAAGGACCCGATGCCGGTGGCTGCAGTTGCAGCAATCCTGCAGCATAACACATCGGGGATCATATCCTTAAAGGAGGATGATATTACATCTCCAAAGGGACTTTCGGGAAAACGGTATGCAACCTGGAGTCTGCCGATCGAACAGGCGATGATGGAAAATATCGTGACGGCAGATGGCGGAGATTACAGTCAGGTTGAGCTGATCCCGGAGTATATCTATGATGAGTCGGCAGCACTGAAAGAGGATACGGTGGATGCAATCTGGGTGTATTATGCATGGGCAGGAATCGCAACCGAGCAGGCAGGGCTTGACACGAATATGTGGTACTTTAAGGACATTAATCCGGTCTTTGATTATTATAGCCCTGTGATCGTGGCAAATACGGATTATCTTGCCGAGAATCCGGAGGAAGCGAAGGCATTTCTCGCCGCAACCGCCAAAGGATATGAATATGCGATCGCTCATCCGGACGAGGCAGCAGATCTGTTGTGCGAAGAGGTTCCGGAGCTGGATCCGGAGCTGGTGCATGCAAGCCAGAACTGGATCGCCGATCAGTATAAGGCAGAGGTCGATCAGTGGGGATACATTGATCCGGAGCGCTGGGACGCATTTTATGCATGGCTGTATGAGAACGGGCTTTCTGAGGAAATCCCGGCCGGTACGGGATTTACGAATGAGTATCTTCCATAAATTATAATGCCTTGATCAGAAAGTGATCGTGTGCCTAAAACAAATGAGTGAGATTCTTTACGAGATAGTATGATATAAGATTGCAACGGATGGTAATTCATTCCATTAGTTAGAGAAGAGTGTGTTTCAAAAATCATGATATTACAGGCAGAGCATATCACAAAAGCATATGGAGAGAAGCAGGTTCTTGGAGATATCACGCTTCATTTGAACGAAGGAGAATTGGTATGCCTGCTTGGCGTCAGCGGTGTCGGCAAGACGACGTTATTCAATGTGCTGTCCGGTCTGGCACTTCCGGACAGCGGGAAGATCCTGCTAAATGACAGGGATATTACCGGCAAGACGGGGGAGTTGAGTTATATGCTGCAGAAGGACCTGTTGTTAGAGCATAAGACGGTGCTAGATAATGTGGCACTTCCTCTGATCCTGTCCGGAAAGAAGAAGGCGGATGCAAGGCAGCAGGCGGTACAGTATTTTGAACGCTTCGGGCTTGCCGGAACAGAGAAGAAGTACCCGGCGCAGCTGTCCGGCGGCATGCGGCAGAGGGCGGCACTTCTTCGAACCTATATGTGCGGGAATCAGGTGGCACTTCTGGATGAACCATTCAGCGCATTAGATACCTTGACCCGTTCCTCCATTCAGGAATGGTATCTCTCCATTATGGAAGAAATCAAGCTTTCTACGATCTTCATCACCCATGATATCGATGAAGCGATTCTGCTTTCCGACCGGATCTATATTATGAGTGGAAGTCCAGCGGGAATTGCTGCAGAATTAGAGATTGAAGAAGACAGACCGCGAAATCATGATTTTGTCTTGACAGATTCGTTTATTAGGTATAAAAGAGAAGTAAGGGCATTATTGTCTTAGTAATGGGTGTGGGGAATACATAGATGAATATATTGGTCGTGGAAGATGACGCAGTCAGCCGTAAGGTTATGACTTATTTTGTGAATAAATACGGAGATTGCCAGACAGCCGAGGATGGCGAGAAAGCCGTTGAATTATACAAGCATGCATGGGAGCAGGGACAGCCGTACAACTTGATCTGTATGGATATTAAGCTGCCGGGAATGGATGGGTATGATACCATTGAGAAGATCCGGGAGTATGAGGCGAAGCAGAATATTCCGGAATTCAAGAAAGCCAAGGTGATCATTACTTCCGGTATGGATGCCGGAGAGAATATTCCGAAGAGCTTCGAGCTGGGTTGCGTGGCATTTGCATCCAAGCCGATCGAATTTGCGCAATTTGACAGCCTCCTTCGGGAATTACATTTGATCTAAAAGCTGTGTTTAAATACAACACAAATCATGTATCGGCAGATTTTTACCGGGACTTTAGTCGAAAATTGATTTTTTTTGGTAAAAATGTTGCTGATTTCTTTATTTTTTTATTTAAAAAGTCAATAGAATCTTGCATTGCATTCCTTTATAATAAAAACTGTATAGGTAGAAGTGTCTCCAAAAATAGTTTTAGAGAAAGGAGGAATGGCATATGGGTTCATTGAACATCTATAATTACTATCAGATGGCCCTTCCGAGTGTTGCGAATACGAAGTATGACTCTCATAAGAAGAGTGAGCTTAAGAATCTGTACAAAGATATGGTTAAGCTGAACCAGTCCAAGCCGTTCTATAAGCTTTCTCTATCGAAGGAGACAAGGGATTATGTGATCGGTATTAAGGAAGCCGCATTGGAGCTTAAGACAAGTTCTTCTTTCTTATCTGAGGATAGTGATCCGGACAGCCGGAAGATGATGGTGAATACGGATCAGCCAGGCAATCTGTCTGTCAGTCTTCTTTCTAATGATTATTCGTCTATGCCGACAGAGATTAGTATGAGTGTTGATCAGCTCGCGGCAGCACAGAAGAATGAAGGTAAGCTGGTTCCTTCGAATTCAGCGTCCGTTCCGGCAGGCAAGCATTTTATCAATGTGGAAAAAGGTGGAAGTGAATATCAGTTTGAGATTGATACTAAGCAGGGTGAGACCAATCTTCATATTCTTCGAAGACTGGCAACTTCCGTTAATAGTAATGATATCGGTATATCTGCCCGTGTTATGGAATCCGGAACATCTGCCCGTTTGCAGTTAGAGGCAAAGGATTCCGGTCTTGGAGAGCTGGATCAAGGACTTCAGTTCCAGGTTAAGGGTCCGGATGATGCGGGAATGGTTGAATATTTTGGACTGAATGAAGTAACCACATATCCTCAGAATGCGAAGTTTACTTTGAACGGTAATGCGCAGATGGCAAGTTCCAACAACATATCCATTAACAACGGTATTGGTATTGAACTCAATCATGTAACCAGTGAAGAAGCGCATATCAAGCTTGCCAATGATAATACGGCACTGTTGGATGATGTAGATGATTTTGTTCATTATTATAATAATCTGGTGGATCTTGCCCATAAGGTAGATGATAATCCGAACGGATCCCAGAAATTGTTAAGAGATCTTGGTTCCATTACCAGACGGTTCCGGAACGATCTGGAATCCTCCGGACTTACCTTGAATGAGGATGGATACTTAGAAAAGGATGACGCACTTTTGGTACAGAGTACCGAGAACGGTCAGGTGCAGGAATTGTTCCAGCAGTTATCCGATTTTAAGAATGCTGTACATCAGGCAACAGACCGGATTACACTGAATCCGATGGAGTATGTAGATAAGACCGTGGTTTCTTATCCGAACACACAGCGGAATTTCCCGAATCCGTATATGCCATCTATGTATAGCGGAATGTTCTATAATTCTTATGTATAGGATAGAATGTGAAGAATAAGCAAGGGCGTGTCTCCGATTGACGGCGGCACGCCCTTTAAAAATGGAATTATAAGCAAAAAACACTTGACACTAAGTAACAGGTTTGATATTATAGCTTTCGATGAACTGCCGAAGACAGCAGGTGCTTATGTTATAGCGTAAGTTCGGATAGCCGTAAGAGATAGATTCATACGGTAACGGAACGCCTGCCGAGGAAAGAATCGTTTGTACGGATAATTCTTTGAACAGATGTATATATGATGTATGGATTACTGATACAGGATATACGGATGTGAGCAAAAAAGAGATTATTTATGAGCGTGCTTCGGTCTTATGAGACCGATTTTTCTTTTTTATAGTAGTGCAGTCATTAATAAAATAGGAGGTGCACTATCATGGCTAAGGTTGAGATCAAGCAGCCGATTGTGGATGAGATCAAAGAGAATATTGACGGTGCTGCGTCAGCAGTACTGGTAGACTATCGTGGTCTGACTGTAGAGCAGGATACCAGACTTCGTCGTCAGCTTCGAGAAGCAGGCGTGGTATATAAGGTATATAAGAATACCTTAATGAAGCGCGCATTCGAAGGAACTGATTTCGCACAGTTGGATCAGCATCTGGACGGACCGAGCGCAATCGCAATTTCCAAGACAGACGCAACAGCTCCTGCAAGAGTAATTGCTAAGTTTGCCAAGGAAGCAGAGTGCTTAGAGGTCAAGGCCGGTATCGTAGAAGGTGCTTACTATGATGCAAAGGGAATTCAGGCAATATCTTCTATTCCATCAAGAGAAGAATTACTGTCTAAGTTCTTGGGAAGCATTCAGTCACCAATTACGAATTTTGCCCGTGTTATCAATCAGGTAGCAGAGCAGAAAGCAGCAGGCGGAGAGGCTTAGAGTCAGCCGCATTTAATATGAAAATGAATTAATATGAAAATGGAGGATAACAAAATGACGATTGAAGAATTAGTAGCTGAGATTGATAAATTAACCGTATTAGAGTTAAATGATCTTGTAAAAGCAGTTGAAGAGAAGTATGGCGTATCTGCAGCAGCAGGTGTTGTAGTTGCAGCAGCAGCCGGTGATGGCGCAGCAGCAGCAGGCGAAGAGAAGGATGAGTTCGATGTAGAGCTTACCGAAGTTGGTGCTAACAAGGTTAAGGTTATTAAGGTTGTTCGTGAAGTAACCGGTTTAGGTCTGAAGGAAGCTAAGGACGTTGTAGACGGTGCTCCTAAGGTGATTAAGGAGGGTGCTTCTAAGGCTGAGGCTGAGGACATCAAGGCTAAGTTAGAGGCTGAGGGTGCTAAGATTACATTAAAGTAATCCGCCAGTCAATCTGTTATATGAATAAGAAGAGCCTGCGGCAAGAAAAAGTTGCCGCGGGCTTTTTCTCCCATATAATTTTTGTGATGTATTTATATATTAATGTATTTTTTTTGATTCTAATAAAGATATTCTGGATTAGTAATTCAGGATTCATGATTCTATATTTTTTCTTGATCTATTGAGATAATAATTTGGATACCATGATTTGGAGAGCTGCAAGCCCGATTATATCTGAAAAATGGGCTGATAAGAGGCATCCGGAAAAAATGGTAATTTTATGAAAATATTCCTTGACTTGCAATTGCAGTAGTGCTATTATAGTATAGCGTGACTATCGTGGGTTGGTTTGCCCATGAAGTCGTATTTGATGCGACTAATTGTTACCATACTTTAGTTCAAGGGGTGAAACCGTTAATGGAAAAGACAAGGATTAAACCGATCAAATCAGGCAAAGGGATCAGAATGAGCTATGCAAGAAGTCGAGAAGTTCTTGATATGCCGAATCTGATCGAAGTTCAAAAGGACTCTTACAACTGGTTCCTGGAAGAAGGGTTGAAAGAAGCATTTGACGACATCTCGCCAATCGAAGATGTTAGTGGTCGTTATTGCCTGGAATTCATTGGTTATCAGCTGTGCAGGGATGAGACCAAGTATTCGATTGAAGAATGTAAGGAGCGGGATGCTACTTATGCTGCGCCTTTAAAGGTAACAGTCCGTTTGCGTAAAAAGGAAACGGATGAAATGAGTACCCATGATATATACATTGGGGAGCTTCCGTTGATGACGGAGACCGGTACTTTTGTGATCAATGGTGCAGAGCGTGTAATCGTCAGTCAGTTAGTTCGTTCACCGGGAATCTATTATGAGATTGGTCATGATAAGATCGGTAAAGAATTATATTCTTGCACTGTGATTCCGAATCGTGGTGCATGGTTGGAATACGAAACGGATTCCAATGATGTTTTTTCCGTTCATGTAGATCGTAACAGAAAGGTTCCGATCACGGTTTTGATCCGCGCATTAGGCGTTGGCACTAATGCTGAGATCATTGATCTTTTTGGCGAAGAGCCGAAGTTGATGGCTAGTTTTGAAAAGGATGTGGCTACTGATTATGAAAGCGGCTTAAAAGAGCTGTACAAGAGACTGCGTCCGGGCGAGCCGTTGGATGTCGATGCTGCCGGAAGTTTGATCAATGGTATGTTTTTTGACCCTAAGAGATATGATTTAGCTAAAGTTGGTAGATATAAGTTCAATAAAAAGCTGGCGCTCCAGAACCGGATCGTCGGATATACGTTAGTGGAAGATGTTGTGGATCCGAATACCGGTGAGATTATTGCAACTGCCGGAGATACCGTAACATTTGATCTGGCTAATAAGATTCAGGATGCGGCTGTAGAGTATGTTATGATTCAGACCGAAGAACGTAATGTGAAGGTTCTGTCTAATATGATGGTCGATATTACGGAGTTTATCGATCTTGATCCGGCAGAAGTGGGTATTACAGAGAGAGTATATTATCCTGAATTAAAGAAGATGCTGGAACAGTATGATGAAGATGAACTGATTGGTGAGATCAAGAAGAATGTCTCTAATTTGATTCCGAAGCACATTACTAAGGAAGATATTTTCGCTTCCATCAATTACAATATCCATCTGGAGTATGGAATCGGTAATAAAGACGACATTGACCATTTGGGTAACCGTCGTATTCGTGCGGTTGGTGAACTGCTTCAGAATCAGTACCGCATTGGTTTGGCCAGATTAGAAAGAGTTGTTCGTGAAAGAATGACCACACAGGATGCGGATACAATATCCGCAACTTCTTTGATCAATATCAAGCCGGTAACGGCTGCTGTGAAGGAATTCTTCGGAAGTTCCCAGTTATCACAGTTCATGGATCAGAACAATCCGCTTTCCGAACTGACGCATAAGAGACGTCTTTCCGCATTGGGACCTGGTGGTCTTTCCAGAGATCGTGCCGGATTCGAAGTTCGTGATGTTCACTATACACATTACGGAAGAATGTGTCCGATCGAGACCCCTGAAGGTCCGAATATCGGTCTGATCAACTCCCTGGCCTGCTTTGCAAGAATCAACCAGTATGGATTCGTGGAGGCTCCATATCGTAAGGTAGACAAGTCTGATCCTGAGAATCCGAAGGTAACGAATGATGTTGTCTATCTGACTGCAGACGATGAGGACCGTTATGTGGTTGCTCAGGCGAATGAGCCGTTGGATGAAGAAGGTCATTTTATCAATAATAATATCGCAGGACGTTTCCGTACAGAGACTTCCGAGTTCGCTAAGAGCCGGATTGACCTGATGGATGTATCTCCGAGAATGGTGTTCTCTGTTGCTACTTCCATGATCCCGTTCCTGCAAAATGATGACGCAAACCGTGCGTTGATGGGATCCAACATGCAGCGTCAGGCTGTACCGCTTCTTAAGACGGAGTCTCCGATCGTCGGAACCGGTATGGAGGAGAAAGCTGCTGTTGACTCCGGTGTATGTATTATTGCCAAGAACGCCGGTGTTGTCGAGAAGTCTTCCAGCAAGGAGATCGTGATCCGACAGGATGACGGTACCAAGGATGTATATCATGTAATCAAGTTTGCAAGAAGCAATCAGGGTAACTGCATGAACCAGAGACCGATCGTAAGTAAGGGTGATCGTGTAGAAGCTGGAGAAGTAATTGCGGACGGACCTTCTACTGCAGGGGGCGAGATTGCGCTTGGTAAGAATCCTTTGATCGGATTCATGACATGGGAAGGTTATAACTACGAGGATGCGGTTCTGCTCAGTGAGCGACTGGTTCGCGATGATGTATATACTTCCGTTCATATTGAAGAGTATGAAACAGAAGCAAGAGATACTAAGCTTGGACAGGAGGAGATTACAAGAGATCTTGCCGGTCTGGGTGATGACGCACTAAAAGATCTGGATGAGAACGGAATTATCCGTATCGGTGCCGAAGTTCGTGCCGGCGATATTCTGGTCGGTAAGGTAACGCCAAAGGGCGAGACTGAACTGACAGCGGAAGAGAGACTCCTTCGTGCGATCTTCGGAGAAAAGGCAAGAGAAGTTCGTGATACTTCTCTTCGTGTTCCGCATGGTGCGTTTGGTGTCGTAATGGATACCAAGATCTTTACAAGAGAGAATGGCGATGAGCTTCCTCCGGGAGTGAATATGTCCGTTCGTGTATATATTGCTCAGAAGAGAAAGATATCAGTCGGCGATAAGATGGCAGGTCGTCACGGTAATAAGGGTGTTGTATCCCGTATTCTTCCGGTTGAGGATATGCCGTTCCTTCCAAATGGACGTCCGCTCGATATCGTATTGAATCCGTTGGGTGTACCTTCCCGAATGAATATTGGACAGGTCTTAGAGACACACCTTAGTCTTGCGGCGAATGTATTAGGCTTCAAGATCAGTACGCCGGTATTTAACGGAGCGGATGAGCAGGAGATCATGGAGACTCTTGAGATCGCTAATGATTACGCGAATGAAGAGTGGGATGATTTCAAGAAGAAGTGGAAGAATGATCTGAGCAAGGAAGTTCTGGATTATCTGTATGAGAACCGTGACCACAGAGAAGAATGGAAGGGCGTTCCGATCAACCGTACTGGTAAGGTACAGCTTCGTGACGGTCGGACAGGCGAGGAATTCGACGGACCTGTAACGATCGGTTTCATGCATTATCTGAAGCTTCACCATCTGGTAGATGATAAGATTCATGCCCGTTCTACCGGCCCTTACTCACTGGTAACCCAGCAGCCATTAGGCGGTAAGGCGCAGTTCGGCGGTCAGAGATTCGGTGAGATGGAAGTATGGGCCTTAGAGGCTTATGGTGCTTCTTATACCTTACAGGAGATCCTGACAGTCAAATCCGATGATGTGGTCGGTCGTGTGAAGACTTATGAGGCTATCATTAAAGGAGATAATATTCCTGAACCTGGTATTCCGGAATCATTCAAGGTATTGCTGAAAGAATTACAGTCTCTTGCATTGGATGTCAGAGTATATGACGAGAATAATGAAGAGGTGGAATTCAGCGAGACCATCGATTATGGTAATGAGAATCTTCGTCCGATGATCGAAGGCGATGACGGTCCGAAAGATAATGACGAATATGGACATGCGGACGGATACGGTGCTGTTGATGAAGAAGGCGAGTATATCGATGATTACGATGAAGATGCCGATGGCGATTATGACGGCGATGATTACTACGAGGATGATAATATGGACTATGATGGTTCCGATGAATAAATGTGGAAGGAGTACTACGAGATGTCAAATTTGAATAATCAAGAAGTAGACCAGCCAATTAATTTTGATTCCATTAGAATTGGATTAGCTTCTCCGGATAAAATCAGAGAATGGTCACATGGTGAAGTTAAAAAACCTGAGACGATCAATTACAGAACTTTAAAGCCGGAAAAAGACGGTTTGTTCTGTGAACGTATCTTCGGGCCAAGCAAGGACTGGGAATGTCATTGCGGTAAGTATAAGAAGGTACGTTATAAGGGCGTGATCTGCGATCGATGCGGTGTTGAGGTTACCAAAGCCAATGTCCGTAGGGAGCGTATGGGTCATATCGAGTTAGCGGCTCCTGTATCTCACATCTGGTATTTCAAAGGAATACCGAGCCGTATGGGACTTCTTCTCGATAAGTCGCCGAAGGAATTAGAGAAAGTATTATATTTTGCTTCTTATATCGTATTGGATCCGGGCGAGACTACACTGTCGTATCGTGAGATATTGTCCGAGAAAGAATTCCGGGATGCAGAGGAGCAGTTCGGATACGGATCCTTCCGTGTTGGAATGGGTGCAGAAGCAGTCAAGGAATTGCTTCAGGCCATCAATCTGGACGAAGAATATGAGATCTTGAGCGAAGAGCTGGAGAATTCTACCGGTCAGAAGAGAGCAAAGATCATTAAGAGATTGGAAGTAGTAGAAGCTTTCCGTGCATCCGGCAACCGTCCGGAGTGGATGGTGCTTGATGTTGTTCCGGTAATCCCACCGGATATCCGTCCGATGGTACAGTTGGACGGTGGACGTTTTGCAACATCTGACTTAAATGATCTGTACAGACGTATCATTAACCGGAATAACCGTCTGACAAGACTGTTAGAGCTCGGTGCTCCGGATATCATTGTAAGAAATGAGAAGAGAATGCTGCAGGAGGCTGTGGATTCTTTGATCGATAACGGCAGACGTGGACGTGCTGTTACCGGACCTGGTAACCGTGCGCTCAAATCTCTGTCTGATATGTTAAAGGGCAAGCAGGGACGTTTCCGTCAGAACCTTCTGGGTAAGCGTGTTGACTATTCCGGACGTTCCGTTATTGTCGTTGGACCGGAGTTGAAGATTTATCAGTGCGGTCTTCCGAAGGAAATGGCGATCGAGTTGTTCAAGCCATTTGTTATGAAGGAGTTAGTTGCCAAGAAGCTGGCTCATAATATCAAGTATGCAAAGAAGATGGTGGAGAAGTTAGATCCTGTCGTATGGGATGTGCTCGAAGAGGTAATCAAGGAACATCCGGTAATGCTGAACCGTGCTCCTACACTTCACAGATTAGGTATTCAGGCATTTGAACCAATCCTTGTAGAAGGTAAGGCAATTAAGCTGCATCCGCTTGTTTGTACCGCATTTAATGCTGACTTCGATGGTGACCAGATGGCCGTGCATCTTCCTCTTTCTGTGGAAGCACAGGCAGAGTGCCGGTTCCTGTTATTATCGCCAAATAACCTGTTAAAGCCTTCTGATGGCGCGCCGGTTGCAGTTCCGTCACAGGATATGGTTCTTGGTATCTACTACCTGACCATGCAGAAGGATGGCGATAAGGGAGAAGGCAAGATCTTCAAGTCCGAAAATGAAGCTCTTCTGGCATATGAGAATAAAGAGATTACGCTTCATGCGAAGATCAAGGTTCGAGTAAAGGGAGAAGATGATCAGGCGAGACCGATTTCTAAAGTCATTGATACTTCCCTCGGCCGATTGATCTTTAACGAGATTATTCCACAGGATCTTGGTTATGTAGATCGTACTATTCCGGAAAATGCGCTTCTTCCTGAGATCGATTTTCAGGTAGGCAAGAGCCAGTTAAAGCCGATTCTGGATAAGTGTATCAATGTTCATGGTGCAACAAAGACAGCAGAAGTCTTAGATGATATTAAGGCAATGGGTTACAAGTATTCTACCAAGAGTGCTATGACGGTATCCATTTCCGATATGACAGTTCCGGCTGCCAAGAAGGAGATTCTTGGTAAGGCACAGGAAACGGTTGATATTGTTAATAAGAAGTATCGCCGCGGTTTGATGACCGATGAAGAACGTTATAACAATGTTGTAAAGATCTGGAACAAGGCTGATGATCAGTTGACAGACGCATTGATTTCAGGACTTGATAAGTATAACAATATCTTCATGATGGCAGATTCCGGTGCCCGTGGTTCCAATTCACAGATCAAGCAGCTCGCAGGTATGCGTGGTTTGATGGCAGATACACAGGGACGTACCATTGAACTTCCGATCAAGGCGAACTTCCGTGAAGGCTTAAATGTATTGGAATACTTCATTTCCGCGCATGGTGCCCGTAAGGGTCTGTCCGATACCGCGCTTCGTACTGCCGATTCCGGATATTTGACCAGACGTCTGGTTGATGTATCACAGGATCTGATCATTCGTGAGGTAGACTGCTGTGCAGGTAAGGATGTTGAGAAGATTCCGGGAATGATCGTGGAAGAGTTCTCAGATGGCAAGGAAGTAATTGAAAGCTTCAAGGAACGTATTACCGGACGGTATACAGCCGTGGATATCTTTGATAAAGACGGTAATATGATCGTGAAGCATAATCATATGATCAATCCGAAGCGTGCGGCTGCTATCATTGACCGTGCAGTAGACGCAGACGGCAATAAGCTGGTTGATCCGGAGAACGGAAGAACCGGTAAGTTGAAGATCCGTACAATCTTAACCTGTAAATCACATCTCGGTGTCTGTGCAAAGTGCTATGGCGCGAACATGGCTACCGGACAGCAGGTACAGGTTGGTGAAGCAGTTGGTATTATCGCGGCACAGTCCATTGGCGAGCCTGGTACACAGCTTACGATGCGTACCTTCCATACCGGTGGTGTTGCGGGTGATGATATTACACAGGGTCTTCCTCGTGTCGAAGAGCTGTTTGAGGCACGTAAGCCGAAGGGTCTTGCAATTATCGCGGAATTCGGCGGTACTGTAAGCATCAGTAATAATAAGATGAAGCGCGAGGTTATCATCTCCAACCAGGAGACGGGCGAGAGCAAGGCATATCTAATCCCTTATGGATCTCGTGTAAAGGTGGAAGAAGGTCAGACCCTAGAGGCCGGTGATGAGCTGACAGAAGGTTCTGTGAATCCGCATGATATCCTTAGAATTAAGGGTGTTCGTGCCGTACAGGATTATCTGCTTCGGGAAGTACAGCGTGTATATCGTCTGCAGGGTGTTGATATCAATGATAAGCATATTGAGATCATCGTTCGTCAGATGCTGAAGAAGATCAAGATTGATGAGAGTGGCGATTCCGAGTATTTGCCGGGCAATCTCGTAGATGTTCTTGATTTTGATGAGATCAACGAGGCATTAGAAGAGGAAGGCAAAGAGCCTGCAAAGGGAACACAGTCGATCTTAGGTATTACGAAGGCTTCTCTTGCTACTGATTCCTTCTTATCGGCAGCATCCTTCCAGGAGACCACCAAGGTTCTGACAGAAGCTGCAATTAAGGGCAGACGGGATGAACTGATCGGTCTGAAGGAGAATGTATTGATCGGTAAGCTGATTCCGGCAGGTACCGGTATGAAGCGGTATCGTTCCGTAAAGCTTGACTCTGAGGAATTCAATATGTCCGCTATGTCAATGGATGAATATGAAGATGTAGAGTATGTTACAGAAGATGAAGATCAGAGCGATGTAGTAGCAGTAACCGAGTCAGAAGATGAGGGTAATGCAGAAGAATAAAGAATGATCGGTATTTCCGGAGTAATACCGGAATACCGTGAAACAGAAAGAATGAAGATTTTAAAAGAGGGTGTGACTTCGGTCACACCTTCTTTGGTTATTTTTCTAACAAAATAATTCACTGATGAGGGAATAATTGAAATAAGCCTAATTTATTGATATAATGATGCAGAAATGCTTGCTTGCAAAGGCATTTCTCATCATGTACAAAGGAAAAGGTGGATGTATGAAATTAATATCATGGAATGTAAATGGTCTTCGGGCGTGTGTCGGTAAGAATTTCATGGAGGAGTTTGAAAAGCTGGATGCGGATGTGTTCTGCCTGCAGGAAACGAAGCTTCAGGAGGGACAGATCGAGCTTGATCTGCCGGGCTATTATCAATATTGGAATTATGCGGAGAAGAAGGGATATTCGGGCACGGCAATCTTTACGAAGCGGGAGCCGATAGCGGTTACTTACGGAATCGGGATCGAGGAGCATGATCATGAGGGACGTGTGATCACACTGGAATACCCGGAGTATTATATGATCACGGTTTATGTACCGAATTCTCAGAATGAACTGACGAGACTATCCTATCGTATGGAGTGGGAACGGGATTTTCTTAGCTATATTAAGCATTTGGAAGAGAACAAGTCTGTCATCTATTGCGGAGATCTGAATGTGGCGCATAAGGAGATCGACCTGAAGAATCCGAAGACCAATCATCATAATGCGGGCTTTACGGATGAGGAACGCGATTGCTTTACCAGGGTATTGGAAAGCGGTATGATCGATACCTTCCGGTATTTCTATCCGGATCAGACCGATATCTATTCCTGGTGGTCGTATCGATTCCATGCAAGAGAGAAGAACGCCGGATGGCGGATTGATTATTTTATCGTGTCTGAGAGCCTGAAGGATCGCTTGGTGGATGCGAAGATCCATACGGATATCATCGGATCGGATCATTGTCCGGTGGAGCTGGTGATCAAGGATTGATAATAATAGAAATTACGACAGAAATCAGGAACTGACATTGGAAGATCGAAAAGTCAGAAAAGACTATATAGATAACAAAGAAAAGAAAGATAAGAAAGAAGTCGATATGCTTCATGGCCCGCTTGCTATGAAGCTTATCCTGTTTGCGCTGCCGCTTGCCTTGAGCAGTATCTTACAACAGCTGTTCAATTCGGCGGACGTGGCGGTGGTCGGACGGTATGCGGGCAGTGACGCTCTGGCGGCTGTCGGAGCCAATGTTGCGAATGTCGGGGTATTTGTGAATCTGATGGTGGGCACTTCGGCGGGACCGAATATCGTGATCGCGAATATGATCGGGACCGGTAAGCGGGATGAGGTGTCGAAGGCAGTTCATACGATCATGACCATGGCGATCCTTGGAGGACTGCTGTTGATGGGAATCGGTATGGCGATCGCGCGTCCGCTGCTTTTAAGCACCAACACGCCGGCGGGGATTCTGGGCGCGGCAGAGCTCTATCTAAGAGTGTATCTGATCGGGATTCCATTTATACTGATCTATAACTTCGGCTCGGCAATCCTTCGGAGTATCGGGGATACCAAGCGGCCGCTGTATGTGATGCTGATCTCCGGCGCGATCAATGTGGGGCTGAATCTGCTGTTCGTGATCGGCTTCGATATGGAGGTATTGGGAGTTGCCGTCGCGACGGTAATATCCAATGTGCTAAGCGCCGGAATGATCATTCTGATCCTGATTCGGGAGCAGGGAATGATCCATCTGGATCTTCGTAAGCTGCAGCTTAACCGGCTGTATGCAGGGCGTGTGATCCGGTTTGCGATCCCGTCCGGAATACAGGGAATGGTGTTTTCCGTCTCGAATATCTTCGTGCAATCCGGAATTAATGTGTTTGGTGAGGATGCGATTGCGGGATCTTCCGCGGCTTTGAACTTTGAATACTTTACCTATGCGATATCTGCAGCATTTGCGCAGGGGACCGTGACTTTTACCAGTCAGAACTATGGTGCGGGCAGGTACGACAGGTGCCGCAGGATCTTCTGGCTGACACTTGCGGAAGGGATAGGATTTACGGCGATGCTCTGTGCGGTCTTTGTGATCTTTCGAATTCCATTTGTACGGATCTATACAACCGATGAAGCAGTGATCCGGTATGCGCTGGTCCGTATGATGCGTGTGATGGCATTGGAGGCGATTACAGCAACCTATGAGGTCGGGGCGGCTTCGCTTCGGAGCATGAACTATGCCATTATCCCGGTGGTGCTTACGATCCTTGGAACGGTCGGTTTCCGGATTGTGTATATATACACTATCTTTCAGCATTTTCATACCTTTGAGCAGCTGATGATCGTCTATCCGGCTTCTTGGATCTTCACCGGAGCACTGATGTTGATCTTCTACGCGATCATTGTCAGCAAACGGCTTCCGAAGACGCAGGCGGAGTAAGGAATAAGGACGAAGAAAAGCCATTATTGAAACCATTTGTTTTATACTATATAATAGATGAAGTGGGCACGACGGGCTCATGGATAGAGGATATTACCGGCAGAAGGATAAGGGAGATACATTTCATGGCAGAGAATTATATTATGATCAATGATATCATGGAAGAACATCATGCCCGTATGCAGAATCTGCGCAAGTATTATCCTTTTTTTGTTTTAAATGAGACGACCTTTACGCAGTATAAGGACGGAAAATACAGCTTTCTGGATATGGGCTATATTACGATGGCGAGCTTACGGTTCTTCATCAATGAGAATCAGTTCAATGAGCGGGCTGTCACCTATGAGGAATACGAGAGTTTTTTATCGGAGCTGCTTCGGCGAGATTTTGATCTGAGCTTTGATGAGGAAGGTTATACGGGATATATCGATGTTCTGCGGTCGGAGAAGAATGGAGAATCACAGACGGCAGCAGATGGTCTTCGGGCAGAGAAGAATGAAAGAAAGCAGATTGGCGGGAATTCCGGCAGCAGGAATGAAGAAGAGCGGGAGTTGATTTCCTATATCTTCGAGAAACTCAAGAATGACGGTCGGCCGTTCGAATTCCATTTTTTCGATCCGGAGGATAAGAAGCAGAAGGTTACCAGAGTCCGCCTGATTGAAAATGAGATCGTAGACGGAACCGTGGAATATAAGATTACCGCGGAAGGGATCGAGTTCTACTTAGATACGAAGGAGATCAAGGATGAGAGCAAGATCAGTGTGGAGCAGCTGCTTTTGGAGAAGATGATCACTGCGAAGAATTTCAGCGGCGGTATCGAGGTGGTACGCCGGATCAATAGTGAAGTACATCGCCTGACAGCAAGAAAAGAAGCTGTTGTTGAACTGCTGTCACATGATGTATTTGCCGGTGCCAAGGCCAGCGAAGAATATATGACGACCGTTGCCAAATGGTTTGACGAGGAGCAGAAGCTGTTCATGAAGAATAAAGCCCTGATCGAGCAGACGCTGGCAAAGGCTTCCCTGGATAACGACAGCAGGCAGTCGAATACCGCATTTTATAAATCTTTGGAGGAGATCAGCAAATTAGAGACAGAGCTTAAGAAAACCATTCATCGACATGGAGAGCTGATCCGGGAAACCATTGAATTACAGAATATCGCCGACAAGGTGATTCATCAGGAGAAGTTAAAGCAGCTGCGAAATGTCTTTGATTTTGACGCAATTCTGAAAACACTGATGCGGCAGAATGATCCTGCAGCTATGAGTTATCTCTTATCCCCGCTCATGCAGCCGAAGATTACGAAGCAATTCGCCTTAGAACAGATCGACCATATGCTGACTCTTCGGTCCGAGAACGAGGACAAGGGAGAGCAGATCGTTAAGGAGAATGTGGATCGGGATTTCTTATATGAGGATGAATTGGAGGATCAGCGGATCGCGCATAATATGGGGCGGATCTTCTATGAGCTCTGCGACCAGCTGACCAAGAAGCCGGCTATCGAGTTAAAGGAATTCAGTGCCATATTAGAGATCAAGTATGGAGAAGATTTCTTGAAGAATGGGGATTATTATTCCTTTTTGACACATGTTGCCCAGAAGTCGGAGTACTCCATTCAGACGCTCTATGAGAAGCCGGAAACCTTCTTAGAGAATCAGGTTATTGAAGCATGGAAGGAAGACGAGCGGGAGCGGTTTCGGGATCTTCAATTCACACTTACCTTCCTGCCGGAGGAAGAGATACCATTTACCATGCAGCGTAAGGCTGTTGAAGAAGGTCAACAGGAGACGGAGAAAGAGACGGCTCGGGAAAATGTGGAATTTTATGTAACAAATATAGAATTTAAGGTATCAAATATCGAGCGAAGCGGGATGAGATGATGATTTGTGCCTTGATTACTTAACAAAATGTAGATATCATAGGCAAATAATGATATAATATGTCTATAAGTATCCGGGAGGTGTATATTATGGTTACTGTTCAGGAAACAATCCGTCCATCAGCAGATCTGCGGAATCATTACAATGAAATATCAAAGCAATGCAGAGAAAATAAAGAGGCAGTTATAATAACGGTAAACGGAAGAGGCGACACGGTCTCACTATCTTATGAAGAATATAAGAGAATGAAAGCCAGAATTGAATTATTGGAAATACTGGCAGAAGCGGATGAAGATGTAAAATATGGAAGAGTCATGCCAATGAAAGATACATTTGACAATTTGAGAACTATACTGAAGGAGGATGCATAGGTTTGAAATATGAAGTCATTCGTACGGATACAGCAGATTCTTCTATCAGGAAAATCATTCTTTATATAGCAGAAAATTTTGGAAATCAGGTTGCCTTGGAGAAGCTTGATGAATTAGAGACATCTATTATGATGCTCGGAGACAATCCTTATATGGGGGAGGAACCAGGGTATTCTATTTTAAGACGACAGGGATATAAGGTTCTGATATTAAAAAAGGATCTGGTATTCTATAAGATCGATGAAGATAAGAAGCAGGTAATTATTTATGCAGTTGTCGATTATAGACAGGATTATTTAAGTATTATTCGTGGGTTATGATGATTGATAGAAAAATCCATTAGACATAAGGAATCATCACACATTAGTAATATGCGGAATGCAGGAGATAAAACGAGGTAACGATCATGGACAGTCGTAATTTGAATAAAGCACTAGATATATACAGCAAGCTCATGATGGGGGCGCAGGTGAAGCGCAAGGACGCAGACACCGGAGCACTCTATGAGGAATACTTCGCAAATGCGGAGGTATACGAGATCTTAAATCAGCTTTTGAAGAAACTGAATCTACATGTATATGAATACAAGGACTGTCTGTATCTGACGCCGGGAGAGAATAATCGGGTATTCGGCTACAGCAACGAAGAGCTGAAACGCCTGATCGGACTTCGGTATAATCGGGAGCTGTACCTTGGCTATTATGTGATCTATCAGATCATTCTCCTGTTCTATCCGGATTCTGCGTCCTATCAATTCCGCGAATATATCCGGTTAGAGGAGATCGTGAAGGAGGTTACTTCCTCCCTTGCGGTGATCACGCAGGATCTGAGCGTGTATGCCATGGAGGATATTGAGGAAAACAGCTTCCAGACGATAGCACTTCTTTGGGAAGAGCTTCCGATGGTGACGGGTGAGGATCGGGATCAGCTGCGGGCGTCCAGAGCGTCCCAGATGGGCTTTGTGAAGCTGATGATCCAGTTCCTGATGTCACAGGATCTGTTTGTAGAGGTAAATGGAAGATATTATCCGACGGATCGGCTGAATGCGCTGACAAGACAGTATTTTGAAGAATACCGTGGAAGGATATATGAAATCATTCAAGGAGGACAGTCACATGCCGAGCATTAACCGGATTCGAGTCAATAATGTGAAATATAACTTCGGCACACAGCAGTATGATGATTTTGTCATGCGCATGTACGGGCGCAATACGCTGTATGATCTTGCAAACGGCGGCGGTAAGAGTATCCTTATGCTGCTCCTT
>JAFUAW010000077.1 GCA_017460485.1 Lachnospiraceae bacterium | reverse complement strand
GCTTCTTCATTCTTGCCTGCAGGATCAACGCCCCATACTTCTACCGCCATTCTTGCAAACTGATGCTCCGCCTCCGGCAGCATGTGTCTGTAAAGCACCGGATGGAGAACTGCCAGTCCCTGTCCGTGGTTACAATCGGTATATGCGCCCAGCTGATGCTCGAGCATATGGCACTGAAAATCCGTCGTCTTGCCAATCTTCAGGATTCCGTTTTCCGCCATGGCTGCTGCCCAGATCAGTTCACTTCTAGCCTGAATATCCTCCGGATCCTTAAGCGTCGCCCGAATGTTCCGGATGATATTTCTCTGTGTTGCTTCATTGATCTCATCGGAGAGATTCGTTTCTCTTGGAGACCCCATATAAGTCTCCATGCTGTGAGACAGCGAATCAAATGCACCGGAGATTACCTGCTTCATCGGCATAGTCATGGTATACGCAGGATCAAGGATCGCAAAATCATAAAATGCACCCCAAAGCGGTGACTTTGACCGTTTCTCTTCATTGGTGATCACCGCACCGTTATTCATCTCCGCGCCGGTACCAAATGCTGTAACCACAGCCCCCATAGGGATGAATGCTGCCGGTACTCCATGCTCCACATACTCATATTCCCACAGATCTTTATCAAGCTTTGCCTGTGCAGATACCACCTTGCAACAGTCGATCACAGAACCGCCTCCGACAGCAAGGATGAAATCAACCTGATTTTCCTTCGCAAGACGGGCTCCCTCCTGCACCTTCTCATAGGTCGGATTGGACATGATTCCGGTAAATTCCGTTACATTCTTTCCCGCCGTCTGAAGTATCGACATCAGTTCCTCATAGACTCCGTTTTTCTTAATAGATCCTCCGCCGTATGCCAGCAGGACATTCTCACCAACCTTGGCAAGCTCCGCGGGCAGATTCTTCTCTGCCGCCTTCTCACCAAAATATACCTTAACCGGATAACTGTAAGTAAATGCTTCCATTTCTGGTTTCCTCCTTTATCCCTCAAACGGAAGATGCATAGATGCATACTTCTCTACCTCTGCATCACTTGCACTGTAATACTTCTTGGTTCCGTCGAGCTTTGCGATCTCTGCCATCTCTTCCCCGGTAAGTGAAAAGTCAAAGATATCTCCGTTATCACGGATATGATCCGGATTCTTAGAGCCCGGAATCGTCATGAATCCCATCTGGGTATGCCAACGGAGAACGATCTGTGCATTGCTCTTCCGATATTTATCAGCAAGCTTGTTGAATACTTCTTCCTTCACAAGTCCCGGATCACCATGACCAAGCGGATACCAGCCCATCAGCCTTGTTCCGTATTCACTCAGTCTGTCCATTACTTCCTTCTCGGTACAGTACGGATGTGCTTCCAGCTGTACTACATGAGGCTTGATCTCAGATTCCCTGATCAGCGTCTCCAGCTTATCACCATAGAAGTTGGAGATTCCCAGACTCTTTGCCTTACCGTCCTTATATGCCTTCTCCAGCTGTCTGTAGCCTACCATATAATTGCCCGCCGGCTGATGAATGAACAGAAGATCTACATAATCCATACCCAGTCTGTTCAATGTATCATCAACCGCAGCATCGTTCTCATAAAGTGTTGGCCAGAGCTTCGTTGAAATGAACAGCTCCTCTCTCTTTACCAGTCCTTCATCAATTGCCTGCTTTACTGCCTTACCCACTGCTTCCTCGTTCATATATGCATTCGCTGTATCGATCAGTCTATATCCCAGCTTAATTGCTGAATACACGCTATTTACCGTATCCTCCGGACTGATCATAAATGTTCCGATCCCAAGTACCGGTGCCTTTACCTCATTTGAAAGTGTTACATACTCCATAATATTATTCTCCTTTCGTTGTTTGCTATAGTTTCTGTTTATGTGAAATATTCATTCCATAATCCAACTTTACAGCAAATTAATAATGATGTACAATACCAATATCGAAATCTGCTATAACCAAATCGAATACTGAAAATTCTTATGAAGGGAGACGATCGAATGATAGATATCCATTTGCTGGAACAATTCCATGCATTTGCCGAATGCGGCACCCTCTCCGCTGCCGCAGAGAAGCTGCATACCTCGCAGCCTGCACTGACACGTTCCATGAAAAAGCTGGAGGAAGATCTGGGGATTCCCCTCTTTATCCGAACCAAGAATCAGTTAAAATTAAACGAAACCGGTCTTCATGCCGCACAATACGCCAGAGATGTATTAGAGGCAGACCGTGATTTTGAAGTAAAGACCAAGGCTTATGACCGGAGTCTGCACACGATCTCCATCGGATTCTGTGCCCCGATCCCACAAACCATTCTCACACCGATCATGAATACGGT
>JAFUAW010000008.1 GCA_017460485.1 Lachnospiraceae bacterium | reverse complement strand
TAAAGAGGCATTGATCGTCGGACGGATCTGCATGGATCAAATGCTGGTAGATGTTACCGGAATTGAAGATGTGAAGTGCGGGGATATTGCTACTATTATGGGAAGTGCAGGAAAAAAGGAGATCACGGCATACGATCTTGCTGAAATGGAAGGAACCATTACCAATGAGATTCTAAGCCGCATGGGAAACAGACTGAATCGGATCGTGGTATAATATGAGCACTTAGCGAACGAGGTGAGGTTAGTGCGAACAATACAGGGAATCTTAGCGATTCACGAACGAAGTGAAGAGAGAGCTTAGATTCATGGTATAATATTGGCTGTTTTGGAAATTCTTAAAAGGGAAACACATAATTTTACCGTTGAAATGCCGCCTGAAATGTGGTACATTTTATAGGAAATCGTTAATGATAGCAGTTAGCTGTTGGAGGTATATCGGTATGTGCGATACCAGTAAATATTCGCAGATCTACAGGGATATTAAGGAACTGCGGCCGGAGGATACGTTGCAGCTTGTGATCGACTCGAAGGATGAGGAAGAGCAGATGTTCTATCAATTGATCGGAAATTATCTTCTTCGTCAGAATCAGATGCGGGTGATCGAGCAGAATCTGTTTTAGCTGCGGAAAACGAAAGGATCTTTTGTAAGTGAAGAAATATATTTTGATTGCCGGCGTGAATGGTGCCGGCAAATCTACATTATACCAATCGTTGGAGTCGTTAAAAGACTATAACAGGGTGAATACGGATGAGGTAGTCCGCAGTCAGGGAGACTGGCGTAATGCGGCAGATGTCATCAAAGCGGGTAAGGTCTCGGTGCGTAGAATCCGGGACTATTTTGAACGGGGGATTTCTTTTGATCAGGAAACAACCCTGTGCGGCTCCGGCATCTTAAGAAATGTACGGAAAGCCAAGGCACTTGGTTATGTGGTGGAGCTGCATTATGTCGGGGTGGAATCGGCAGAGATCGCGAAGGAACGGATCGCCTACAGAGTACAGCATGGCGGTCACGGGATTCCGGATGCGGATGTGGAACGCCGCTATCTTAAGAGCTTCCGGAACTTAAAGAGGATCATGGGTATCTGTGATCTCGTAGTGCTTTATGATAACACGGAGGTATTCAACCGGTTTGCCATCTTTCAAAATGGGAAGCTGCTCAGCTTGTCCGAGCAGCATCCGGAATGGTATGACCGATTGATGCTGATGGAAATATAAGATACAGTCGATGATTCATGATCGATAGGTAATGAGATAAGGAAAACGGAGGATAGTAAAATGAACATTGTTTGCTTGGATTTGGAAGGTGTATTGGTTCCGGAGATCTGGATCGCATTTGCTGAGGCAAGCGGGATTCCGGAGTTAAAACGGACGACCAGAGATGAGCCGGATTATGATAAATTGATGAAATGGAGAATTGGGATCCTGAAGGAGCACGGACTTGGCTTAAAAGAGATTCAGGATACCATCGCGACGATCGATCCGATGCCGGGCGCGAAGGAATTCCTGGACGAGCTGCGTTCCCTGACTCAGGTAATTATTATCAGCGATACATTTACTCAGTTTGCAACGCCGCTTATGAAGAAATTAGGCTGGCCGACCATCTTCTGCAACACCTTGGAGGTTGCGGATAATGGCGAGATTACCGGCTTTAAGATGCGGTGCGAGCAGTCCAAGCTGACAACCGTGAAGGCACTGCAGTCCATTGGATTTGATACCATTGCCAGTGGCGACAGCCATAATGATCTTGGCATGATTCAGGCTAGTAAGGCAGGATTCTTATTTAAGAGTACCGATCAGATCAAAGCCGATCATCCGGAGCTGCCGGCGTATGAGACGTATGATGAGCTGCTGGCTGCGATTAAGGCAACACTGTAAGGTAGGAATATCTTTGGGAGGCAGAGTGTGACAGAGAATTACAAGATGCTCATTGCTTATGACGGTACGCGGTATTACGGTTGGGAGCATCAGCCGAATACGGATATGACGATCCAGGGCAAATTGGAGTCAGTACTTGCGAAGATGACAGGAGTGCCGGTCGAAGTGATCGGGGCAGGACGTACTGATGCCGGCGTTCATGCGAAGGGCATGGTCGCGAATGCCCATATGGATACACAGCTGTCAGAGCAGGAGATCTATGAGTATATGAATCATTATCTGCCGGATGATATTGCGGTACTGGAGGTTCGCAAGGCGGCAGACCGCTTTCACAGCCGGTACAATGCGGTTGGCAAGACCTATTGCTATACCTTATATGTAGGAAATGGAAAACCGCTGTTTAACCGTAAGTATGTCTATGTTCCGGATCGTCTGCCGGACCTTGAGCAGATGCGGAAGGCCGCAGAGTATCTGATCGGAGAACATGACTTTGCAAGCTTTTGCGGTAATCCCAAAATGAAGAAATCAACGGTGCGGGTCGTGGATGAGATTACGATCAAACAGACCGGTTCCTATGTGAATATCACATATCATGGAAGCGGATTTCTTCAATATATGGTGCGGATCATGACGGGAACATTGTTAGAGGTCGGATATGGCAAACGGACACCGGAAAGCATGGTCGATCTGTTGGAAGCAAAGGATCGGTCGCAGGCCGGATTCACGGTGCCTGCGCAGGGACTGTGTATGATGAAGGTGGATTATTGATTATTCATGATAGGGTATTGTTACTGCCGGTCGAATAAAAAGATTGAAATGACAAGGCATTTCATTGTATAGTAGTAGTTAGAACGACATATGGTAATAGATAAGCAGGATATTCTGATATTTAAGAGATATGTAAGGAGGGTTATGCATGGAAGGGTTATGTATGGAAGAGTTATTGGACAAGGTTAAGGAATCCAAGGTTGTTCAGGCATTTTCTGATCTGGATGAAGAGGTTTCCTTCACAAAGAGAAATGTAATTATTGCATGTGCGATCATGGTACTAAGTGGCGTGATCATCGGACTTGTGGTAGCATTGCTTACCAGACCGAAGAGACCGGCATTGCCGCCGGAGGAAGGCGGAAGATGCTGCCGTAAGAAGAGACGCTGCTGCGATGATGATGAAGACGAATTATTTTTCTAAGACAGATAGACCGATATCGGTAACACCGGTATCGGTTTTTTTGTACACATAAAAGAATAGATCAGCATATACTAATACAAAGAATTTTTCGGGTATATGGTATGGCGATCACAATAGCAATCGATCCCGGTCACGGTGGTACGGATCCCGGGGCAATCTATAACGGACGACAGGAGAAGGATGATAATCTGAATTTGGCACTTGCCGTCGGCAATATACTAAGGCAGGATGGTTATAATGTGGAATACACGCGGACAACAGATGTCTATAATACGCCGGTAGAAAAGGCAAGGATCGGCAATATGAGCGGTGCGGATTACTTTGTATCCTTTCATCGGAACTCCAGTCCGTTTGCCAATTCGTACAGCGGAATTGAGACATTAGTCTATAATGATGACGGAATTAAGGCGGAACTGGCACGTAATATCAATCGGGAAGTGTCGGAGCTTGGTTTTACGGATCTGGGAGTGAAGGAGCGGCCGAATCTGGCAGTGCTTCGAAGAACCAGAATGCCGGCGGTATTGATCGAGACCGGTTTCATCAATACGGATGCGGATAATGCATTCTTTGACGATAATTTTAACGCGGTTGCGCAGGCGATCGCCCGCGGGATTGAAGAGACGGTAGGCGGCAGCGTGGGAGCAGCAGCCGGTGGCGGAATCGGTAATGCCGGAATAGGGACGAATACGAATGGTGGTTCCGGTACGGGAACTGCCAGACGGTACCGTGTGCAGACCGGATTATTCCGCAGGTTCGGTAATGCCCAATTCATGCTGCAGGATCTGATCGAGCAGGGCTTTGACGCTGAGATTGTGGAGAGCGGAGAATACTTTGCGGTGCAGACCGGAATCTATAACACGCTTGACGAAGCACAGGAAGTGGAGAATCGGTTAAGAGACCTCGGCTTTGAGACCTTGATCGTGACGGCATAATATATGGAATCTGGACCGTATATAAATAAAATGAAGCAGGGGTGTTTCCTGCTTCGTTTTTCGTATACATCTTTTATTCAATGTTCTCAATCTGCCAGTCAATTGGTTCAATCCCATGCTGCATAAGATATTCATTTGCCTTGCTGAAATGCTTGCATCCGAAGAATCCGCGATACGCGGATAACGGGCTTGGGTGCGGAGCGGTTAAGATCAGATGCTTTGGATTATCCAGCATGGATGCTTTCTGCTGTGCCGGCTTGCCCCAGAGCAGATAGACGATAGGGCGGTCCTGTTCATTTAAGATGCGGATCGCGGCATCTGTGAATTCCTCCCAGCCGATCCCTTTGTGGGAGAATGCCTGATGAGCCCGAACCGTCAGCAAGGTGTTCAGCATCAGAACACCCTGATCGGCCCATTTTGTCAGATAGCCGTTATTCGGAATGTAGCAGCCGAGATCGGACTGCAATTCCGTATAGATATTAACAAGGGAAGGCGGAGTATCAATACCCGGTTTGACAGAGAAGGATAGGCCATGTGCCTGTCCTTTTTCATGATAAGGATCCTGACCTAAGATTACAACTTTAACCTGAGACAGCGGTGTCAGATGAAATGCGGTAAAGATCTCCTCGGAAGGTGGATAGACCACATAAGTTTTGTATTCATTCACAATGGTCTCATAGAGCTTATGATAATATGGTTTGCTGTATTCCGGTTTCAGGGCGGCCGCCCAATCATTCGTAATCTGCGACATAGAGATTCTCCTTTGTAACTGTAATTGGCAATTATTTGATTCTGTAATGGTATTCCATCATTCATGGTCAGGTGTTATCCGGCATCCTGATCAACATCTGCCCCGGTGAATACCCATCCCATTCTTCCTCCGGGAAGCAGAAGGTTCTTGTTACTTTGCCGACAATAAAATGCTGTTCGTCCCGATCTTCGAAGGCATTAAGCTGCATGGTTCCGACCGGCAGACCTTTATTGGAATAGATATCGTAGCAGGAGGCAGCTTTCAGTTGCCCTTTCCCCATCTCGCCGATCAGAGAATATTTTCCGGTAACGGAATCTATAGCAATCTCATCAATATAGAAAATAGTCTCCGCGTGATTGTGTATATCCATCAGACGTATCTTCGATTCTTCATATTGCTGTTTTTTGCGTTGTTCTTCTTCAGTAAGCGGTTTGCGGAAAATTCCCATAGTTGACCTGCTTTCGTAGCGTATTTGTGTAAATGGAAAAAAGTCCGATCCTATTATAGCATTTTTATTTGTATGTGCAAAGATGATATTTGGAGTGTATAAGATATATAACTGAGATATCCTTCACAATAATATTGTTGAGAATTGAATGCGGATTGTATTATAATTATGGCATCTGTAATATGACATACGAATGAGATGTGAATGATTGTAAAGAACAGGATAGTTAAGTGATTTCCGGGTAAAGGGGGAAGTATATATGTTGTTGATTCAGAATGGACGGATAGTGGATCCGGTAACGGGTACGGATGCGATCTTGGATGTACTGATCGATGATAACCGGATCGTGAAGGTGGCAGAGAAGATCTCTCCGGATATGATATCGGGGGATGTCGGAGTGATCGATGCCTCCGGTCTTGTGGTGGCACCGGGACTTGTGGATACACATGTACATTTTCGGGATCCGGGCTTTACCTATAAGGAAGATATATTGACCGGCGCAGAGGCTGCGGCAAGAGGTGGTTTTACAACGGTGGTCTGTATGGCGAATACCAAGCCTGCCGTGGATAATCCTGAGACCTTAAGTTATATTCAGGAGAAGGCAAAGCAGGCGAAGATACGGGTGCTTCAGACTGCAACTGTCAGTAAGGGCTTGAAGGGACAGGAATTGGTAGATATGGACGGACTGGCAGGGCTTGGCGCGGTTGGCTTTACCGATGATGGTATTCCGGTCATGGACGAGCAATTACTTACGACTGCGATGGAGAAAGCAAGGGAACTGGGCGTTCCGATCAGTCTTCATGAGGAAGATCCGGCATTTGTATATCAGGCGGGAGTGAATCAGGGTGCGGTATCGGAGAAATTAAAGTACGGCGGCGCATCGCATACGGCAGAGGATGTTATGGTTGCAAGGGATTGCATGATCGCACTCGCAACTAGGGCTTCCGTATGTATTCAGCATATCAGCTCGGCTTATTCCGTGGAAATGGTTCGTCTTGCGAAGCGATTGGGCGCGGATGTTCATGCAGAGGCAACTCCACATCATTTTACCCTGACGGAAGATGCCGTGCTGCAATATGGAACGAATGCGCGAATGAATCCGCCGGTACGGACAGAGGCAGATCGTCAGAAGATTATTGAAGGTTTGCAGGATGGCACGATTGATATGATTGTGACGGATCATGCGCCGCATAGTGAGGAGGAGAAGGCGCGGCCGCTGGCAGACGCGCCAAGTGGGATTACAGGGCTTGAGACTTCGCTGGCACTGGGTATTCACAGTCTGGTAAAGCCGGGATATCTCACATTGATGCAACTGCTTACCTGCATGAGTAAGAATCCGGCGGAGTTCTATCATCTGACGCCGGGCAGCGTGGTGGAAGGAGCCGCGGCAGATCTGGTTATCTTCGGTCAGTATGAGAAATGGACGGTAAGAAAAGAAGAATTCGCATCAAAGGCGAGCAACAGTCCGTTTATCGGATGGGAGCTTCCCGGCAGGATCCACTATACGATCTATCAGGGGAAGATCGTATATCAAGGATAGATAATATATAGAGTCAATTAGAAGTTAGAAAAGAAAGGTTCAGTTATGGAAAAGGAAAAACGGATCGCGTTGCTGATCGACGCGGAGAATACGAGTGTAAAATATATAGACAGTATTTTTATGGAGCTTAAGAATTACGGTATGGTTACTTATAAGCGTATGTATGGGGATTTTACGTCGAAGACTCTTACCGAATGGAATCACAAGGCACTTACCTATGCGGTCGATCCCATTCAGCAGCCGCGGTATTCCACAGCGAAGAATGCGGCGGATATCATGCTTGTGATCGATGCGATGGATATCATGTATACGAAGAATGTGGACATGTTCTGCATTGTATCTTCCGACAGTGATTTTACCAGATTGGTTAACCGTATCTCTGAAGAGGGAATTGAAGTGATCGGTATGGGGAAAAGTGATGCGTCCAAGACCTTGAAAGCGGCATGTACCATCTTCAAGAATCTGGATATCATCGGCGAACCGGATGTGGAAGAGACTTCCGGTTCTGCTAAGAGCGGCAGCGGGAGAAAATCCGGAAGCACTAATACGAATCTGGAGAAGAATATTACACCGATCCGGGATATTCAGAAGAGTATGGCTGAGATCGTACGTGAAAATGAGAATCAGGGCGACCGTACCGGTCTGGGCGGATTGAAGAGCAGCATTCAGAGGATCTATAAGGACTTTGATGAACGGAATTACGGTTACAGTTCCATGAGCAAATTCGTTCAGGCATTGGATGATTTTGAGTTGACTCAGGAACGCAGTACGGTATATGTATCCTTAAAGCATGAACAGACCAGTGAGAACCGTGTTAAGGAATATATTCGTGATATTTTGAAAAAAGGTCCGATGGAGCTTGGTATGATGGGGCAGCTTCTGCATAATATGTTTCCGGACTTTGATATAAAAAAATACGGGTATTCCCAACTTCGTACATTTGTGGGAAGCATGGACAGCGTGATCATTGAGCCGTCCGAAAGCGGTAACAGCAAGGTGGCGCGACTGCAGTAAAATAATAGCGGCAGGACAACTTAAGAAAAACAGCAGGGCAATTACAGAAAAACGACTTGACAAATAAGGAAAAGACGCATATAACTATGGTTAGTGATAACTAACTATAGTTATATGCGTTTTTATTTAAAGTATAATTCCTGCTTAGGAAGAACATCTGATGAGCATCATTTTCGCTGATTTTTAGGCAAGACAAGGCAGGATATCTACATATTCAGGAGGAAACGATTTTGAAGGAAGATTTTTTGGCAATTCATGAGATCCGTAAATCATTTGGCGCGGGAGACAGTAAGGTTGAAGTGTTGAAAGGGATCGATCTGGATATTGCACAGGGAGAGTTCTGTGTGTTGTTAGGTCCTTCTGGTTCCGGCAAGTCGACGCTGCTTAATATCATCGGCGGCATTGACCGTCCGGATTCCGGAGAGATCATTGTGAATGGTGAGCGGATGGCGGATATGAAGGAGAAGAAGCTGACGCAGTATCGGAGAAAGCATCTGGGGTATATTTTTCAGATGTATAATCTGATTCCGAATCTGACGGTGCGGGAGAACATTGAGGTTGGTGCTTATCTTGGCGATAATCCGCTGTCGGTAGATGAACTGCTCGAGACCTTAGGGCTCTATGAGCATCAGAAGAAGCTCCCGAATCAGTTATCTGGGGGGCAGCAGCAGCGATGTGCCATCGGAAGAGCCATTGTTAAGAATCCGGATATCCTGCTCTGCGATGAGCCGACCGGAGCATTGGATTATAACACCAGTAAGGAAATACTGAAGCTGATCGAGACCGTGAATCAGAAGTACGGCAATACCGTGATCATGGTTACGCATAATGACGCGATCAAGGATATGGCTGATCGTGTGGTGAAGCTGCGTGACGGTATGATCCGGAAGAATATCATCAATGAAACCAAGACGCCGGCGGATGCGCTGGAATGGTAAGGAGGCGGACCATGAAGAATCCACTTAGAAAGCGCCTTCTTCCGGAGCTTAAGGGCGAGCTTGGAAAATATCTGGCTCTGTTTGTCATGTTCACGCTTTTTATCGGTCTGATCTCCGGATTTCTGGTTGCGGACGGAAGCATGATCAAGGCGTATAATGAAGGCTTTACCAAGTATAATATTGAAGACGGACATTTCCGGACGGATAAGCCGTTAAATAAGGCGCAGAGAAAGAATATTACAGAGCTGGGCGTTACGATCTATGATCTTCTGTATGTGGAAGAACGGATGACCAATGATAGCAATATGCGGATCTATCCGGACCGCAGCGAGGTGAATCTGGTCTGTCTGATGGAGGGTGAGCTCCCGACAGGAACGGATGAGATCGCCGTGGACCGTATGTATGCCGATAATAATAAGCTGGTGGTGGGAGATACTCTGGAGAATGAGGAAGGCCGGATCTATAAGATCTCCGGACTGGTCGCGCTTCCGGATTACAGCTGTCTCTATGAGAAGAACAGCGATACGATGTTTGATGCCCAGAAGTTCGGTGTTGCGATCGTAAGTCCCGATGCTTTTGCGGGCTATCGTTCAGAGCTTCTCTATCATAATTATGCATGGAAATATGATGATCCTCCTCAGGATGAGAAGGAAGCCAAGGATCAAAATGCGGAATTCTTAAAGGAAGTGAATGATATCATTCACTTGAAAGATTTTCTTGCAAGACAGGACAATCTTGCAATTACATTTACCGGAACGGATATGGGCGGTGACCGCGCCATGATGATGATCCTGCTCTATATGTTCATCGGGATCATGGCATTTGTCTTCGC
>JAFUAW010000007.1 GCA_017460485.1 Lachnospiraceae bacterium | reverse complement strand
GCAGACAGCCGGCTGTGTCGTGCAAGCTTGCTTGCGAAGACACAAAGACGGGTGGATGCGTGTACATTGGAGAATCCAATGTACACCGAGCAGCGTAAGCTGCGAGGATGGACGCGCGAAAGTGAGAGACATCGAGTGACGTAAGTCACGAGGATGGACGCGTGAAAGTGAGAGACATCGAGTGACGCAAGTCACGAGGATGGACGCGCGGGTAATTGGTTAGATTTTCTGTGTGATGTTTTGAAGGTGCATGAGACATGCACGAGCGAATAAAACCTGCGACGAATGCTTGCATTCGGGAACAGAGGTTTATGAGTGAGTATACGGCGAAGCCGGATCATCGAGATGAAGCGTAGCGGAATCGAGATGACCATGTCAAAACACTTAATCATCCTCGATAGCTCAATGGTAGAGCACACGGCTGTTAACCGTGGGGTTGTAGGTTCGAGCCCTACTCGGGGAGTTTTTTTGCCGATATGGCTCAATTGGCAGAGCAGCTGATTTGTAATCAGCAGGTTGAGGGTTCGAGTCCCCCTATCGGCTTTCGGGGACCTTTAGCTCAGTTGGTTAGAGCAATCGGCTCATAACCGATCGGTCCAGGGTTCGAGTCCCTGAGGGTCCATTTATAAAAGTAAGGATTTACTTTTATCGTTGGATTTGTTATAATCATATTGTTGTATGGCCCAGTGGCTCAGTTGGTTAGAGCGTCGCCCTGTCACGGCGAAGGTCGAGGGTTCGAGTCCCTTCTGGGTCGTTTTTTTTGAAAGGCAAAAATATGTATAAGAAGCTGTTAGGTAGAACAAGGTCAGTGTTTATAGCCGGAATGGTTCTTTTTCTGGTGTTAGGCACTATTTTTTTATGCATTATGATCAATGCGGCACCATTTAGTGATTGGTTTGATGGACAATACATCGTTCTAACGATTTTTATGTTGATCTGCTATATAATCGGGCTTTTCTTTCTTGTGTATCTGATATCTGGCAAGGATACTCGTAAGGTTAAGAAGGTAATTGCCGAGCGGGGATGGGCAGAGGATAGTATAGATGCTGATATTTCAGAAGGAATTCATATTTCGGCGGCCAATATTGGGAAGAGGTACATGATATTTGTATATGATTTTGAATATCATCTAATATTGTTAGAGGATATCGAGGGAATATATTATCAAAGAATGGAACAGACAACACATGGATCGTGGAAGAAACAAATGGTTCATTCACTAGCAAATCTTACAACGCCGGGAGCTGGTCAACAGCAGCAGTATCTTGTGTTCATTGAAATGAAAAAGGATGCAGTCTATCAATTTCTTTCAGTGGGAATTGAAGAAATCCAGCATGCAGTGAAGCATATTCAGAAGATATTTCCGGATGTTCAGGCAGGTCCGCGTTAGAGATGATCAAATACCTCAAGCCTTTAATATGATAAGGTTTGAGGTGTTTTATTTATGTCTGGCATAAAGATAAGAATGAAGGAAGATGGATATGAGAGATTTGAATTTATCTAAATATAATGTAATAGGTAGGGGTTGATATGAAGAATAAGGAATTTAATAAACGGTTGATACAACTGGTACTTCCAATTACATTACAGAATTTTATGTTTGCTTTGGTGCCGGTGGCGGATGCGGTGATGCTAGTGGTATTGGATCAGGATGCAATGTCGGCGGTATCCTTGGCGACGCAGGTGACATTTTTCCTGAACCTGTTTATCTTCGCCATAACGTCAGGTGCCAGTATGTTTGCTGCGCAGTTCTGGGGCGATCAGGATCTTGAATCCATGGAGAAACTGTATGGCTTCGTCATGAAGATTACAATTCCGATCGTGGTTGTATTCTTTGCGGTTACCTTTTTGGCACCGGAAATGGTCATGCGGATCTTTACCTCGGAGGATGCGATCGTTGCGTATGGAATCTCTTATTTGAAGATCGCGAGCTTCTCCTATATCCTGATGTGTCTTGCGCAGATTATCGAAGTTTTCATGAAGAATACGAACTTGGTGAAAAGCGCGACCGTGATCAGTATTATTATGGTTTTTGTTAATATCGGTTTAAATGCAGTGTTTATCTATGGTTTGTTTGGACTTCGTCCGATGGAGACGGCAGGCGCGGCTCTGGCTACTACCATTTCCTCCGGTGTCGGATTTGTAATGGCGGTTCTGGTGCAGTTGATCCGCGGAAGGGTTCGTTTTCGTATCCGGCATTTTTTTTCCACGCCTAAGAATATATGGCAGAATTATCTGCGATATACCAGCCCGATATTTTTTAATCAGCTGGGATGGGGCACCGGATTTACTATGATCTCTGTCATTATGGGACATCTCGGATCCGATGCGGTAGCCGCAAATTCCATAGTTGCGGTTGTGAAGGATCTGATTTCCTGCTTCTGCTTTGCCCTGTCTTCCGGTGGCGCGATCATGGTAGGCAATGAGCTTGGAGCCGGAAGACTGGAGCAGGGAAAGGAATATGGAGGGAAGCTGTGCAGGCTCGCCTTATATAGTGGAATTGTATCCGGATTGATCGTACTTGCCTTTGCTCCGATAATCTCTAAGAACGTGAATATCAGTGAGCAGGCGTCGCATTATCTGTTCTGGATGCTTGTTATGTGCGTCTATTACATGGTTGGAAGGTCTATGAATAGTACCGTGATAGCAGGTATATTTGCTGCAGGCGGAGATACGAAGTTTGGTTTCATCTGCGACACCGTCACCATGTGGGGATTTATTGTACCGGTGGGGGCTTTGGCTGCCTTTGTCCTGAAATTGCCGGTTCTGGCAGTATTCTTTATTCTGAATCTGGATGAGATCGTGAAACTTCCGGCCGTATATAAGCATTATAAGAGGTATCGCTGGGTGAAGAATCTTGCGCAAGAGGTATCTGATTTAGCGGATCCTAATTCCACAGATTTCTCTTGACAGAGGATTTTATATTTGCTATGATATATTTCGTTGAGTGCCGGAGACGGCATGAGATATACAGGTAATCTGTATGCGTGCTTAGCTCAGCTGGATAGAGCGTTTGGCTACGGACCAAAAGGCCGGGGGTTCGAATCCTCTAGCACGCGCGAATGAGTGGGAATCCATAGGCTATGGGTTCCCATTTTTTTTACACATTTCTTCTAAAGTATGATTCGATGTTTACATGATTATTGGGCGGAGAAGATAGTGTGCTGCTTGTCTTAAAGAGAGATGTGTGGTAAATTAGGAATATCCGTTTGAAAGGAACAGTGCAGGGCTATGAAACATAATACGGAAATAATATCACATAATAACCAAAAGAAAATTGCTGTCATTAATGATATATCAGGTTTTGGAAGATGTTCTATCACGGTGGCGCTTCCGATCATATCACATATGAAGCTTCAGTGTTGTCCGCTTCCAACTTCCATTCTGTCGAATCACACGGGGTATGATCATTTTTTCTTTGAGGATTATACGAAAAATATGAGGGAATTCATGAAGAATTGGAAACAGTTGGGACTGACTTTTGATGGAATAGCAACAGGCTTCCTAGGATCAAAGGAGCAGATTCGGATTGTAGAGGAATTTATTATGGAATTCCGAACGGAAGCGACCAAAGTTATCATTGATCCGGTTATGGGAGATAATGGGGAACTGTATTCTACATATACGAAGGCTATGCAGGAAGAAATGAAGCATTTGGCGGCTTGTGCAGATATTCTTACACCGAATCTTACAGAGGCTTGTTTTCTGACCGGTACCCCATATAAGGAGCAGGGGTGGAAACGTGATGAATTATATGAGATTGCTCAAAAAATGAATGCTCTTGGCGCAAAGAATATTGTAATATCCGGTATTGTAATGGGAGATTATCTGGGAAATGTAGTATATGAGGCAGAGACACAACAGACAAAGTCTGTAATCCGCACCAGACGGATTGCTGCAGAACGTGCTGGAACAGGGGATGTTTTTTCCTCTATTCTTGCAGCAGATGCGGTAAATGGAGTAATTCTTACAGATTCTGTAAGGAAGGCAGCAAGGTTTATCCAAGACTGCATGCGGGTCACTGATCAACGTAGGATTCCCCCGGAGGATGGTGTATGCTTTGAAGAGCTGCTATATAAATTAAAAGTAAGGTGATTTCAAAAAAATGTTGCATTCATAATTTTAATATGTTACAATTCCGTTACATGTGGTTAAAAAAATTGAAATAGTGAATTAATATTTAGGTGAATGTAACATGAAAAAGCTGGTAAATAAAGGAATGATAGTCAGAGGAATTGCCGTTGGGTGTTTGATTTTTGCAAGTACCGGATTGGTTAAGATAACAGGTTTTGTGGAAAAACATCGTATCATTAATGCCATTTACGAAGAACCTGTAGTCATGACTTCGGATATGGAAGACCTGAAGGCGGATTTTGCGGCAAGAGAGGAAGCTGCTCAGGTGATGTTGGCTATCGATTCTTTGAATCGGATATCTCTGACAAGCTATGATGAGATTCAGGCAGTTCGTGAACTATATGAGGGTGCTTCTATTGATGCAAGATCTTATATTGATGAAGAACAACTTCTTGCTGCCGAGGATGAATACTACCAATTGGAGAATGATCGTGAGAACTTGTTTGAGACGGCTATAGAAGATAATGATCTGGATGGAATCTTGGATTACGCACCTTGTAATGTGGTTTATTCCGGCAATGAGGTACTGGATCAGTTGGTTCAGGACTTTATTGCAAAGGCAACTGAACCGGGTATGACAAGAAGCGAACAGGTGGCAGCATGTTATGACTATATGGTAGCAAACTATTATTATGAATATAATTATAATTATTCCTATACGGATAAGAAGTCTGTTGTGTGGGCAATTGCATTCTTAAGAGATGGATATGGTGCTTGCAATAACTGGAATTCCGCTTTTATGTACATTATGCGTGCGCTTGGTTATGAAGCAGATCTGTGCTATGGTTCCACAGCTTCTTCCAGAGGTGGTGGAGTTGAACATTATTGGCCGGTTATTACGATTGAAGGCAGACAATATGTTTTTGATCCACAGGTGGAAGGGGATATGACTCGTAGGAGCGGTTACAACAGTCATGCCAGATATGGTCTGCCGGGATTTGATGGTAATGGTAAATATTATTTCTCAGTGTATGTTGAATAATTTATCAAGTATGATAAGATGGAATTAGTATATTCCATCTTTTTTTGCGTTTATCTGAAGCAAGCTGTTATGTCTGTATGGATTTTTCCGGGAGATATGAAGGCATACAAAATGATGATTACCGAAATGGATACGAACAGGAGAACAATTATGGCAAATCACGAAAATGATATTAGTGTTTCGGAACGGCAACTATATATATTATCTTTATTGTCTCAGAATTCCATTGGGTATACGGCAGATGAGATCGTCAGCCGCCTTGAACAGTGGGAAGTGAGTCTTACCAAGAGAACAATCCAAAGGGATATTGATGAGTTGTCCATGAGTTACGCAATTGAGGAGGAAGAACGGGATGGTAAGACCTATTATTTGGCTCGTAAATTCAATATGGAAAATGTTGAGCTGACTATCATGGATTTGATGGGGATTACGTTCATGCAGGAACTGGTGTCGTCCTATGAGAATACTATGGTTGGTGGAGCTGCCAGTGAGATTCTGAAAAAATTATCGGAGCATACCGGGAATCTGAATAAGAAGCATATGCAGATGTTAAGCAGTATAATTCAGATTCAGGATCAGAATACATGGAAGAATCAGGATATCAATCCGGAATATGAACGGCTGTTGTCGAATGCTATTGATAAACGTTTAAAGGTGAAGATTGAGTATTACAGCTGGAATTCTGATCAAGTCTCAGAGCGTGTGATTCATCCATACTCTTTTATCGTATTAGATCAATACTTAAGTGTGGAGGGATATTGTGAACTTCGTAAGGAAATTCGGACCTTTCGAATCTCCCGAATACGAAGTATTAAGATTATGAATGAACATTTTGATATACCTGAGAATTATGAAAGAAAATCGGATGCTAAATTCATTTTTATCGGAGGCAAAGAGCCGGAGACAATTCGACTGCAATTTGGTGAGTCAGCAGGGCGGTTTGTGCAGGAATATCAGGCGCATCGGGCGGATCGGATTACAAAAAATGAGCAAGGAATTATATTTGAGAAGAATACAGCAATTACGGATGAGGTTAGAAGATGGATCCTTCAATTTGGAGCAGATGTTAAGGTGATAGAACCAAAATGGCTGGCAGAAGAGATAAGGAAAGAAGCCAAAAAGATGTTAGAATAATATTATAACCGCATGATAGTAAAAAAGAGATATCAAACTGATATCTCTTTTCAGCTGGGATAGCAGGATTCGAACCTACAAATGCTGGAATCAGAATCCAGTGCCTTACCATTTGGCGATATCCCATTACTTACAACATTTGCAATTATATATGATATTAATCAAGAATGCAAGTGTTTTTTTAAAAATAATCATTTTTACTTAAATTATAAATATAATGTTTTGACATGAATGAAATCTTTTTTGAAATCGTTAATGACAAATAGAGTTGTATCTAGTATAATGGTTCAAGTGCAAAGGAGATGGTACACATGAGTAAACTGATTTATATTATTCCATGGGCGATATGTGATACAGAGAATATATATACAAGGGAGGTTTCTCAGACTGATTCAGTCGTACCGGAGATAGGGGATCAGATCGACGATTGGACCGTGAAGCATGTTATTCCGAATCCGGATCGCCGGAGCAAAGATATATTTGTGGAACTGGATGTATATTGCGGATATGATTTTAAGAACCGATCCAAAGACGTATCGGTAATTCAAATCAATAACTCCGCAGAACATTTGATGGAGCTTGGTTATACACAGACAGAGGAACCGGAAAAGAGCTTTCTTCGAAAACGAGTATTAAAGATTGAGGTATAAGCATGTATGAGATGACAACAAGGATACGTTTCAGTGATATCGGCAGGGATGGGAAATTACGTATATATGAACTTCCGAAGCTTTTTCAGGATTGCAGTATTGAGCATTCGGAATCGCTTGGGATCGGTATACCGTTTTTACAACCGAGACATCTGGCATGGCTGCTGACATCCTGGCAGATTGATATTGAACGACTGCCGGATTATAATGAGATCGTACGGATTCAGACATGGCCATATGAATTCAAGTCTTCGTTCGGTTACCGGAATTACAGGATGATCGGAGAAGATAATGAGGTCATCGTTCAGGGTTACGCCTTGTGGCTTCATACGGATATTCAGGAAATGAAGCCGGTGCGTGTTCTGGAGGAGGAGGCTGAGAAATATGGCTTTGAACCGCGGATTGATATGGAGTATACTTCACGTAAGATTACACTTCCGGATGATATGATGGTCGTGTCGGATCTGACTGTCAGTCCTCATTATGCTGATATGTATCGGCATTTGAATAATGCAATGTATGTGGATATCGCATCCGACTATCTTCCAAAAGGTGGGAAGGTTCAGAGGATCCGCGTGGATTACCGTAAGCAGGTAAAGGTTGGAGATCAGCTGGTGATCAAGCAGCAGATCGTCGACGATCACTGCTATATCGCATTTTATGATGAACAGGATGAACTTCATGTGGGAACGGAGTTCATTATCAGCGCGAAGTGATCTAAGTGGCAGCGCGAACACGGTGTATAGTCAGGATAGGATTAGAGAATATTAAGAAATAGGAATTTATTCATGTTAGAAGTTGGTAAAATACAGACGTTATCTGTAATCAGAAGTAAAGATTTTGGAGTCTATCTGGGAGAGAAGAATACTCCGGAAGAGACGGTTCTGCTGCCGAGAAAGCAGGTTCCGGAAGGATTAAAGGCCGGCGGAGAGATTGAGGTCTTCCTGTATCGAGATTCAGAGGATCGTCTGATCGCGACTGTGACCCGTCCTTATCTCCTTGCAGGAGAGATTGGAGTATTAAGGTGCGTCAGTGTCAGCAAGATCGGTGCATTTATGAGCTGCGGTCTGGAACGGGATATCCTGCTTCCGTATAAAGAACAGACGACAAAAGTGGAAGAGGGCAAAGACTATCCGGTGTATATGTATGTGGATAAGAGTGGACGGCTTTGCCTTACAATGCGGTTATATTCTCATTTGAACTTGCGGCCGCCATATAAAGCAAATGATACCTTTGAAGGAATTGTATATGAGTACAAGGATCATATGGGTGCCTTTGTGGTCATTGACAATCAGTATTCCGGTCTCATTTCCGTGAAAGAGCTGTTCCGAACAGTGCATGTCGGAGATCGTGTGGAAGGAAGGATCATGCATGTTCGTGAGGATGGTAAACTGGATCTGTCCCTGCGAAGACCTGCCTATCTCCAGATGGATGAAGACAGCGAGAAGATCTATCAGCGAATGCAGCAATCGGGCGGGATTCTTCCGTATACGGATAAGGCTTCGCCAGAGCGGATCCGGGAGGATTTTGGAATGAGTAAAAATGAATTCAAGCGGGCAATTGGGCGTCTGTTAAAGGAGCATAAGATCCTGATTGAAGAGAATCAGATCCGCATTACAGAGTAATTATATTGAGATGCGTATGAGGATAGCAGTGTAAACATGGCTGTTTTAAAGGGTATGCATAATAATAGACAATAACAGATGAAAACGGAGGGCATGAACATGAAACAGATTATAGCAACAGACAAGGCACCGGCAGCAATCGGACCATATTCACAGGCGATTGCGGTAGGAGATATGATATTTACATCCGGTATGATCCCGATCGATCCGACTACTAATACACTCGTGGAAGGGGATATTACCATACAGGCTAAGCAGGCCATCGGTAATCTGGAAGCATTACTCAAGGCATCCGGAAGCGATCTGGATCATGTGATCAAAACAACAGTATTTATTAAGGATATGAATGATTTTGGCAAAGTCAATGAAGTCTATGCTTCATTCTTTACCAAAGAATGTCCGGCTCGTTCCTGTGTTGAAGTCGCAAGACTTCCGAAGGATGTGCTGATAGAGATCGAGGCAATTGCCGAGAAGCTTTGATCATAAGGGGGATAATGTGCATATGGAAAAACAAAAGAGAGCAACAGGAGCGGGAATTTTCTTTCTGGTTCTGGTAGGCGTTCACATGCTGCTAGAACTGGTTCTGACGATATTCGGAGATTCTATTGATTTTGATAATCTTCCGGCATGGGTATCGATTGTAATCTCCCAGTCGCTGATCATACTTCCGATCATAGGTTATTTCATCGTGACGAAGCAGAATGTATTGGAGGCGATCCGGTTCCGGAAAATGCATATCGGATCAGTATTTTTAATTATACCGCTGACCTATTGTTTGTATCCGCTCCTGATCTGCATCAATGCAATCAGTATGGCATTTTCAAATAATATGATCGCGCAGACGCTGACGGGTATTACCGGATCTTTCCCTTATCCGGTCGCATTATCGCTTGTGGCACTGCTTCCGGCTTTGGTAGAAGAGACAAGCTTCCGCGGGATTATCTTAAATGGATTCCACAGAGACAGCAATCCCTGGCCGGCTATTCTGATCTCGGCACTTTGTTTTGGAGCTATGCATCTGAACTTTAACCAGTTCAGCTATGCATTTGTGCTGGGTATTATGATGGGTGTTACACTGGAAGCAAGCGGAAGCATTCTGGCAACGATGCTGATCCATTTTCTGTATAATGGAACCTCTACATCTTTGATGTATCTGCTTCCGAAGATGATGCAGTGGAGTACCAGCACTCTGGAAGCTTCCGGAGAAGTATCACAGGAACAGATCGATCAGATACTTAATTCGAGCACGACTGCAAATGTTGAACCGTGGCAATTTATAATGGTTGGAGGGATACTTCTGCCGTTTGCGGCCGTTGGAATGGTTCTGGCATGGTTTATCTGGTATGCGATTGCGAAGTTAAACCACCGTGATCTGATCTTCAAGGGAATGTTTACCAGAAAGAACGAAGCACAGAAGCAGGCAATCCGGGCAGATAAAGTAAAGATTATGACCGTATTTTTATGGATCGCGCTTGCAATCTGTCTGGTCTATATGATCGTGGTAGAAGTTATGTCCCGTATGCCGTAGAAAATGGAATATATAATATATGAGTGCAGGACTCCGTCAACCGCTGTCAGGATGACGGAGTTTTTTGATAAAATGTAATCTTTAACATTGTTTCCATTTATTTTATTTGATTTATTATAAAAAATCAGTATAATCTTTAATTGATACATGAAGTGAATGAAGGAGGACAACTATGAGCGACAAGCCGGATAATAATAAACGACCGAATGGATCATGGAGACCGCTGATCATGATGTTGGTGGTTTCTGTTGTATTGACCGCGCTGTTCTGGTTCACTATGCAGAGATTCAAGCAGGGAACCGTAGAAGAGATCAAGTATAGTGAGTTCATGGATATGCTGTACAGTGGTCAGATTGAGTCTGTTGAGATCAGTACGAACTCGATCACGATCCATCCGAAAGCCAACGGATCCAAAATCTCGAATTCTGCGTCAGATAATAGGGGAACTGATGCGGCAGACGAGCAGTCAGAGGATGGATCTCAGAATAGCAATAATCAGGATAGTACTGATCAGAATACAAGCAGCCGGAATTCCGATGATTCTTCTACTTCTGTAAATCCGGCGGTGCTGGCTTCGGAAGCGGAAGAAAGTAAGAATGGCGATAATACCTCTTCCTCTCAGGCAGAAGAGAATACGGAGAATGTATCCGGATTCAAGAATCCATCCAATGATACAACGGATCAGCCGTATACACCGCCGAATACCACTGCAACCTCAGGTTTACAGAAAAAGACTTATACAACGGTGCGAGTCTATGATTTGAATCTAATCGACCGTTTGGAAGAAAACCATGTAGAATATGAAGAAGTGTCCGATACATCGAATTCCTGGTGGTTCAGTGTTCTGCAATTCGTATTGATGCTAGGCGCGATTTATCTTGTTATGAGCCTGTTCATGCGAATGATGAACAAGAACGGCATGTTAGGCGGGATCGGCAAATCCAGAGCCAAGATGTATGTGGAGAAGCAGACTGGAGTTACATTTGCGGATGTAGCGGGACAGGAGGAAGCGAAGGAATCCTTAGTGGAAATGGTTGACTTCCTGCATAATCCGAAGCGGTATCTGGAGATTGGTGCTAAGCTTCCAAGAGGTGCCCTGCTTGTAGGTCCTCCGGGAACCGGTAAGACACTGCTTGCCAAGGCGGTAGCAGGAGAAGCCAATGTTCCGTTCTTCTCCTTATCCGGATCGGATTTTGTGGAGATGTATGTTGGTGTCGGTGCTTCCAGAGTGCGGGATCTGTTCAAGGAAGCCAATGCCATGGCACCATGTATAATATTTATTGATGAGATCGATGCGATCGGACGGAGCCGTGATACCTCAGGACGCGGCGGCGATTCCGAACGGGAACAGACCTTGAATCAGCTGTTGTCCGAAATGGACGGATTCGATACATCTAAGGGTATTGTAATCCTGGCGGCAACCAACCGTCCGGAGATCCTGGATAAGGCATTGCTCCGTCCGGGACGATTTGACCGGCGGGTAATTGTTGAAAAGCCGGATTTAAAGGGACGTATTGACACACTGAAGGTTCATTCCAAGGATGTAAAAATGGATGAGACAGTGGACTTTGAGGAACTGGCACTTGCTACTTCGGGAGCTGTTGGCGCGGATCTTGCCAATATTATCAATGAGGCGGCTCTTGCGGCAGTTAAAGCAGGCAGACAGGCTGTTAATCAGAAGGATCTCTTTGAATCGGTAGAAGTGGTATTTGCCGGAAAAGAGAAAAAAGACCGTATCTTAAGTGAGAAAGAGAAGCAGGTTGTTGCTTATCATGAGATCGGACATGCGTTGGTAATTGCCCTTCAGAAGCATACAGAGCCGGTGCAAAAGATTACGATCATTCCGAGAACCATGGGGGCACTTGGATATGTTATGCAGGTTCCGGAGGAAGAGAAGTATCTGAATTCCAAGGAAGAGATGCTGTCGGATCTGGTGGTATCTATGGGTGGCCGCGCAGCTGAAGCTGTGAAGTTCGACTCTGTAACGACAGGCGCGTCCAATGATATTGAACAGGCAACCGCCAAGGCACGAGCTATGGTAACAGTCTATGGCTTCTCTGACAAATTCGGAATGGTAGCCTTAGAGTCTACGCAGAGCCATTATCTGGATGGAAGACGGGTACTGAATTGTTCCGAGGAGACTGCAACCGAGATTGATAAAGAAGTGCAGAAGATGCTCAAGAAGGCTTATAAGCAGGCATACAAGCTGCTTAAGGCCCATGAGAATCTGATGGATAAGTTAGCTGCTCATCTGATCGAGAAGGAGACCATTACCGGTAAGGAATTTATGGAGATCTTCAACCGGGAACTGGATGTTACACCGGAAAATGAAGTGGTCGATATGCCGGAGGATGAGGAGTAATCTTTCATATACATGCTAGTTACGCGGCATGAAAGCCCTTTAATTCCGCTGTTTCTTTGAATTATCATATATGCTTGATTGAGATGGTAGAAGACACGGGAGTCCCGGAGAATTTCTAAGAAAAGCATTCTGTCGATTTTAAGATAATTCCATTGAGCGAGTGGATAATTTTCATAAAAGCACCCAGATGTTTGAACGAAGTGAGTTTAGGGCACTTTTATAGAAAATTACCATGAAGCGAAATGAGAATTATCAAAAAATCGTGACAGCAGCTTTTCGTGAAATGCTCCGGGACTCCTGTGTTATTAAGAAAAAGATCATATATATACTTATGGCATGCTACCTGTGATCTCCCGTGAAGAAGAGGGCGACGAGCCCCGGACCGGTATGGGCACCGATGGTACAGCCGACATAATCGATCATGAAGTTATGCAGGTCGAAGCGTTCTTCAATCAGGGATTTGACATACTCGGCATCCTCTAAGCAGTCGCCGTGTGTGATGCAGACAAGCGGATTCTCGTAATCTCCTATACGTTCTGCCATGCCGTCTACAAGCGCGTTCAGGGCACGCTTTCTTCCCCTTATTTTATCAATGTTGATTAGGTGACCCTCGTTATCTACATGAAGGACAGGCTTGATATTGGCAATGGTGCCGATGATAGCGGATGCCTTGCTGACACGGCCGCCGCGGTACAGATGGAAGAGATCGTCAACGGTGAACATATGGCAGATGTGATATTTCATATCCTCGATATAAGCGGCCAGTTCATCGATATCTGCGCCTTCCTCTTTTTTCTTGCATGCGTAATAGACCAGAAGCCCCTGCCCCAAGGTTGCGGCAAGTGAGTCGATGACAATGATCTTGGCATCCGGTTTCTCCTCCATGATCTGTTCGGCTGCTTTAAAAGCGTAATCACAGCTGGAG
>JAFUAW010000076.1 GCA_017460485.1 Lachnospiraceae bacterium | reverse complement strand
GCCTATCGTCCGAAGGTGACGGGAACCAGTGATGTCTATATGAGCCGGGAATTTACCATGACCTTGATGGATGCGGAGAATGAATCCAAGCAGATGGGAGATTCCTATATCTCAGTGGAACACATTTTCCTCGCGATGATCAAGAAGGCGAATAAGGCGGTACGCAATATATTTGCCAAGCATAAGATTACCAGAGACGGATTCTTGAAGGTACTTATGAATGTACGGGGGAATCAGTCGGTGGAGACGGATAATCCGGAGGCTACCTATGACAGCCTTGCCAAATACGGATATGATCTGGTGGAGCGTGCCAGACAGCAGAAGCTGGATCCGGTCATTGGACGGGATTCTGAGATCCGGAATGTGATCCGTATCCTATCCCGTAAGACGAAGAATAATCCGGTTCTGATCGGAGAACCGGGTGTTGGTAAGACGGCGGTTGTGGAAGGGCTTGCCCAGAGAATTGTGCGCGGCGATGTGCCGGACGGATTGAAGGATAAGCAGGTCTATGCGCTGGATATGGGTGCGCTTCTTGCCGGTGCCAAGTACCGCGGAGAGTTTGAGGAACGACTGAAGGCGGTCTTGGATGAAGTGAAGAAGAGTGACGGTAAGATCATATTATTTATTGATGAGCTGCATACCATTGTCGGTGCCGGTAAGACGGATGGTGCCATGGATGCTGGTAATATGCTGAAGCCGATGCTGGCGCGTGGAGAGCTGCATTGTATTGGCGCGACTACCTTAGATGAATACCGTCAGTATATTGAGAAGGATGCGGCTTTGGAGCGGCGGTTCCAGCCGGTTATGGTTGATGAACCGACGGTGGAGGATACCATATCGATCCTGCGTGGGCTGAAAGAACGCTATGAGGTTTTCCATGGAGTGAAGATTACGGATGGCGCGCTGGTGTCTGCGGCTGTTCTATCTAATCGGTATATCTCTGACCGGTTCCTGCCGGATAAGGCGATTGATCTGGTGGATGAGGCGTGCGCGATGATCAAGACGGAGCTTGATTCCATGCCGATGGAATTAGATGATATGTCCCGGAAGATCATGCAGATGGAGATTGAAGAAGCGGCACTGAAGAAGGAGGATGACCGCTTAAGTACGGAACGTTTGGAGGAGCTGCAGAAGGAACTGGCAGAGCTCCGGGAGACCTTTGCGGGCGCGAAGGCAGACTGGGAGCGGGAGAAGCAGGAGGTAGATAAGGTAACCAAGCTGCGGGAAGCCATTGAGGATATGAATAATCAGATTCAGATCGCACAGCGTAACTATGATCTGAATAAAGCGGCAGAGCTGCAGTACGGTAAGCTGCCGGAGCTTAAGAAAGAATTAGAGGAAGAGGAAGAACGACTGAAGACCAATGAACACCAGTTGGTGCATGAGAGTGTAACGGATGAAGAGATTGCGAAGATCATATCCCGCTGGACTGGAATTCCGGTTGCGAAGCTGACGGAAAGCGAACGAAATAAGACACTGCATCTGGATGCAGAGCTGCATAAGCGCGTAGTCGGACAGGACGAAGCAGTTCAGTTAGTGAGCGAATCCATTATACGTTCGAAGGCAGGGATCAAGGACCCAACGAAGCCGATTGGATCGTTTCTATTCTTGGGGCCTACCGGTGTCGGTAAGACAGAGCTTGCCAAGACGCTGGCAGCTGCCCTCTTTGATAATGAAGCCAATATGGTGCGAATCGATATGAGTGAGTATATGGAGAAATACTCTGTCTCCCGTCTGATCGGAGCGCCTCCGGGATATGTAGGTTATGATGAGGGCGGACAGCTGACCGAGGCGGTTCGGAGAAAGCCATATTCGGTCGTGCTCTTTGATGAGATTGAGAAGGCGCATCCGGATGTCTTCAATGTACTTCTGCAGGTATTGGATGATGGACGAATCACGGATTCCAAGGGCAAGACCGTCGATTTTAAGAATACGATCTTGATCATGACCTCGAATATCGGCTCGAACTATCTACTGGAAGGAATTGATGCATCCGGACAGATCACAGAGGATGCACAGAGCATGGTAATGGAAGAGCTGCGGGCACATTTCCGACCGGAATT
>JAFUAW010000006.1 GCA_017460485.1 Lachnospiraceae bacterium | reverse complement strand
CCCACCTGCACCAGCGAGTAATCGGTAACCTGATATTTCTGGGTATGGTTCTCTATCGCCATACACTCCTGCATGGTCTCCATACTTACCGCATTTATCACTACCTGCATCGCCGGATTCTTCTGATATAGGGTGGTCAAGATCTCTTGCAAATGTCCTCCGCTTCCGCCGATAAATGCGTGTGTCGGTGCCGGCAGTTCTGACAATCCCTCCGGTGCTTCTGCTTCTACAATCTCCACATTCCTTCTGCCGAACTTCTCACAGTTCTGCCGAATCAGATCCACCGCCTCCGGCTTTCTCTCGATTGCATACACCTGAATCTGATCGGATATACCTGCGATCGTGACCGCCACAGAACCGGTACCGCTTCCGACATCATAGACGACGGCGTCCTCTATCAGCTTCATTTTGCCTATACTGATCTGCCGGATCTCCTCCTTCGTCATCGGAACCTTGCCGCGAATAAACTCCGAATCCGGAATGGAGGCATAATATGTATGATTCGAATTCATTTTCATTACCGCCTTTCAGAGAAATAATATTAGTTGCATTAATCTATCACATACAATGCCTTATCAGGCAGATATACAGTCCTTCCGGAAGGTCATTGAAATCTATCGTTTTCCCATCCTTGGAAGAAGTTATTTCATAATGGATCATCTGCTCCTCCGGATATGATAGCTGATATCCGGCGTCAAGCTGATATCCGGCACACATCACACGCTCCTCCGCCGGATGTGATTGCTCCACCAATTCCTGAAGTATATGGTATACATCCACCACATCCCTGGCACGAGACACAAGGAGATATGTCTTATCGTGTTCCCTTACCGTCTGTATAAGCTCCTCTCTCCAATTCGAGACATCACCCTTCCCATGCACACTTAAGATTGCCGCATGCTCCCAGCTTGTATGAAGCCGCGCAGCAAGATAAGATACCGAAGATATGCCCGGAAGAATACGAATCGCTGCGGCCAGCTTACCATCTTGAATCGCCTGATCAATGGCAGCATACAGCTTCTCACACCCACTATAGAATCCCGTGTCGCCGGAAAATAAGATCGTCACACGCAGCATTTGGCTATTTTCATTCTGTAATATCCCCCTGCTTTTCACACATCTTTCCTGTATCTCACAAAGATATGGCACAATATCCTGAGCCAGATAGTACGGCTGTTTCTCAATTCTTGCTGTATATGGACGGATCAAACGCTCTGCGCCAAGCAGGATATCCGCAGATTCTATACTCTGCTTAGCCGCAACCGTAAGGGTATCCGCTGATCCCATACCGCAGCCGACCAGCTTGATATCCATGAGAGCATTCTCCCCTTTTCCCTCAGAATATCCTAAGTCCCCGTTCGCAGCAGTTGCATTCTTATCCGTAGATATCTCTGAATTCTCATGTACTGACTGTTCCGACTCTTCCATCTCATAATGCTTCTCATCCGCAATCTCAAGCTTCGGTTCCGTCACTCCGATCTCTGACAGGATCTCCTCCAGAGTGCTGCCTGCTTCCTGCACCGGTGCCCCGATCACATACACCGGAATTCCGGCAATCGCCGCCGCCGACAGCTTCTCCTGAAAACCGCCATTTCTCCCGCTTTGCTTCGTTACCATGCAAGACACCTGATACTGCCTGATAATTGCCAGATTCATTTCTTCCGAAAATGGTCCCTGCATCGCTATGATCTGTTTTCCGAGAAGCCCCTGTTCTTCGCATAAGCCAATGCTCTCTTGTCCGGGAAGCACACGAACGATCAAGCGTCTTTGAAGCTCCTCACTCTGACAGAATACAGAAAGCTCCTTACTTCCGGTCGTCAGCAGAATATTCCCAGCGACAGAATGAAGCGCCTGCTCACATTCCTCCGCAGATCCATAATAATGAATCATGCTCTTATGCACACACGCATCATCATCGAACGGCGTATCTGAGCGAACGCTTGCTGTCTCATCAGCATTGGTTTCCCTAACATACCGCAGATACTTCACAGCCTGTCCCTGCTTGCTCCGCTCAAGTACCGCCTGTCGGATATTTTCCGTCACCTCTACAGCATAAGGGTGGGTCGCATCGATCACCAGATCGATCTGCTCCTTTGTTAAGAAGGCAGCCATTTCCTCTGTATTCATCCGCCCCTGTACCACTCTTGCAAGCATGTGCTCCGGACAGAGCTTCTTACCGTACTCCGTAGCAACACTTATCAGATGTGGTATTCCATTTTCACATAAAAGCTCCGACAGCGTCCTTCCCTCCGTCGTGCCGGAAAATATCACAATGTTCTTCATTGCCTGTCCCTTTCAGATACAATGTCAGATCTATCTTCAACACTACCAATTCTAATGTCATCACATTCCACTCTCGGAATCATCATTTCGCAATCCATATCTACAAAGCCGTAATTCTCATATAACAGGCGTCCCTCATCCGTCGCCTCCAGCGATATATCATATATTCCCTGTGCCCTCGCATCCTGAATCAGAAGATCCAGCATCTTGCGGGCGATCCCCTGTCTCCGGTATTCCGGCTTCGTATACATATTCATAATATAAGCCTTACGACCGGTCGGAATATGATAGGTCGGCATGACCCGGTAATAGCTGATACCGCCTGTTCCGATACAGCTTCCATTCGCATAGACAAGATATGCCGTATGTGAGCCATCCTGCAGTGCTTTCATATAATACTCCCGTGAAGCCTGCTCCACCTCAGACATATCAACATCATCGTCCAAATGATTTGCTGCCCGCAGAACCTCGACCCTTGTCCGTACCAGTATGTCAATGTCCTTCAGGGTTGCTCTATGATAATCGTATTTCATATCCACCTTGTATAAATGTAATTCTTCTTGCATATTACTCCTTAATGTATAAATGGCTATGCATTATCTGCATAGCCATCTCTGTAGCAACTCCATTAGAGTTCCTAACGCTTTTAGCAGTCACACTTATCGGTAGGACTCACCGTTAATAATATAATACCATAAAGCATGCGTTAGTCAATATTTAATTTTAAAATTCTCATTTTTCCTCCGCCGGATAGCCACGCTTGGTGACCAGACTTCCATTCACGATCTCTGTGGTAGAGTTCCCGATAAATACCGTTGTAAACATATTTACCTGCATATCACGTAACTCACGCAGCGTACATACGACAGCGCGCTCGCCCTCTCGTCCGATATTTTCCACATAACCACAGGCACGCTCCGGTTCCAAATACTCTAGCAATATATCGCAAGCCCGTTTCAGATAATCTGCCCGCTTGTGACTCGACGGATTATAGATTGCAATGGCATAATCCCCTTCTGCCGCCGCGATCAACCGTTTCTCGATCTTCTCCCATGGTGTCAGAAGATCCGACAGACTGACCACGCAGAAATCATGATTCAGCGGTGCCCCCAAGACTGCCGCGCCACTGATCGCAGCCGTGATTCCCGGTACAATCCGAAGCGTTATGTCCGGATACTCCCGTCCGATCTCGTACATCAAGGACGCCATGCCATAGATCTCGGCATCCCCGCTGCATATCAATGTCACCTGCTTACCGGACATCGCCGTTTCATAGCAGTAGCGGCAGCGCTCCTCCTCCTGCCGCATTCCCGTATAATAGAACTCCTTCACGGGAAAATGTTCCCGAACCAGATCGATATAGACCTTATAACCCACGATCACATCCGCCGTTTCCATTGCATGCACAGCTTCATATGTCATATGTTCCCGGCCGCCCGGTCCCATGCCCACAACATATATGGTATTCTTCATGATTGCTGAAGCACTCCCTTCCATCTATAATTATTATCATTCTTCCATTAATACACAATGATACAATGTGATCTAATATCCCTGGCAAACTCATGTCAATAAAACTACATATTCTAACTACCAGTTACAACCTATCCTTGATAAAGTCATATGACCATATCTATTAAGATTACAAAGCACTATGAGAACTCAAAGCTTACACTCCATTTGCGCTTGGCGATTGCCACAGTCTTACCGTTATATGCCCGCTTATGCTGTATCACAATTCCGCCATCTCCGCAAGCGGCAACAGCTGCGCGCTCGCAGACATTTCCAACACCGACCGTATCTTTGACAAATTCAGATTCTGCATAATCTCCTTCGACCGCTTCTAATTCCTCCGCAGTATAAGTAAGAAATGGGACTCTTATCTGTCTCGACAACTCAAGAATTCCCTCTTCCTGTTCCTTCCGATCGATCGACGAAAAGCAAGCCACCTGATCCCAGACAATTCCCTGTTCCTCTATACATTGCTGAACAAATGCCCGAAGATCCTCATACAGTTCTCCCCGCTTGCACCCGATTCCGACCACATATTCCTTTGGCGCAAGATATAACAAAGCATGCTCTCCACCAGTTTCCATCCATCGCCAGTTATCCTCGGAAATCAATACGTCCACTTTTGAATCCGGCTTCAAAGCCTCTATCGCCAATAGCTGAATATCTGTTCCGGATACCTGTTTCAGCGACTCCTTTTTTATCTTCGGAATCATATGACCAGATTCAGGATCATTCTTAGACTTATCCGTCGCCATCATACTCTGATCCGCCATATTCACGCATTGAGCAGCTTCATTTTCAATCTTATCATGACAGCATCGATACAGAACCTCCTCCGGCACTGCCATCCGCAGAGGCTTCCCCTCCAAGACCTTAGCCGTCACCTTGGCGATCCCATCCTTATTGCAGATCACCAGCTGATTTTTCTTTGCAAATACATCTACCGCAAATCTATGTTCCAGATCCGTCGCTGTCGTAATAACCGGGACCGCGCCGATCAAATTTGCAATCCACACAGCCAACTCATTCGCGCCGCCTACATGCCCGGACAGCAACGGTATCACATAATTACCCTGCTCATCAATCACAATAACAGGACTGTCTGTTAATTTGCTCTCCACACAACCCGCGATCGCGCGTACAGCAATTCCCACAGCCCCGATAAACACGACAGCCCTGTGTTCCTTGAACTGTTCTTTCGCCCAACCCGCGATCGATCCCTCGAAATACAGAATATCCTTGGAAACCGTATCTCCGATCTGCTCTCCAATCCTGTCCTCACCAGCAGCCTCCCGATTCGTGATGTCCTTCTGTTCCCGACACTGAAGCGCTTCGCATTTCACATAGCGGTATATGGTGATCGCCTTTGCGGATTTACGCACAGCCATATTCATTTTTTCAGACAGTTCATATCCCACGCGGGTGAAGCTGATCACGGAAAGAACACATTGATCCATAAACACATACTCCATTCCAATCGAGTAGGGGATAATATTCCCTACTCGATGTCGCGCCCCTCGGCAAATATCCATGCAAGCATGTCTGCTTGCCTCGGGGAACGCGCAAAATAACCTACACCAATTATAGTGTAGGTTATTACTTTTTATCAATAGAATTCTTGCGGGTGTTCTAATCAGTCCTATTATCACTCATCATCAATTCCTTCACCTGATTCAAAGTCACATCCTTATAATCCGGATTCCGAATTACCTGCTGCCAGATGTCTTCAGGCGTACTTAAAAAGTTCCTTAATGTATGCACCAAAGAGACCAATCCTCTACTGATTCCCTGAGCGATTCCTTGGCTGATTCCCTGACTAAAGCCGGTTTGAGTTCCTTCTTCATATCCCTCCTGCCGATTCAGTTCCATTCTTCGTTCATATGTATAATCCAATACCATAGTCTTCTCCACCTCCGCTCGATGCTCTTGAAAGAACTCTCTCAAAATACCATATGCAATGCATTCATCAATTGCCATATTAATCGCTATTCCTAACGCCTGT
>JAFUAW010000001.1 GCA_017460485.1 Lachnospiraceae bacterium | reverse complement strand
TGGCGATCTGACAGAGCCAGGTGGACATCTTGCTGTCCTCGCGGAAGGACTTTAACTTGCGGATGGCACGGTAGAAGGTCTCCTGCGTCAGCTCCTCGGCCAGATCATGATCGTGTGTCAGTGTCAGCAGATACTTGAATACAAGCTCGTAGTATTCGCTGCACATTTTCTCCATATTCAGCTTCTCCACCTCCTTTGCGTATAGGATTGTTCATCATAATGGATGATTCGTGTATTCTCTGATCGTATGTTCATCATACATCGGATTTGAACGCCGTTCTATAGGTATTTGTCCGATTCATAGAAGATTCGTTACAGGGATTTTATATTTTTTTATTGAACTGATATATACAGATGAGGGGTTAAATAGAGTAATAGATATTGTAAAACGCAGTGATTATAAACATAGACTTAACAATGAAACAATTAATATTTGATTACGCATTGAAAGTCTTTTAGTATAATCCAACTATGAAATAGTAAATGATGGTACAGCTTCCCATATAGACCATTCCGTGAGCTAAATGAGCCACTTCGGAAATTGTCTATATGGGAAGCTTTATACACTATTTCAGTACTTCGGCACTGACAGTCGGAAGTGCAGACAGATTATTGTTTTCGGAACCGTCCGGAATGGACTTTAAGTATTCTGTCTCTTTGCGGTGTGCAATTCCGACACCCTTGATATCGCCGGATTTGGCAAGGCTGACTCCTTCTTCCCGACTGACCACGCGCTGATCGGATAATTGATAGCCGATGATCCTGCCCTTCTTCTTCACAAGTCCCGTGATAGAAACAGCATTTTCCTTGACTGACGGAATCTCATCAAGTGCAGCCTTTGGAAGCTCTTCTACGTTAACTCCATTCTTTTTACGCATAGTAGTTTACCTCATTTCTTGATCATTATGGATAGTGTGTGACGATAATGGGGATTTTATGCGTGATTAACCAACGATCATTTGGGGATTAAGCAGCGTTTCATTTTTTGACTTGATTTAAACTCTCACAGAAGATATACTGTTCTAGTATAAATGTGTTGTATATGTATGAAAGCTGCTTGCAGTCTATAGAAATATGATATTTCACGGAAGGGATAAACAAGCAGTTGAGAGAAAGAAAAGGAGAGAGAAAATGAAGCGGGAAAAGAAGCATTTTCATGAATTATCGAATCGTGTAATCGCTAGCGTGCTGGCATTAGGCTTGACGATAGGTGCTGCGATCAGCCTGGCAGCACCGGAGACGGTACGCGCTGGCGAGACAAGAACTATTACTGTTGCGGATAGTGTGATGAGCAAGCTTACCAAAGAGAATACCGGTGATAATCGGATTGAAGGTAATGTAAGTGATATTTCCGGAATTGATGATTTAGAATTCACCGGAGAACCTCATGTGTATATAGGATACGATTATTGGTGGGGGTATGATAATGATGAGGCAGACGGTGAGAGCTGGGAGGATGATAATGGTAATACGATCAATGCGATCTATATCACCTTCTTTGCTGACATTACCAAGGAATCCTATGATAAGTTTATGGCCGCTGATATTGATTCTTTTACTGTTCAGGGAATGAATATTCCAAAGCGAGATTGGGAAGAAGGCTGGAAGTTATTTCAGATTGGCGGAGAAGATCCAAAAGGTGAGGTCGGCGTAGGGCCGAATGGCGAGATCAATCCGGATAGCGGGGAATTTACTCCGGATGGAACCTATTGTTTCTACTTTGGTGTGAGCCTCCCGATTGAAGCTTCTACCGGATATCAGATTACGACAGGTAAGGATTCATCTCATACTGTTGGTGCGTCTGAGGATCTGACGATCACCTGCAGTGGCGCATTAGAGGATCTGGCGTCTGTGAGCGTAGATGGAAGTGCCATTGGAGAAGAGAATTATACTCTTACATCAGGTAGTACGATCCTGACCTTAAAGGCTGCTTATCTGAATTCCTTGTCAGCAGGCAAGCATACAGTTGCCTTTGCCTATAAAGATGGTCAGTCTGTGAGCGCAGAATTCACGATTGCTGAGGCAGCAACAGAAACTGCGGCAGAAGCTTCTACCTCAGATGCTGCAACAACGACAGAAGCAACAACAGAAGCAACAACTGTGGCAGCCACAGCTTCAGCTGCTGATAAATCTCCAAAGACCGGAGATGCAGTTCCGGTTACAGCAGCGGCAGTGCTTATGTTGATCTCGATCGCTGGTTATGCTGTTACATCAGGAAGAAAAGCACGCTGATTTTAGCAAAATATATCTACAGATCCCCTCTTATCGGATGATCGGTAAGAGGGGTTTTTTAATGGTAGTTCCTGTAATAAGACGGTGAAATGCATTTTATTTATATATTGTTGTTTCATAACCTTGTTTTCTGTATAATGAACTTGGGGTTAGAGAATCGTATCAGAGGAAATGAGGTAAATATGGTTACGATCAAGGATATTGCTGAGGAATGCAATGTGTCAATTGCTACGGTATCCAATGTGCTAAATGGCAAGAATAAGGCGGGAGCGGATACGGAACAACGCATATGGGATGCCGTAAAAAAGTACGGATATAAGCCGAGTCCAATTGCTAAAGGGCTGCGGAGCAAGCGTACCGGACATATTGGTATTATTGCGGAGGACATCGCTCATTTTTCTGTTCCTCCAATCGTGGAAGCGGTCATGAATAACTTAGAGCAGGCAGGCTTCCAGACAATTTTGAAGAATCTTCGCTTATATTCCAGATGGAGTGATTCGTGGTTTCAGGATGAAAGCATGGTTCATTCGGTTGCGGATCCGGCGATGGATGAGCTTCGGAATATGATGGTGGACGGAATCATCTATATTGCCGTTCATTCCAGAGAGGTACATATATTCCCGGAAAGCTTTGATATTCCGGTAGTCATGACCTATGCCTTAGAGAAGAATCCGATAGTTCCTTCTATTGTTCCGGATGATGAGGATGCAGGGTATCAGGCGTATCAATATCTGATTCAAAAAGGGCATGATAGGATCGGGATCATATCAGGGAAGGCGGATAATCTTCATGCGATCCTTCGTATGCAGGGCGTTCGGCGGGCTATGGAGGAGAATGGAATTCCGTATGAAGATGCACTTGTGAGATATGGCGATTGGCAGATCAAGCAGGCGTATGAGGTTATGGCAGAGCTAGCCGACGCAGATGTTACTGCGGTATTCTGCATGTCGGATCTGATGGCAGTGGGTGCCTATCAGCAGATCTACACAATGGGGAAATATGTTGGGAGAGACATTTCCGTCATGGGATTTGATAACAATGTATTTACGGATTTCTTCATTCCGTCGTTGTCCACGATGGAGCTGCCGTTAATAGAGATTGGTGACCGGGCAGCTTCTTGTATCCTGGAGCGGATTCAGGGGAATGAGGCTGTGAAACAAGAACAGGTGATCAAGGTTCCCTGCAGGCTTTTGGCAAGGGATTCCGTGGTAAAGAGGCAGGATTCCCGGAGATAGGAATAAGGCTTGTATTGCTTGACTTTTCTATGTAGGAGAGATATAGTTATTGCATAGTTGGTTAAACGTTTTAGTTGATGAAAGGTACGATGTTAAACGATTAACAAACACTGCCGAAATAATATGGATACGAATCATGGAGGGACAAACACATGCAGAGAAGAAGCGGGTTTTCGTTAGGACAGAAGATTATAGGTTGTATCTTGATCATTCAATTGGTAGTCATGCTCGGACTGGCAGTCTTCGTGATCCGGACGGTAACGAAGGAGAAACGGAATTCGATCAAGGATAATCTGGAGATCATTGTTCAGGAACGAAGTCAGATCATTAAGAATTATGTAAATGAGACCGAGAATACGCTGACAGCTTACAGCCGTGCGGGCGAGGTTCTTGATATTATGCAGAATCCGGACGATCCGGAGGCGGTTGCAGCAGCACAGGCATATACAGAGAAGTTCTCTGCGGATGTGGATAATTTGGAAGGTTTATATGCGAGTGAGTGGAACACCCACGTGCTTGCGCATACGAATTCGAAGGTTGTTGGTATTACGACGAGAGAGGGCGATCCGTTAAAGGCACTTCAGGATTCCATGCTGGCAGAAGGTGACGGTGTCTATAATACCGGTATTATCATTTCACCTGCGAGCGGTGCCCAGATCGTATCTTTGTACAAAGCCGTCTATGATGAGCAGGGGAATCCGGCCGGTCTGGTTGGCGGCGGTGTATTTACCAGCGGGTTGATTCAGATCTTAGACAGCTTAAGCTTAAATGGTATGGAGAGTGCAGAGTATTGCATGATCAATGTGAATAAAGGGGAATATATCTTCCATGCGGATGAGGAACGGATTGCTGCACCGGTTGAGGAAGCTTATCTGAATGAGCTGATCGCTCAGTATGCCGGAACCGGTACAGATACCAGCGGATGTATTGAATACAAGGCAGATGGTAAGTCATATGTTGCAGGTTATTATTATATGGCGGATTACGGATGGCTGTTCCTGTTATATGATAGTAAATCAGAGGTCTATGCTTCCACGAACCAGCTTCGGACGACTTTGATCGTTGTTTGCGTGGTAGTCGTGATCGTGTTGTGTATCATTTCGTACTTCATCATTCAGATGATGCTCCGTCCGATGAAGGAGATCGATCGAAGCATCTTAGAGCTGAAGGACTTGGATATTACAGAAAAGGATTCGATGGAGCGGTACTCGGCCAGAGGCGATGAGATTGGCGATATCTCTACTGCGACCCAAAGCCTGATCAGCTCCCTGAGAGAGATTACGGGAACGCTTCAGGATTGTAGTTCGATCTTGGATGAGAAAGCGGATCAGATGAAGGAATCCGCAACCATGCTTGTGGAGAATGTCAACGACGATGTGTCAACGGCGGAGGAGCTTTCCGCACAGCTTGAGAACACCAATGACTTCATGAATAATGTGAATGAAGAGATCCGCAAGATTGAGAGTGTTGTAGATACAATGATCAATGACATCAAGACCTCGGTGGATATGGGAGATGTGGTTGTTCGCAGTGCGGCGGATATGACGGATAATGCTTCCACAGCACTTGAAAAGGGGCAGACAACCTTAGTGGATACCAGAGCTTCCGTTGATGAAGCAATCGAACGGTTAGGCAGTCTGTCGCGGATCAATGATCTGGCCTCCGAGATCTTAAATATTTCCAGCCAGACCAATCTGCTGTCTTTAAATGCTTCGATCGAAGCTGCCAGAGCCGGAGAAGCCGGACGCGGGTTTGCAGTGGTGGCGGATGAGATTGGAACATTGGCAGAGAGCTCTAAGAATACGGCGGCTACGATTCAGACATTGTGTACGGAGGCAAATGACAGTATTCAGGCGGTGAATGACTGCTTCGAGGAAATCCTTACATTCATTGCGGAGGATATGGTCGGAAGATTCCAGAACTTCTCGGATCGATCGGCCGAATACAGCGAGAAGGTGAATGAGATCATAAACTGTCTGTTAGAGATGAAGAAGAGTGTTGAGAATCTGGAGATTTCGGTAAATGAGATTTCCGGACATATTGAGAGAGTCACGAAGATTACAGAGGATAACCGTTCGGCGATCAACGTGATCGTAGATAAGAACGAAAGCACATCGAATATTGCTTCGGATATCCAGAATCAATCCGAGCAGAACAAAGAGGTTGCTTCCCGTCTGGAGAGTATTCTCCGACAGTTTGCAAAATAGAGGATCAGTACATAAGTACTGAAGAGGAAATGAGGGGAGGCGTTCCAGTAATTTTGGAACGCCTTTTTCATTGTCAAAAAGTAATCAGAAACCAGTAAGTAAAAAATATTTGTTTTATATATTAATTGATAATAAAATACTACTCGTAGTCCATGATTTATGGTATAATATGAACACTTAGTGAACACGAAGTGCGAGGTTAGTGAAATAATGTTCATCTGCGAGAGCATTTCTATGTTTGGGATCATAAAACAGAGAGTGTATGATATAGTTAAGATATATGTTACGAAAGGGGGTGGCTGCTATGGATGAGAATCGCAGAGAGGAATTTCAGCTGCTATTTGAAAAATGGATCGATATCCTGACGACCAAGGGACCGTTCGATCATGATGAATTGGTACGGGTCCTTCAGAAACTGTGCGGTCTGCTTCGAATAGCAAAGGGGACAGTGGAATTCTATCAAACCTTCCGTGATGAGCGGAATCGGGACGGGGAGTATTTTTGTGATTGCGATAACGGAAGAGGCGATATTGAGATCAATCGTATTCGAATTGTAACCAAGTCTTCTACGGTTATGATCGGTACCTTGTATATTGCGAAGGAAGATGCGCCGCTTTCGGAGGAAGAATATCAGAAGGCAGATCTGGTCATGCGTTCTCTTCTTAGCTTTATGGGACGCAGCCGAATGGAAAGGGTTGTTGAGAGATTGGGCTTTTATGATGAGAGCGGTTGGCCGAATCTCAGAGCCTATATGCGTTATCTGGAACAGATCAATGAACAGGGCAAGCTGTATGGTCATACTGCGGTCTGTTATAATCTGCGTCATTTTTCCCTGATCAATGAAGAGATCGGAAGAGAAAATGGCGATATTGTCATGCGCAATTATTTTGACATTATGAAAGAGACGATCGGAGACAACGGAATTGTCTGTCACATGGGTGGCGATAATTTTGTGGCAGTATTTAAGACAGAATTGTTAGAACATATATTGGATATTCTTTCCGGAATTCCGGTTCTATATGATACGGTAAATGAGAAGCGGGTAAAGGTGGCCGCCAGCACAGGGGTATTTACTATTCCAAAGGACTTTGTTATGAAGAGTCCGGGACTGATCATGGACAAGATCATTGCTTCTTCTCAGGCGGCAAGAAGAAGTCTGGACCGCCCTATCATTTTCTTCAATTCGCAGATGCTTGAGATGAGAGAACATGCGCTCAAAGTCCAGAGAATGTTCCCGGAAGCGTTGGAAAAAAAGGAATTCCAAGTATTCTATCAGCCGAAGGTAGATGTCAACACCGGTAATATGGTCGGGGCAGAGGCTCTATGCCGTTGGTTTCGTAATGGTAAGACTGTTCCTCCGATGGAATTCATACCGATCTTTGAACAGAATGATACCATATGTCAGCTGGATTTCTACATGCTGGATCAGGTATGCAAGGATATTCGCCGGTGGTTAAATGAAGGAAGACAGCCGGTGCGGATTTCCGTCAATTTATCACGGAAGCATCTGGTGGATGTGGATCTGCTGGATCATTTGACGGATATCATACATAGTAATAATATTCCACCGCAGTATGTTGAAATAGAATTGACGGAAACTACGACAGAAGTTGGATTCCGGGCTTTGAGCAACGTTGTCAGCGGTCTTCAGCAGGAGGGCGTTCGTACTTCGGTAGATGATTTTGGAATGGGATATTCTTCTTTGAATCTGATCCGTCAGATTCCATGGAATGTGTTGAAGATTGATAAGAGCTTTCTGCCGGAGGATGATGAAGATCCGACCAGTATCACGAATATCATGTTCAAGCATGTGGTATCTATGGCGCAGGATATGGGATTGGAATGTATTACCGAAGGTGTGGAGACGAAAAAGCAGGTAGAGCTCCTGCAGAAGACCCGTTGTAATATTGCTCAGGGCTTCTTCTTTGATAAGCCGCTTCCGGTAAAGGAGTTTGAAGATCGGCTGGATCATCGTATGTACGATATATCGAATAAAAATAAATAAGATTGGATAGGGGAGACAGATGGATAAAAAGAGAAGGTTGTCACAGATTATAGTCATTTTGATGATGGTATCTTTGTGTCTGTCTTCGTGTACCGGAAAGCAGCCTTCTCCGGCAGACCCGCAATCATCAACGGACAGTACTGTCGATAATTCTTCTGATGGTATTAAAGACAATACCGCCAATCCGTCTTCCGATTCGACAACGGATCATCCGCGCATTAACTGGGCAAGATTCTTGCTGCCGGATACACCTGTACTTCAGCTGCATTGTATGGAAGGAAAGGGCAGGGTTTACAATATTCAGTCGGCCGGAGACGGTTTGTTCGGATTGTTGTATGAGTCCGGAGAAGACAATTATGATGAGTATGAATGGAAAAGTTCATTTTGTGTGGTCGATGTTAATAAAGACGAGATCGTTCTGGAATCCGATAATGTAAGTTCGGGTGTTTTTCTTGGTGTCAGACCAAATGGCGAATATCTCTTTCTTGATTATGAGAAATCAAAGTATCAGATCTATGATCAGAATCTAAACTATCAGTCTTCCCTGGATTATGAGAGTGGAATAGCATCTTATGATCGTGATGATGATTGTATATACTGTATTGAAATGAATGAGATCAAGCAGATGTCCTTTGACGGAACGGAGCAGACCTTGGTATCTCTGGATCCGCGCGCGGAGATCACTTTTTTTGATCCGAAGCAGCAGCTGGCTGTTGTACGGGGAGACGGGATTGACGAAATTGCTGTAAATGAGTATTCTATCTATTCTCTGCAGAATCAGGATTATATCTATTCAGAACCCATGGAATATGCGCAATATTATCTGAAAGACAGACAATTGATCTGTATGCATGGTTATGAGGAAGACAGCTATATTACTGTCGAGGATCCGTTTTTTAATCAGGATCATATTGATTATCATTTTTCTATCTTTGATTATACGGATATTATCAAGAATTCCGGATATGCAGTATCCATACAACAGCCGGAAATCCCGGAGACTGTGATGGATGAAGATATGAATCCGAGCGATTCGGAAGAATCGGATGATTCGGTCGGAGATACTGTATGGGATACAGGCGACTATGGAGATGATTCAAATGATTACGGAGAAGATTTGGATAATAATTGGAATAATCAGGAATATTATGGGGAAGATTGGGATGGTTACGGAGACGCGCCAATGGATGAATATGATGGAGACGGATGGATTAATCCGGAATCCAAGTATCTTTTCCTGGATATTCTGAATGGCAGATCTCTGGATATGACCTCGTATTTGTCAGGATCGGATTATACATTTCAGGCATATTCGGACGATTTAAACTGTGTTCTGATCAGCGGATGCACTGTTCGTACAGATAAGAATGTGCTGTTGTTGATTAATCCGGATAAGGTGGAAAACTGGGAGGAATTACCTACCGGAACATATGAAAAAGAACAGCCGAAGACTTACACAGTTGGCAAGAAACTGGAAGAGGCAAGAGCACATGCTGACCGGCTGGAGGAGCAATACGGCGTCCGGATCCTGATTGGAAATGAATGCCTGAATGTGGCGTCAAATGGGTTTTATGATTTTATTACGACTGAAGCTGAGGATTATGAACAGATCGAATGGAGTCTGGATACAGATGTTGCTTTGGATGAACTGGAGCAGGCATTATCTTATTATTCCAAGGATTTCTTTGAGACATTCCGGAATTATCGGGGAGAGGGCGGATTGCGTTTCCTGCTGGTGGAGGATTTCACGAATCCGGATGGCAGCTTTGTTCCGGGTGGACTGTTCTATGATTCAGGAGCTTGGTATAATCTTATGATCGATGTGGATATGTTGTCGGATGGCGATGTTGTACATCATGAAATGTGGCATGCGGTGGAACAGCGGGTTTCTGATGAGAATTATCAGGCATTTGATCAGGAAGAGTGGAATCAGCTGAATCCGCCGGGATTCCATTATTCGGAAGATTTTGACAATTATTTTTATGAGGACGAGAACTTCGATTATTTGATCCCATGGTACGGAGAAGATGAAGATAATCCGGACTCCGTGTACTTTGTGGAGATCTATAGTACAACGACCGGTTATGAAGATCGTGCCACGATCATGGCGGCGTATCTGATGAGCAGGTATGATCCGGATGTATATGGATTCGCAACTGCTAAGGAGAGGATCGAGCACTATCCGCATCTTAGGGCCAAGCTGGATTGTATGGCAGGGTATGTGAGAGATGTATTCGGCGATGTATACTGGGAATAGCGGTATAAGTATATAGAAATGGTGTTATACAGGTTATATATTCATAAAAGTGCGTTTCAAAACAAAAACAAGTACATAAAAGTGTATCTCAAATCAAAAATAAGCACATAAAAGTGTTGATTCTTATTTCTTTTTCATATAAAATAAAGGAAATCAAAAGCTATCGAACGAATACTCCGTTATGTAATGGATATGGTATAAATAATAAGTTAAAGGTGGTATGCTTCATGAGAAGATTGGCACTGGATACATTGATTGAATGGAAAGACAGCAAGAAGAGAAAGCCTCTGATCATTCGCGGCGCAAGACAGGTAGGCAAAACATGGTTGATGAAAGAGTTCGGTCGGACGCAGTTTGAAAAATGTATCTATCTGAACTTTGACGAGAATAAAAGGCTGGCAGCCATCTTTGATCAGGATCTGAATCCGGACAAACTATTGTTGACATTATCGGCAGAAGTGGGGGAGAAGATTGAGCCGGATCATACATTATTAATATTTGATGAAGTACAGGAGGTGCCGCGCGCACTCACTTCCTTGAAGTATTTTTATGAGGAGGCACCAGAATATAAGATTGTTGCGGCGGGTTCCATGCTCGGCGTGGCCCTTCATCAGGGTACATCATTTCCGGTGGGAAAGGTCAGCTTTCTGGATCTCTATCCGCTTAGTCTTAAAGAATTCCTATTTGCGTTGGGAGAGGATGCTCTTGAAGAACTTTTGGAATCCGGAGATGTAGAGAGAATCCGCCCGTTTCATTTAAGATATATAGAATTACTCCGACAGTATTATTTTGTGGGTGGAATGCCGGAGGTGGTAGATTGCTTTGTGACGGACAAGGATTATAATCAGGTTCGGAATATCAAACGGGAACTGCTTGCATATTATCAGCAGGATTTTTCCAAGCATGCGGACAGCAGTCTTGTTCCGAGATTGAATATGATATGGCAGTCCATTCCGATGCAGCTCGCAAAAGAGAATAAGAAGTTCATATACGGTCAGATTCGCGAAGGCGCACGTGCGAAGGATTTTGAACTGGCAATTCAATGGCTGTTGGATTGTGGATTGATCCATCTTGTCCATCGTATTAAGAAAGCAGGGCTTCCCTTGAATGCTTATACGGAGTTATCGGCATTCAAGATCTACATGGTGGATGTTGGACTACTTGCGGAAATGGGTAATCTGACACAGCAGACGATCGTGGATGGTAATCGGATCTTTACGGAATTCAAGGACGCACTTACAGAGCAGTATGTCTTGCAGCAGATGATTGCGGATCTGGGCGTGACTCCGTATTATTATTCTGCGGAAAATGCGCGATGTGAGGTGGATTATATTCTGTCGGAGGAAGACCGGATTCTTCCTGTTGAAGTGAAAGCGGAGGAGAATCTTCGCTCTAAGAGTCTTAGAACCTTCTGTGATAAATATGAGATCTCTAAGGGAATCCGCTGTTCAATGTCAGAATATCGGGAGCAGGACTGGATGGTCAATATTCCACTGTATATGGTAACGAAATCCGGACTAAGGAGGATCAGGTTTGAATAAGAAGAAATTAGTGATCATTATAGCAGCAGTTGTACTTATATGCGGCGGAATTGCGGCGGGAATCGCGATTCATGCACGCCGGAAAGCAAATGATCAAGGAGGAACGATAGCAGATCAGAAGGATGGAACCGAGCAAGGGGATGGGGAAAATCAATCCGATCAGAATTCTTCGGGGAATGATTCATCCAATAATCATTCATCCGGAAATGATGGGAATTCCGGTAATTCCAATACGTCTGACAGTACCGTGATCGCTCACAGCAGTATCTTAAATACCGGCAATCTGACCGAGCAGGGCTCCGGATACGAGGGAACGAAGGGGACCGGTAATTATAATTACGGCGAGGCACTTCAGAAATCCTTATTATTCTATGAATTACAACGTTCCGGTAATCTTCCGGAGGAGGTGCGGTGCAACTGGCGCGGCGACAGTGGTCTTCAGGATGGCAGTGATAACGGCGTGGATCTGACCGGCGGATGGTATGATGCCGGCGATCATGTGAAGTTCAATCTGCCGATGGCATACACGGGGGCTATGCTTGGCTGGTCGTTATATGAGGATCGTGCCGCCTATGAGGAGAGCGGACAATTACCATATATGCTGGGCGATCTGCGCTGGGTCAGCGAGTATCTGATCAAATGCCATACCGCCGATTATGAATTCTATTATCAGGTCGGAAGCGGCGGAACCGATCATTCCTGGTGGGGACCGGCAGAGGTTATGAACATGGAGCGTCCGAGCTATAAGGTAACGAAGGACAGTCCCGGTTCCGCTGTGACAGCAGAGGCGGCTGCCTGTCTGGCGGTTACAAGCATGGCATTTGAGAAGGAAGATCCGGCATTCTCCAAGGAATGTCTCTCACATGCCAAGACGCTGTATGCCTTTGCGAATGAGACTCGAAGTGATGCAGGCTATACGCAGGCAAATGGCTTCTATGATTCCTGGAGCGGATACTTCGATGAGCTTGCATGGGCAGGTGCATGGCTATATCTGGCAACGGGAGAGGAGTCCTATCTTAAGACTGCGGAGGAATGCTATTCACAAGCCAGTCAGGATTATAACTGGGCACTATGTTGGGATGATGTACATATTGGGGCAGCAGTACTGCTTGCACAGATTACGGATAAGAATACCTATAAGGATGCAGTCGAAAAGCATCTGGATTACTGGACGACCGGTACTTCGGACGGAGAGCGGATCACTTATTCTCCGAAAGGACTTGCATGGCTGGATTCATGGGGCTCTCTCCGATATGCAACAACCACTGCATATGTTGCCGCAGTATACAGTCAGTGGGATGGCTGTCCGGCAGGTAAGAAGAATACCTACTGGGACTTTGCTGTGTCACAGGCGGATTATGCGCTGGGAAGCACCGGCTTCTCTTATCAGATCGGATATGGGGATTCTTATCCTGTACATCCGCATCACAGAACAGCACAGGGGTCATACAGTAATAACATGAATGAACCTTCGGACGCCCGACATACCTTATACGGTGCTTTGGTCGGCGGCCCGGATGCCAATGATAATTATACGGATGAAGTATCGAATTATAATACCAATGAGGTTGCCTGTGATTACAATGCCGGATTTACCGGCCTGCTTGCCAAGCTGTATGGCACTTATTACGGTCAGACCTTGAAGGATTTCGGTGCTGTCGAGACCATCCCGGTCAACGAATTCTATGTTGAAGGCGGTGTGAATGCGGATGGATCGGATTTTATAGAGATCAAGGCGAATGTGTTCAATCAGTCCGCTTGGCCGGCACGCGTGGCTGAGAGCGTAGAGATGCGGTATTACGTGGATCTGTCAGAGCTCTACTCTGCCGGTGGAACCGCCTCTGATGTGGAGATCACTACCAATTACATGGCGGGCGGAAGATGTGATGGTCTCAAGTGCTGGGACGAAGAAAAGCATATCTATTATCTGTCGGTTATGTTTGACGATGGTTCCCTCTATCCGGGAGGACAGGAGCATTATAAGAAGGAAGTCCAGATCCGGATGAAGAGTACCCTCGGTGTCTGGGATAACAGCAATGATCCGTCCTATGTGGATATTGCCGGTGTAGGGAATGGAAACACAACCCCGGCAGAGCATTTTGCCGTCTATGAAAATGAAGTACTTGTCTACGGAAGCGAGCCGGGACAGGGGAAGAATGCCGGGCAAAGCGTAAGCGCGGGTACAGGCAGCAATAACAATGGTAATAACGGAAACAATAACGATAATTCCGGCAGTAATAACAATCAGAATAATAATGATAACGGAAATGATAACGGAAATTCCAATAATAACGAAAATCAGGGGAATGGCTCCGGCCTGAAAAATGATTCTGTCACAGGAGAAGGTCTTACCGTATCCATGAGATATGATAATACATCCGCCAGTGTCAACGCCATTGCCGGAACCTTGGAGATTACGAATACCGGAGATACTGCCGTCAATACCAAGGATCTTACCATCGAGTATTATCTTACCAAGGATGATAAAGAGCTGGCTTTCGATTGTTATCACGCGGCAGTCACAAGTCAGACAGGCATGTATCAGGCACTTACCGGCGCGAAAGGAGCATTTTCAAAAGAAGATGCAGAGGATGCAGATACCAGGCTCGCAATTACTTTCTCTGATAATGTGAAGGTTGAAAGCGGAAGTGTGATGGTAGTGAACTTCAGCATTCACAGTACAGACTGGCAGAATATGATCACCAGTAATGATTATTCCGCAAAGTCTGTGGATCATATTGTTATCCGAGACGGGAAAGATGTGATATTCGGAGAAGAGCCGTAAATTAGAGCTCATTATCGAGGTGGAGAAAGTGTAAGCAGATGGGCAAGGAGAATAAAAATTATTTGATTTCCACGTTCGTTACATAGAAGACTTCACAGGAACCGTCTCCGCTGTCACTGCGTGTTGTACTGGTGTACCACCAGAAGGTTGCGCCGTCTGATCTGCTGCCATCGATATTGACAAGATATCCGGTCAAATGAACTTCATCTCCGGTCTTGATCTTACGAATCTGGCGCTTGACAGAATTGTCTGCCGCAATCAGATGATTATTCGATGAATGTTGTGTAACTCCTTCGATTCCGCCTACTTTCTCTATTTCTTTATAGGAATTAGCCTGCCACCGGTACCATCTCCCGGACTGGCTCCAGTGAAAATCAATAAGTTCATTGTATTCTGCCACCGGTCCCCATGCGAGCGCAACGTCCTTTGATGACAATTTATCATCAATTCCTGTTCCGGAATAATTGTGGGTGCTGACGACCAAAGCGTCAATATCATAGTTATACAGATAATGGATCGTAACATCATATCCGTTTACGGATCGTTGTTCACTTCCGGTGGCTTCTGTCTGGATGGGATCTTTCAGTCCTGTAATGGCACGTCTATGTCCCTGATTGGTACCACCGTAAATAGACCATATAAATCCCGATGCGGCAATCGCCAGTATTATGATCAGTATAATAATTGTTTTCTTGGATAATCCCGATGATTCCATACTGCGCCCTCTTAACAGATTCGTTCTGTAATATCTAATGATCTGTGAATCCGCCATTACTACATTTCATTCTATACGAAAGAAAAGGAACTTGATATAATCATAGTGTACTGAATAATGAAACCATAGTCAATCGGATAAAATGATTATCTCCGGTTGCGTGAAGGTTTGAAAGGATGACAGACGAATTATGATTATTACTGTGGAAGACAAAGAAATAACACTATTTCGATCGGAACAGAGAGCCGCTCCGCTGGTCATATTAAATACATTTGAAAATGAAGGGGAGAAGGTCTGGGAGCAGCTGAAAAGTATAACAAGTACGCCGGTATCCCTTGCTGCCATTGGCAAGATCAACTGGAACGATGAGATGTCTCCATGGCAGATCGATCCCGTTACCAAATGGGATGAACCGTTTACAGGCGGCGCGGATGCATACTTGGAGAAATTGACAACCATTCTTCTTCCGGAAATCATAAAGCTGCTTCCGGACAAACCGGCATACATTGCGCTTGCAGGTTATTCTCTTGCGGGATTATTTGCTATATACAGTCTGTATCATACAGATCAATTTGACCGAATTGCCAGTGCCTCCGGTTCTCTCTGGTATCCGGGATTTATAGATTATGTCAGAATCCATGAAATGAAGCGGGCTCCAGAGGGGCTCTATCTATCGCTCGGAGACAGGGAAGCAAAGACGCGGAATCCGGTCCTTCAGACGGTACAGGAGCATACGCAGGAGTTCCATCAATTATGCTTGGAACGAGGGATACAGACCACATTTGAACTAACCCCCGGCAATCATTTCCACGATTCCGATGAACGGATGGCAAAGGGGATTGCGTGGATGATAGATCTTGGAGAGAAATAGATAATCAGAATTACAAGGAGAAACATCATGACAGAAATAGAACGATTAAAAGACATAGTGCAAACCCTCCGTTCTGAAAACGGTTGTCCGTGGGACCGCGTGCAGACGCATGTCAGTCTGAAATCAACTGTGATCGAAGAGGCAGCAGAAGTAGTCTGTGGAATCAATATCTTAGATCAGACCGGAGATCCGGAGAATCTGAAAGAAGAATTGGGAGATCTGCTCCTTCAGGTTATGTTCCATGCCTGTATCGCAGAGGAAGAGGGACTCTTCACTTTCGATGATGTTGCCAAGGTCGTGTCTGATAAAATGATCCGCCGCCATCCGCATGTCTTTTCCGGTGTCGAATATGCAAGTGATGAAGAACGCCATCAGGCATGGGAGAAGATCAAGAAAGTGGAGAAGGCCGGGAAAGAGTGGCAGGACAGCTATTTGCAAGAGGCGATGAACGAGGCTGGGGAGCTGATCAAGGTGGCGAAGAAGAGAAAGGGGTATGAGTGAGGGAGATGTATCTTGAAAACAGTTGACAATTAAATTCATAGCGGTTATTATAATAAAAAAGGTGTTACCGATAGACGGTTGCCCTGAACAGTTATGAAAGAATAACCGCTAGTTGTCAGGCTGGGCGGTTATTTTTTTGTCTTGCTATGACGACCTATCGCATAGCCAAGACTATAGCAAGCAATACACAAGCTTAGAACAGCTATGAAATCTGATAGTGTCAACATGACAATGTCCTCCTTTCGAAGATTCCTCTTTTGAGGTTTCTATGTAAACGAAGTTCACAGTACTTCGAATATCGGACAACCGCCTACCGAGTATGGTAACACCCATACTTATATTATAATTTAGAACATACGTTCTGTCAATAAAATTCAATTAATAGTGCCTTAAAGATCTATGTCGGAAGCATCGAGCTCACTGGACATTAATTTGGATACCCAAAAAACCTTGATGCCGAAAGATGCCTATTGCAATGACCCAATCCTATATGAGTGTACCAAATGAAAGAAAGGATTTCTTTGATATGACAATAGCCAATGAATTAGATTCTACCTGTGGAATTTCTGATGAAGAATTGACACAAAGATTTAAGGAAGCAATCAGAATAGATGATGAAATCAGAAGAATTAAAGGACTGCCTGTTGCAAGATACGACAGTGCAACAAAAAGGGCATATCTGGAGTATCCGGATGGGAGACGGGAATATGTCGGAGAATGATATTGGTATAATGAGTTTTTGAGTGAGGAAGATATAGAATGATTGTGTGGTATGAGGTGATATAGTAAATGAATAACAATCATCAAATACCAAATAAAACCCATAAGAACAGATGGTTCCCTCTGCTTGTCCCTGCTTTAATCTTACTTATTTGCGGGATTCTTTTCTTTCGTTCTCCGTTATCCTCTGTTATATATGATACTTATGATCGGCTGTTTCCGGTGGAGAACGAGAATTCCATCGTCTTGTCGGAGGTTCCGGAGTATGCGGGAGCTCCTTATGAGGAGCTTACTGGTAATGTACCGCATTTTACAGAGGATGAGATGGTGACAGATCCGTTTGAGGAATATTCGGAGCTGGATAGTCTTGGGCGGTGCGGGACTGCTTACGCGAATATATGTAAGGAGATTATGCCTACGGAGGAACGGGAGGATATCCGGGAGATTTATCCGACCGGCTGGGTGAATCATGCGTATGATTTTGTGGATCAGGAGTATGTATATAATCGCTGCCATCTGATCGGCTATCAGCTTGCCGGCGAGAATGCGAATGAGCGGAATCTGATCACTGGAACACGGTATCTGAATGTGGAGGGGATGCTGCCATTTGAGAATGAGGTGGCAGAGTATGTGAGGACGACGGGAAATCACGTGCTCTACCGCGTGACACCGATTTTTAAGGGACGTGAGTTGGTGGCGCGTGGTGTGGAGATGGAGGCGCGATCTGTCGAAGATAAAGGCGAAGGTGTCTGCTTCCATGTGTATGTATATAATGTGCAGCCGGGGGTGGAGATTGATTACCGGACAGGGGAGAATCGGGAAAAGTAGTGTTATGTCAATGCATTATGCTCCTGCTTCAAACCCGGTTGTTCCTGCCGTGTCCAGAATGGTTGCTTCCTGATAGCCGTCGGAGGCTATATTATATTGAATGCTTTCTGTGCTTTCGTTATTGTTGAAATCATTGATTTCGTTGTCTTCTTTATCCGTTTTTTCATCCTCTTTGAATGGATTTTTTGTATCTTTGCTGATTGATTCTTTCTTTTTCTTTAAGTCCTCTTCTGTATCCGGAAGTTTGTGATAGGCTTCAGAGTTCATAAACTGTTTTGGATGTTTCCGATCATTGCGAACATTGCCTGCTTTGCCGGATCTTTTTTGCTGACACCTGCCATGGCCTGTGTGATGACTGCCTGTGCCTGCTGCTTGGTCTTACAGTGCTTTAAGCGTTCTTTTAAGGATTCCCGCATTAACTGTACCCGGCGCATATGACGGTATAATTCCGGATTGTGTTTTTGGAGATAGTTCATTTCCTTTGCCGATAATTTCCTGCCTGATTTGATTTTGGAATCAATTCGTTTTTCTATGTTCTTTTTGCTTTCTTCGGAATCATTTTCTGCACTGTCCGATAATTCGCGGATTTTGGCAAAGTAATCCTGTCGTAATTCGTCGGATACTTTAAAATAAGCATGATTCGGATTTTTGAATCTGCCGTCTTTGTATTTGCTGTCTTTGAACCTGTTTTCTTTGGACATGCCGGTTTGCGTCCCGGATGTTGGTTTTCCGGTTCTTAGCAACATATTATATAAGGACAGTTGATATGCCATATTTATAACCAGCCTTTCGTAATACTAATATATTTATCGACTGGATAGTGATTGCCGCGAAGAGTGAAATAAGGCTTTTCATTCCATTCGCATGCCGATTCATGCTATACTGTATAAGAATGAATCAGGAGGTTATGATGTTATGGTAAAACCAATTATGCGAGATATATTTTTTCTTGGACAGAAGTCGGAACCGGTTACGAAGTCGGATCTTGCGGTGGCGAAGGATCTGCAGGATACGCTCGCGGCACATCGGGATGGCTGTGTGGGAATGGCAGCGAATATGATCGGCTGTAAGAAGCGGATGATCATTGTGTCTATGGGATTTGTGGATCTGATCATGAATAACCCTGAGATTATAAGTAAGTCCAGGGAGTATGAGACGGAGGAAGGCTGTCTGTCACTGGATGGTAAACGGAAGACGGTACGGTATCAGGAGATTGAGGTAAGATATCAGGATATGAATTTTAAGGAGCAGAGGCAGCGGTTCAGCGGATATATTGCGCAGATCGTACAGCATGAAATGGATCATTTGGAGGGGATTCTTATATAGGTATTTCAAAGAAGAATAATTTATTGATATATTACAGAAGAAATGTTCAGATTCTCCTTGCTTTTTTTTAAGGTTGTACTACAATGAGAATAGGTGTCAAGGAGAGGTGAATCATTTTGCTATATTATGAAAAGCTGATAAATGAAGATGCAACGGAATGGGTGCTGTTCATTCATGGCCTTGGGGGAAGCACGAAGACGTGGAAATATCAGATGGACAGGTTCTCAAAGGAGTATAATCTGCTTCTGGTGGATCTGGACGGACATGGGAATTCCAGTCAGGAGGAGGCGGTATCCCCGTATAAACCGACCAGTACGGCAAGGTTGATCGATAAGATCCTGGTGCATGAGAATATTGAGAAGGTACATATTGTGTCTCTGTCATTAGGTACATTGATCGCGTTGGAGTATGTAAGATTGTATCCGGAGAAAGTGTCTTCCATTGTTCTGGCAGGCGGTATCGTGAATCTGGATCGTTTCCGGAAGATCGTATTCCGGATCGCGAGGTTCACAACGGCACATTTCCCGGTGGAGCAGGCATACACGCTCTTTGCGCATATCATCATGCCGTTTCATAAGCATAAGCAGTCCCGGGATATATTTATCCGTGAGGCAAAGAAGCTGAATCAGGCGACATTCCGCAAATGGGTGGAGAGTGTCGGCAAATCCAATGACATGCTCCAGAATTATGTGAGTATCATTAAGAATTATAAGATTCCGACCCTGTTCATTTCCGGAAAACGGGATTATCTGTTTGTTGACGGGATCAAGGAATTGTGTAAGAAGACGAAGGAGTTCCAGTTCCATGCATTAAAGGATTGCGGACATGTATGCAGTATTGAGAAGTCGAACCTTTTTAATAACTTAACATTGGATTTTCTGGATAGTATTCAGCCAAAGAAACATAAATATGCGAAGATGCATATTCACTGAGGATTCATGCTGAGATTAAACCACAGGTATAATGACATCTGTATTTTTTAGTGATAGAATAAGATATATAGGTAATAGAGATCAGGGTATGATGTGCAGAAGGTATAGACCGTATTGCAGTAACGGAGCACGATCAGACCGGAAAGGATAACGCGATGAAATCGATGATTTTCGATAGTAATATTGATACAAGGAATCATAATGCGCTGCTCGAACCGGAGCAGAGCGTGTTATTAGTGTCTCTTTTACAGGAAAGCAGATATCGAAAACATCGGATTTATTCTGATTGCAGATGTTAGTCGGAATAGGAATCAGTTGTTTAAGAACCGCTTATCTTGTAAATGGACAGGATAAGCGGTTATTTTTATGCGTATATATAAGCATTTTGAAAGGCAGGAAAGAGATATGTTAGAGATCAAGGGTAAGATAAACACAGCGATCTGTTATGCGGCTGTTATAGAGGATGAGGCGATCGAGCAGATACGGAGAATGTGCGATTATCCGTTTACGGAGGGATCGAAGATCCGGATCATGCCGGATGTCCATGCGGGCAAGGGCTGCACGATCGGTACAACGATGACGGTGACGGACATGGCAGTTCCGAATGTAGTTGGTGTCGATATCGGCTGCGGTATGTATACCGTAGAGCTTGGCAAGGAGGATATTGACTTTGAGAGATTTGATGAGGCGGCTCATTATATTCCGTCCGGAAGAAATATCTGGGAAGGACGGCAGGAGCGTTTTGACCTGACGGAGCTCAGATGCTACCGGAGTCTGAAGAATACCAGATGGTTAGAGCGGAGTCTGGGGACACTTGGCGGTGGTAATCATTTTATCGAGATTGATGAGTCGGCGGATGGAACAAAATATCTTGTGATCCACAGCGGAAGCCGGAACTTAGGTAAGCAGGTGGCAGAGCTGTATCAACAGCTGGCGGTCGATCTGCATAAGGGAATCGGAGAGTATCTGGAAGCGCGGGAAGAGATCATCCGTACCTACAAGGAGCAGGGACGGAAGAATGAGATCCAGGAAGCATTAAGTAAACTCAAGTGGCAGAAGGAGAATGTGGAGCCGGATATGCCGAACGATCTCTGCTATCTGTCGGGCAAGTACCTGGAGGATTATCTGCATGATGTAGTGATCTGCCAGAGATTTGCGCGCAGAAACCGCGAGAAGATGGCGGAGGTGCTCCTGGAGCGCACAGGACTTAGCGGAAACAACGCATTTCATACGATCCACAACTACATTGATACGGAGGAAATGATCCTGCGGAAGGGCGCGATTGCGGCTCACAAGGGAGAGAAAGTTCTGATTCCGATCAATATGCGGGATGGCAGTGTGCTGGCGGTCGGTAAGGGCAATCCGGAGTGGAACTATTCTGCCCCGCATGGTGCCGGTAGGATCATGTCGCGTACAAAGGCGAAGAATATGCTCTCTATGGAAGAATATACGGAGACGATGAAGGGAGTCTATACGACTTCTGTGAATGAAAGTACATTGGATGAGGCACCGATGGCATACAAGAGTCTGGAAGACATCATTGATGTTATTCGGGATGCGGTAGAAATCATTGATGTAATGAAGCCAATTTATAATTTTAAGGCATCCGACTAGGGCGGGGTACGTAAGGTCATATGCAGCCTGTCCCGGTCGGCAAGCCGGAATAGGAGGAATATATGATGTTACGGAATATACCGATTATTGATATGGTTGAGACAGGAAACAGGATTGCGGAGCTTAGAGTGCAGGCAGGACTTTCCGTAAGAGATCTGCAGGATATCTTCGGATTCGGTACTCCGCAGGCAATCTATAAGTGGCAGCGGGGCATGAGCATGCCGACGATCGATAATCTGGTGGTATTGTCTGCCGTGTTCGACGTTCAGATCGATGAGATCCTGGTACTTGCAAATGCGGGTATGGATGAGACGAAGATCAGTGCATAATAAGCAGGCTCTGCCCGCGCAAATATAGTTGTGTACAGACCACAGTCGATATGACTGTGGTTTTTTGCGCGTATCCTTGAGGCAAGCAGCCATGCTTGCATGGATATTTGCCGAAAGGCGCGACACCGATCTTGATCGAATGCGCATTCCCTTGAGACTATCTATGCTTTGGAGACTGCGTATAGCTTGCGCGTGTTATTGAAATGAAGAAAAAAACAGGGTATAGTATTCTTACGACTGGAACAGGAGGAGAATGATGATGGGATCTGAATATGTGGAAAGCGAGATTCGCAAGGATTATGAGAAGCTTACTAAGCTGTTGGTCAGGCGGCAGTTGACGATTACAACGATGGAATCCGCGACTTCAGGGCAGATTGCCTCACTAATTACAGATACGGAGGGGGCTTCAGCAGTAATAAAAGGCGCATTCATCACATACAGTAATGAGGCGAAGATCATGCAGGGAGTACCTGCGGAGATGATTGATCGGTATACGGTGTATTCCAAGGAGACCGCAGCGGCAATGGCACAGACCTGTGCCCGGATATACGGGGCGGATATCGGTATTGGAGTAACCGGAACGATGGGTAATGTGGACCCTGCGAATCCGGAGGCTTCTGTTCCGGGGCAGGTGTATTATGCCATTTGTGTGAATGGAAGTACGGAATCTTATTATTTGGAGCTTGCTTCACAGCCGACACGCCTTATGTATAAGCTGGCGGTGGCGAAGGAGATATATGATTCGCTGATGAAGCTGCTGTCATAAGAATTTAACTTTCTATTATCATGATATGGTGTTATACTATATACGGATGCATGAAATCAAAGACCGTGCGGCGAAGCTGTAAGGCCGGCATTTATAATTGGGAGAAATGTGAATACTGTACAGGGAGATCATGTATGAATAAAGAAAGCAGTTTTTTTACGAGATTTGCTGTGATAACTGCAGTGTTGTTATTAGCAGTGAATATATTATTGGGAACAATCCTGACCAATCAGTCTGCGAAGGCACTTCAGAGCCAGATTCGGGCACGTATGCTGGATGTGTCGAATAGTGCTGCGGCACTGCTTGATGGAGATGAATTGGAGCGGTTGACTGCGGAGGATGTGGATACAGAGGAGTACCAGAGAGCATTAAGTGTTCTGCGGGCATTTCAGGAGAATGTAGATCTGTCCTATATCTACGGAATCCGGGATATGGGGGATGGAACCTTTACATTTACCATAGATCCTGCAGTGGATGATCCGGGTGAATTCGGTGAGGAGATCGAGTATACGGATGCTCTATACAGGGCAAGTATCGGAATCGCCGGTGTTGATGAGATCGCATATGAGGATCGCTGGGGCAGATTCTATAGTGCGTATAGTCCGGTGTTCGACTCACAGGGGCAGATCGCCGGGATGGTTGGCGTGGATTTTGATGCAGAATGGTATGAGAATCAAATTAAACGCCATAGAAATACAGTCTTTATTATCAGTGTTCTTTCCTTGTCTATAGGAGCGTTTATCGTATTCCTTATAACCGGAAGGATCCGGAAGCGGTTTGTGGAATTGAATACGGAAGTTAAGAATCTGACAGGGGATATGAAGGAATTGTCGAGGGAACTTCGACGTGCGTCCGGCAGACATATGGAAGATGAGGAAGATGATCATGTAGATGCCGATAATAAGGATTCCGGAGATAAGGATTCGTATGATGTGGTCGGAGATCTGAATCATATGGTTCGTGATCTTCGTGAGGAAATGCGAAAGTATATTACGGATGCGCATGCATTGGCATATACAGATACTCTGACAAATACCGGTAATCGAACTGCTTATTTTGATAAAGTAGATCAGATCAATCGGCAGATGCAGAAAGATGTTTCAAAGCTCTCCATAGCAGTGCTGGATATTAACGGACTGAAGAAGGTCAATGATGAGCAGGGGCATGAGCAGGGCGATAAGCTGATCATTGACGCCGCGGATTCTTTGAGCACTGTATTTGGCGCGAATCATGTATATCGGATCGGTGGAGATGAATTCGTAGTCGTATTAGAAGAGGCTTCCATGGATTCTGTGAATGAAAGGTTTGCCGCTTTGGATCAGAAAATCATGGAGCTTAACCGAACACGGGAGATCCCGCTTGCAATATCCAAGGGAGCAGCCACTTATCATAAGGATGAAGACAAGGAGTTCAATGATATCTTCCGCCGCGCCGACAAAGAGATGTATACAGATAAAGCAAATTATTATGCGACACATGGCGATCGCCGGAGACGGTAATCTGACTATATGACAGTTTGGTATTTTCTTGGCCCATTGATCAGAAGTTCATTGATCTGAATGATTGTCGGTCTGGCGATTGCTTGATTCGTGAATGATTGAAAGGTTGGTTGCTATATAATATGAGTTTCGTGAATTATGTATTAGAGAACTTTGTAATGATCTTTGAGCTGATCGGACTTTTGATTGTCTTGGGGATCAGCGCACATATCTCCCAACGTATGAAGCGGATTACATATGTTGTTATATTCTTGATGTTTATAGAATCTGCCGCATTCTATCTTGAACAATTGACACAGACATTTGAACACCTGTCACCGCTTCGGCCGTTGCTGACATACAGTGTATATACACTCTATCCCCTTATTATGGTTAGCGTTATGATGATCACGGTATCCAAGAAATGGTCAATACGGAAGCTTCTCTTAATCCTGCTTCCGGAGATCATCAGTATTCCGCTTTATTTTACATCTCCGTGGACACATCTGGTCTGTTGGTTTACACCGGATAATCGTTATATCGGTGGTTATTTGAGTAAATGGCCATATTTTGTATTTGGTTTCTACGGCGTTATCTTTTTGGTCTACAATCTGATCGTGTTCAGCAAATATTCCAGAAAAGACCGTTTTATGGCGATCTTTGTTACGCTGTATCCGTTCTTGGGCATGGTGTATTATTTGATTTTTAATACGAATAAAGATTATAGTGCGCTATTTACTTCTGCCGTCCTACTGTATTACATTTTCCTCTATATTCACATGGCAAAGATCGATCCGTTGACCTCTCTCATGAACCGTCAGAGCTATTATCAGGATATTCAGAAGGGTGCGAAGACGATCACAGGTGTTGCCTCTGTGGATATGAATGAACTGAAGTATATTAATGACAATATGGGACATCAGGCAGGGGATGAGGCACTTCAGACGATCGGTTCTATTCTGCTTAACCACTCCGGGCATGGAGGTAATGTATATCGTACCGGTGGAGATGAATTTATCATTTTGTATCATAATGTGAAAGAAACAGAGATCACGGATGCTATTGCGGATATGCGGCAGAAGCTTTCCGAGACGCCGTATAGCTGTGCCTTTGGCTATTCCATGGTGAAGAAGGACGGAGCCATAAGTGAAGCGATCGTAGAAGCAGATGGTAAGATGTATAAGGACAAAGCAGAGATGAAGGCAAGAGGAGAAATCCCGCATAACAGGGATTGAGCAGCAGGGATCACAGACCGGATCGATATACAGCCACATAAAGGGGAGATGAACGTATGGTATTAAGAGCATATAAATCCGAAGATTCCGGGGGCATCTGTAAATGGCTGAGAACGGAAGAGGAATTGTATAAATGGTCAGCGGACAGGTTTAATAAGTTCCCGCTATCAGAAAACGACATCAATGAAAATTATGTGCCGCAGATAGAGGGAGGAAGATTCATTCCGCTGACAGCCGTCGATGAGGAAGGAGAGCTGTTAGGTCATTTTATTATTCGGTATCCAAAGGAAGACGATGACAGCAGCGTCCGATTCGGATTCGTGATCGTGAATCCGGAATACAGGGGGAAGGGCTATGGGAAAGCGATGCTCCTTCTCGGGATCGAATATGTGAAGACGAAGCTTAGCTGCATTAGGATCGATCTGGGAGTATTTGTGGGGAATGACAGCGCCAGATACTGTTATGAAGCAGTCGGATTCAGGGAGTACAGCAGGCGTTCCTGTGAGCTGCCGATCGGGACATGGGAATGCATCGATATGGAGATGTATCTATGATGAAGAATGGAGAAATAGATGCTGTATGAGAATATGGGGGAGGCTAGATATCGATGAACGACTATATGCGTGAAAGCTTAAGCTATTATGGCTTATATAAAAAGATGTTTCAGGTAAAGAAGAGTGTCCGTCCGGAGCGTATCTCATACGGCCGGAATAAAGACCAGTATATCCTGTATTATGAACCGGACAAGGTCACAAGTGATAAGATCATCGTCTGGGTGCACGGAGGCGGTTGGAATGCCGGAAATCCCCACTTCTTTGATTATGTGGGACAGTGCATTGCAAAAGAGGGATACCGCATGGTTTCACTGGGGTACAGGCTGTCCCCGAAATACAAATATCCCTGTCAGATCAAGGATGTCTGCAACGCATATCGTACAGCAATCGAATATCTGCACAGGAAACATGTTGATACATCTAAGATCGTTGTGGCCGGCCCATCAGCCGGAGCACATTTAACATCTATTATGTGCTATTCTCCAAAGGTTCAGCAAAAATATCAGGTTGACATCTCCAATATCATCGGATTCATAGGTTCGGGTGGGCCTTATAGCTTCAGATCGGATCAATCGAAAACGGTAACGATCCTTCTGAACCAGCTATTTCGTAAGGACTATGACAGACGGAACGGGGAGCCGGTTGCATTGATGTCGAAGAACCACATACCGATGCTGCTGATCCAGAGCAGGCATGACGGGCTGATCGAATACGCGTGCGCCGAAGACTTTGCCCGCAAAGCGGAAAGGGTTGGCAATGCTTGCGAGCTTTACTGCGTAACAGATAAAAAGAATACACATTCCTGGTATACGGCAGGTATGTTTTTGGAAACGAGAAAAGAGAACAAGGGCTTGGATAAGTTCTTTCGATGGATTGAGGAATTATGATCGATATCGGATCATGGAATAAGCCGTATGAGGAGAAGGATGTAAGGGATTGATCAGAAAATGCAGGGAACACATGATTCGATCATAGAATGCAAGACAGTTATGAAATATACGGAATACGCAATGCAATGCAGCAGCAACATCATATATCCATTATCAATAGCAGAAGGGTTTCAGGACGGAGAAATCATTCCTGATGATGAGGAGAAGACGAAGGCGGTGTTATTCTGGCACTATGCCGGATTTGCATATATATCCGGTAATATAGAGGCCCCGTTTCTGGAAATGATCTATCAAAGATATTTTCGTAATGAGATTCGGAGACGATTTATTCTCATCACAGATGATCCGAAGGTAATAGCATTCTTTTCTGATAAGAGCGACATAGAGCTGGACAGAAGAGTAGAATATTCTTATGGTGGAAATGCGGAGTATTGCGATGATGGATATTTAAGAGACAAATGGAAATGTGAATATGCCATAGAGCGTATCACTCCATTCAATTATGATCGAATTCATGGAAGAATCATTCCGGCGTTTTCATGGTCGAGCAAAGAACAATTTCTTGAAAAAGGATTCGGATATGTTGCGTTAGACGGAGAACGTGTAGCGGCAGCAGCATTTTCGGCGGCTGTAAGCTCGGACGAGGTTGATATCGGAATAGAGACGGATGAGCAGTACCGCCATTGCGGATTGGCTAAGATTCTTGCTGCCCGTATGTGCCGGGAAATCCTGTCGATCGACAAGAAGCCGGTATGGGCGCATGCGATTGCAAATGAAGGCTCAAGGCGTACCGCAATGGCTTGTGGATTTGTGGAAGACAGGGTGAATACCGTTATTCGGAGGAAGAGGTAGGGGGGCGGATCAAAAATAAAGTGCTATAATAATATAGGCTTGTATAAAAAAATGCCTCACAACAAACTCACGATTTGAAAAAGTCGTGAGTTTGTATAAGTGTGAGATGGAGAAAAAAGGTAAGTTTGATTACAGTATACCTTTGCAATAATATCAAAGAAGGTAAGATAATATAATGATTTGATCTAATAATTGTAGAGTAACCTATTTTTTAAGAATTCCTGAGAATGAGATATTATAAACCAAATAAAAATGGAGAGATGACTACAATTTAACAGGTTTATTTGGACAGAAAATATAATTGGTAATAGAAGTTTAACAATAAAATCTATATTTATAAAAAAGAGTTGAAATAAATCAAATAATAGAGTATACTTACTTTGTTATGAAGAATTGTAGAAACGACGGTAGATTAATGAAAATATTCATATAATTTAATAAATAATTATATGAACATCTATTTATTAAGTGAAAGAGGACGATGTAATGGAAGAAAGAAAAGCATTAGTTGTAGGAATAGATGATTATCCTTCTTGTCCGCTTCAAGGATGTTGTAATGATTCAGAGGCAATAAAAGATTTGTTAAGTAATCATGGAAATGGCGATCCAAACTTTTCTGTATGGAAAAAAGACAATGTTTCTACAAAAGGGGAATTGAGAGACTTAATAGAAAAATGCTTTGATGGAGATACAGATGTAGCACTATTTTACTATTCAGGGCATGGCCATATTGACGCAGTTGGTGGATATTTGGTCACACCAGATTATTCTAAAAATGATCCCGGGGTATCTTTGCAAGATATTTTGACAATTGCAAATGATTCAAAATGCAAGGAAAAAATAATTATACTTGATAGTTGTTATTCTGGATTTATGGGAAGTATTAATACGTCAGGACAAAACACTGCAAACATTAATGAAGGAGTTACAATTATGACTGCAAGTAGAAATAGTCAAGCATCTATGGAAATAAATGGACATGGAGTTTTTACTTCTTTGTTGATGGAGGCATTAAAAGGCGGTGCTGCTGATGTGACAGGTCATATTTCAATTGCAGGCGTATATGCATTTATAGATAAAGCATTAGGCCCTTGGGAGCAGAGACCGGTTTTCAAGACAAATGTAACAAGATTTACATCGTTAAGGGATGTAACCCCTCAAGTAAGTATAACAACTTTAAGAAAAATCGGAATATATTTTGAGAGCGAAGATTACCATTTTAAATTAAATCCATCATATGAACCTACAAATAAAAAAGAAGAAGTTCATAAAGTAATTGAACCATATGCGAAAGATGAAAATACTGCTATTTTTTCGGATTTACAGAAATTGGAAAGCATTGGTCTGGTGATCCCAGAGGGAGAAGAGCATATGTATTACGTAGCAATGAATTCTAAGACATGCGTATTAACAGCGGTTGGCAAGCAATATTGGCGTTTAGTAAAAGAAGGAAGAATATAGGAGGAATGAATATGCCAAGTTTAAGAAACTATCACATTTTAATTAGTCACTCATGGGATTATAGTTCTGATTATGAGACTATAAAAGGGTGGTTAGATGATGCCTCTAATTTTGAGTGGACAAATTATTCAGTACCACTAACAAAGCCTTTGGATGTTAATGGAAAAAAAGAGTTGAAAGAAAAACTTCATAACAGAATATCATTATGCAGTTGTGTAATTATTCTTTCAGGTATGTATGTTTCATATAGTGAATGGATAGATTATGAAATTGATACTGCATTAGAATTGGGAAAACCGATTATTGGAGTGAAACCTAGGGGTCAAGAAAGAATACCAAGTAAGGTTAACGACAATGCAGATGTTATGGTTGGATGGAATTCTAATAGTATTGTGCAAGCTGTTAGAGATTTTGCATTGTAATTAATAGGTAAAAAATTAGATTATGGACATGTGATAAATAATCAAATAAAAGGTAGCGGTACTTTGCTTTTAAAATTAAGTGAACTTAACTGTCCTATAAGCGAACCTAGGATATATTGAATTATAGAATGACTTCTGATCCATTTTTGGATTAACTCTATCGGAGATTGATTTCAAGGATCATATCATTAATATAAATTATCATGTATTCTTTGGATTGGAAGCATTTCTTAAAGACATCATGGATAAATACAATAGTATTTATAATATTCAAATGCCAAAGTTGACATCTCATGTTTGTATATGTTTTTTTGATATCTTGGGCATATTTCTTTTTTATTCATTTATAGTTTTAGTACTTGACTTTTTTTTGATATAAATTATACTAAAGTTAGTAGGTGATGCACAGCCTAATAAATGAGCGAGTTATGAGTGGGTGATGCACAGCCCTTAAGTGAGCGAGTTATAAGTAGGTGATGCACAGCCTAATAAATGAGCATTTAACAGGGGCAGATTCTTCTGCTCCTGTTTTTAAACATAAGAGGTTGAGATTAAGGATAATGTTTAGATTACGCATATATGAAGTAAAAACTGAATATGTAGATTATTTGTCTCAAAACCATGATCACCTGTATTATGATAAAGCCGGAAAAAACAAAAGAAAATATATCGGTATAGTTATGGAAATAAATGGATATAAATACTTTGCTCCTCTCTCGTCCTTTAAGGATAAACATAAAAGAATCAAAGAGGGTGTCGATTTTATTAAGATTAAGGATTACGCTGTAATCAACATAAACAATATGATTCCGGTTCCTGACGGAGTATTTTATTCTCCTGATATTAATGCGGAGAAAGACTTACATTACAGGTATTTGTTACAGGCTGAAAGCAGGGAAATAAATAGACAAAAGAATCGCATTTTAAAGAATGCACAGATAGTATATACTCACAAAAAGAAATATGGAAAATCCACATTATTGGCAAAAAGAACAAATGATTTTGAAAAATTAGAAAAATTATGTAAAAAATACAAGAGTTGATTAAATGTTTCTAAAGCCCTCGCTACTTTGTGTATGCGGAGAATTTAATTTAGTTAATGCGGAGCTTTCTGGATATGAGATACTTGGAACTGGAATCAGAGTATATTTCCCGGCTCTTAAAGATGATGGTCGTATAGAATGCATCGGCGGAAAACGATATGGACACTGGCAGATTAATGAGGAAAGATGATATATGGAAAATGAATTATATATAAAAAACGGCGTAAATAAGCCATTTTTTCAGTCTAGGAAAGATCAAAAAGAAAGCATAAAAATACTATTCATCTGCCACGGTAACATCTGTCGTTCGCCTATGGCCGAGTTTATATTTAAGGATATAGTTCAAAAGGAAGGTGTAGCTTCTCATTTCGTCATCGCTTCCGCTGCCACCTCTACGGAGGAGATCTGGGGGGATGTAGGCAATCCGGTCTATCCTCCGGCCAGAAAGGTGCTGGCAAAGCATGGACTGTCTTGTGATGGCAAGTATGCGGTGCAGCTGACAGCTGAAGATTATGACCGATATGATTACTTGATCGGTATGGATGACGCGAATATCCGGAACATGGAACGGATGACGGGGCATTCTGCGGTGGAAGGGAAGATCTACAAGCTGCTAACCTTTGCCGGGGAGACGCGGGATGTATCAGATCCATGGTATACAAGGGATTTTGAACAGGCATACAGAGATATCTATACCGGATGTGTGGCTTTTTACGAAGATCTGAGAGCATCCGGAAGAATCTAGACCATCTTCCGGATGCATCTTGGCGTCCGATTCTGCATCTTACCTGCTGTTTGATGGAAAAAGTTATCATTCTCTAATATAGTCATTTCTAAAGAATCCGGTCATGAAATTAGAAGACCGGTTTCATTCACAGAAAGGAAATGGTGATATTGATGGGAATGGTACTTTTTATTTTTTTGCTCCTGATGGAGATCGGACTTGTGATCCTGACGTTCCGAAAAAAGAGGGAGAAAGCCCGGTGGCTTAAGGACCGTGTGTGG
>JAFUAW010000075.1 GCA_017460485.1 Lachnospiraceae bacterium | reverse complement strand
GTCAAATGTCATATATTCAATCCATTCGGTCATTTCCCGGACGTTCCCGCTTCCTACATTCCCGGTAATATAAGGCTCACAGCCGATAAGCTCACAAAGCTCCATAAATTCATGTGTGCCGAAAGAGTTGTCTTCGACCAGACCGCCCCAGTTGGTGTTGATCATTTTCTTGCGGTCAGCCTTCTTACCGATACCGTCTTGCCAATGGTATTCATCGGCAAAGCAGCCGCCCGGCCAACGGAGCACCGGAACGCGGATGGCTTTCAAGGCGTCCACCACATCTTTGCGGATACCATGGATATTCGGGATTTTTGAATCTTCCCCAACATAGATTCCTTCATAGATACAGTGTCCGAGATGTTCGGAAAAATGTCCGTAGATCTCCGGATTGATATGTCCAAGTACGTCTTCGGCATTGATTAATAAATTAAATTCTTTCATGGAACCCCCTTCTATCTATTTCAGTAAGTGATTTCATCATAATAGATTGAAATACGGATTGCAATATTTTATACTTGGTTTAGCAATAACCTGTATTATTATGTGTGTAAGATGAGAGGGTAATATTTAAATATCAGATCAGATAGAAAAGGAGAATTCCATACTATGTATAGAACAAGACAAATACGCGGAAATAAGATCATATCCCTGCTATGCGCAATTCTGCTGATCAGTTCTTTGGCAGGCTGTACGACAGGAGCAGGAGTTTCCCAAGAAAAGGGAAGTACAGAGGAAGCAACAGTGGTGCATCAGGCACCGGAACCGGGAATGCTCTCCAATCCGAATGCGAACGAGAAGACGAAGGCGATCTATGCATATCTGTGTGAGAACTTTGAAGTGACCATGCTGTCCTGTCAGCAGGAATCCACATGGATGGGATCACCGGATTATGAAATGGATTATATAAAAGAGCATACCGGGAAGCTGCCTGCCATGCGGGGACTTGACTTCATGAATCAGGACTTTGACGGCGTTGTGGAGCGCGCAAAGGCATGGGATGCACAGGGTGGTCTGGTAACGATCTGCTGGCATACGGGCGTTGCCGCCAGCGGATATCAGGAATCCCTGAAGGAGTCTCCGAATTGGAATAATCTGCTGACCGAGGGAACGGAAGAGTATAATACCCTGATGGCAAGCTGGGATCAGGCGGCGAAAGCACTAAAGGAATTAGAGGAAGCGAATGTAACTGTTCTCTGGAGGCCGTTCCACGAATTTGATGGAAAATGGTTCTGGTGGGGCAAAGGCGGCGGAGATCATTTTATCGAGCTGTGGCAGCTGATGTATCAGAAATTCACCTATGAGTATGAATTGAACAATCTGATCTGGGTACTCGGATATTGCGGCGAGGTGAAGGATGGCTGGTATCCGGGAGATGCATATTGTGACATTATCGGCTCCGACTCCTATGAAGGAACCACTCAGCAAAAGGCATGGAATAAGCTGAAGGCAATCGCGGACAAACCGATCGCTTACCATGAATGCGGGAACATTCCGACCACAGATGAATTCGAGAAGGATGGAGTGATCTGGTCCTGGTTCATGATCTGGCATACGGATTATATCACGGGTTTTGATGTCGAGGATCTGAACGAGATCTATAACAGTGAGCTTGTGATCACGCTCGATGAATTGCCGGAGTTCTAGACAAGCAGTGTTAGATTATGTATTGATGTAAGGAGATGACAACATGGCAGTAAATGGTTCCTGTGATACCTGTGCGTATTACTATTATGATGAAGAATATGAAGATTATATCTGCGATATGGACATGGACGAGGATGATTACTCTCGCTTGATG
>JAFUAW010000074.1 GCA_017460485.1 Lachnospiraceae bacterium | reverse complement strand
GGAATTCCTTGCAACTGCGGTATCCGTCTGCCAAGGATAGTTCTTCCCGTCCGCAAAGGCTCCCCGTTCGATCTCCACAATACCCGTGCCGAACGCAAGAGCGTCATGCTTATAGCAGACCGCTACCGGTCTTCTCCATTCCTCGCCGCGATTATAGTAATATGCCATTACCTTACGCAAATACGGCTTGAAAGCTTCGTGTTGGATCCACCAGTCAAAGTACAGAAACGCCGGCTGGTATTTATCAATGAGCTCACAGGTCCGGATCAGCCAGTCATTTAAATATTCCTCTGTCGGATACGGCTTGCTGTACAGATCCTGATTATTCGGCTCCGGCATTGCCGGCCAGTAGAAATCGCCTCTGACAAGCGGTTCTTTAATGTCGCTGTCAAATTCCTTCCCATGCCCCATGAACCACCAATGTTCCGCGCGATGAGACGATGTGGCAAACTGCATATTCGACCGTTCCGCCGCCTCCTTCAGTTCGCCGATAATATCCCGTTTGGGACCCATTTCGTATGCATTATAATGTGATATCTCACTCTTATACATCTGAAATCCGTCATGATGCTCCGCAACCGGCACCATATACTCCGCACCGGCTTCCCGAAAGAGCTGTACCCATTCCTGCGGATCGAACTTCTCCGCGGTAAACATCGGAATGAAATCCTTGTATCCGAACTCCTTCTGCGGACCATATGTCTTGATGTGATGCTCATATGCCGGCATCCCCTTAATATACATATTGCGGGAATACCATTCATTCGCACAGGCCGGCACACTATAGAGCCCCCAGTGAATGAAGATTCCGAACTTCGCCTTTGGGAACCACTCCGGAACCCTCCAGTTGCTCAAAGAATCCCATGTATCCGTATACGGTCCCTGCGCGATCACCTGATCGATCTTATCCAAATATTCCTTCATACTACATTCCTTTCGTCCAGTCGACTCCGATCGCATCCAGGAACGCTTTCGTTATGATCGCATGTCCTTTATTATTCGGATGCACCCGGTCCGAGCACAGAATATATTCATTCATACCCTCTGCCAGAAACGCATCTACTTTCGACTGCACATCCACATATATCACAGGTTTCTTACCACCATATGGAAGCTCCGTATCCGGCCCCGGATTCCGGGCATATTGACAGGAATATCTCCCTGCCAGATCACGAGCCACCTTCGCATATTCCCGAAGCGTGCATTTCATCGGATTCACATCATTCGCCTCGATCATAACCGGACTGATCAGGATCATTCCCTTTACCTGCTCCTGCTCTAAAGTCTTCACAACCAACGATTCATAGATTCTCTGAAATGTCGCAAGCTCCACCTTCCGTACCGGCATTACCATACCGTCATAATGCCGCCAGACATCATTAATTCCGATCATCACACTGACCCAATTCGGCGCATAAGCAAGCACATCCTTCTCATAGCGTTCCTGAAGATCCACAATATCATCGCCACTGACACCTGCATTCCCGATAAGCAGATGAAGCTCCGGATACATCGCAGCCAGAAAGCCGTCCACAAAGTTCACATAGCCGTCTCCGAAAGAGCCCCAGCCGCCCGGGAGCGACTCTCGTAATCTACCGCAATCCGTCACGGAATCCCCTGCCATGATCAGTCTGTCATTTTTCTCTAATAGCATATCTTAGCCCTCTGATAATTCCAATTTTCCTAAAAACCATTCAATTATTGCTTCTCAGCCTCTTGGAACTTAATAATTCCCGCATCTGTTAACGGGTGCTTCGTCATCTGAACGATTACCGGATATGGAACGGTTGCAATATCCGCACCGGCTCTTGCGCATTCTGTTACATGCAGCGGATTCCGGATACTTGCCGCAATGATCTGTGTCTCAATATCAGACTTATCGAAGATCTCTTCGATCTCCCGGATCAATTCCACGCCATCACTGCTGATATCATCTAATCGTCCAAGGAACGGCGATACATACGTAGCACCTGCCCGGGCTGCAAGCAATGCCTGATTCGGTGTGAAGATCAGTGTCACATTCGTCTTAATGCCTTCTGACGAGAGCACCTTCACGGCCTTCAAGCCTTCCACTGTCATCGGAATCTTCACAACCATATTCGGATGAATCTTGGCAATCTCCCGTCCTTCCGTGATCATTCCTTCCGCATCCGTGGTCATCGCCTTGACCTCACCGCTGATTGGACCATCCACAATACTGGTAATCTCCTGAATTACCTCTTTGAAATCCCGTCCGGACTTCGCAATCAGGGACGGATTCGTGGTAACACCACAGATCACACCCATATCATTCGCCATCCGAATCTCTTCCACATCCGCCGTATCCACAAAAAATCTCATTGCACATATCCTCCTGTTATCATGCATGATATATAATGTCTATCGAATCCACGCTACACAGCACACTGACCGGCAGGCGTCTCCGACTCACCTCAGAATATAGTATAAATCAAATTATCGAACAGAAATAGCTTAGAAATTCCAATTCTTTTACCCGAATTATTTGAAGAATATGCAGATCATTCAAATCAAAAAATCACTGTTTTTTTTAAAAAACAGTGATTTTTTCAAAGGATTCATGTTGTTTTTCACTTTTTTAGTGTTTTCTATGCTCTAAATCAAATCATCCAGATACTCTCTAATTAGAATCTCTCCTTTTTGCATATTATCCTTTTCGGCTAGAATATATACATTGGGGTAACGCAAGAGAAAGTTCTGCCTGTCCGTTCGTCAAAATAAGCCGCCTCCATTTTTACTTCTCCCGCACCGCGGCTGGTCGCAATATCAATTACCTTTCCTGTTAATAATACTCCATGCTCTACTAACGCTTTATACTTATTAGGCATCTTCTTTTCCAGCAAGGATTTGTCCATATGGACTGTAATCATAGCTATTAACTACATTGCCATCTTCATTTGTAACTGCCGTTGTGCTCCCTATGTGGTCGAAGTGATAGATTCGGTAGACACCTGTTTTATACTTAACCTTACCGAATAAACCGGTATGTTCTTCTTTTGTTGATGTATATCCATCTTCAACCGTTATCTGCTCCTGTGCAATCAATCCCCTTCCATAGATATAATATGTTACCTTCTGCTCATTGGTCTTTGTATTCGTTTCATTTGCCTGCAAGATTCTCGTTAATTCCTGCTGACTGTCCACTACATACCGTACCTGCTTCTTCGGCGTCTCCATACCGATCCGATTGTTCTCAGCATCGTAAGTATAGGCGGTGTCCCCTGCCTGTATGAGACGGTTCCGGCAGTCATAGGTGAACTTAATCATAACCCCATTCAGTGGTCCGTAGATCATGTTGCCATCCGCATCATACCTTACCGTTTCTCCGTTATACTCGGTCAGACGATTGACGGCGTCATATTCCATCACGCACTCCGGAATCAGACTCAAGTCTCCGGCGGCAG
>JAFUAW010000073.1 GCA_017460485.1 Lachnospiraceae bacterium | reverse complement strand
TTCTTCAGATCAAATCCGACATCGGTGTGATCGAAGACTTCCTTGAATTCCGGATAGGTATCATAGAAATCCTTGCCCATCCCTACTGTCTGACTGCCTTGTCCGGCATACATAAATGCTAATTTCATATTCGTTCTCCTCGTCTTTTTCTTCTTCCAGTTCTTTCTCTATCGTATCTGTCCAACCGATCATATCCATCTATGCTGTCAATCATCAGACAATTACAGATTCACAGTTTTAAGACGCGCAAGCTCCCGCTTCGCACCTTCATAGAGCTCATCAAGAATTGCCGCCACCGGCTTGATCTCGGTAAGCTGTCCGCAGACCTGTCCGGCCATGACGGAACCATTCTTGGTATCTCCCTCTAAGACTGCACGGCGAAGACCACCCAGCGTGAACTGTTCCAATTCCTCTCTGGTACCGCCGCTTCGCTCCACCTTCAAATACTCTCTCGCCATATCATTTTTTAAGATTCGGACCGGTGCATCTAAGGATCTTCCGGTTACAGTCGTCGAATTATCTCTTGCCTTAATGAGTGCCTGCTTATAATTCTCATGAATCGGACATTCCTCACTGACCAGCAGACAGGTTCCTACCTGAATTCCTGCTGCGCCAAGCGCAATAGCAGCCGCGAATTGTCTTCCATCGGCAATTCCTCCGGCAGCGATCACAGGAATCGATACCTTATCAATTACCTGCGGAACTAATGTCATGGTTGTCATATCTCCGACATGTCCACCGCTTTCGCCGCCTTCCGCGATCACGGCATCCGCTCCCTGCTGCTCCACCTTTCTTGCCAGCGCGGTACTTGCAACCACCGGAATTACCTTCGCTCCCGCTGATTTCCACAGCTCCATATATTTTCCCGGTGTACCGGCTCCCGTTGTAATAATGGACACCTTCTGATTGGCAAGCATCTGCGCAATATTATCCGCATCCGGATTCATCAGCATCAGATTCACGCCGAACGGCTGATCCGTCAGACTGCGGCATTCTATAATCTCCTCTTCAATCCGCTTCGCATCCCAGCCGCCGGATGCGATCAGTCCAAGTCCTCCGGCATTCGATACGGCAGCCGCAAACTTACCGGTCGCGATATTCGCCATACCGCCCTGAATGATCGGGTACTTGATCCCTAACATCTCATTTAATATCATATCTTCCCGCCTACTCCTATTCTAACTCTATACAATTCACAGCACCTTTTAATACAGTTTTTTTTAACTGATTTTATATAACAGATTTATGAATCATTGTTACATGTCTACCATGGAACCTTTGAGAACGCAGCGAAACGCAAGCGTGTCCATGGGGGACATGTAGAATATTCACAAATCGCAACTATTAAAAAATTTGATTCACTTCTGTTCCTGTGCAATGATCGCTGCTCCCATATTGCGGAACTTATCATACCGATTTCTGGCAAGCTCATTCGCACTCATTTTCTTATACTTTGTGAGCTCTGACATTAACATATTATCCAGCTCACGATAGACCTTCTGAGGATTATGATGCGCGCCTCCGAGCGGCTCCGGAATGATTCCGTCAATGACATGAAACCGCTTCAAATCCTGCGCGGTAAGCTTCATCAGATCACAGGCCTCCGCGCTTCTGCTGGAGTCTTTCCACAAAATAGAAGCAAATCCTTCCGGCGATAGTACGGAATAGACGGCATTCTCTAACATATATACACTATTGGCTACTCCAATAGCCAAAGCACCGCCGCTGCTGCCTTCTCCGGTTACAATCGCGATTACGGGAACTTTTAAGGCACTCATTTCCGCCAGATTCTTCGCAATCGCATTAGCCTGTCCGTTCTCCTCTGCCTCCAAGCCCGGATATGCTCCCGGCGTATCAATAAATGTAATGATCGGACGGTCGAATTTCTCAGCCTGCTTCATCATACGCATAGCCTTTCGATATCCCTGCGGCTCCGGCATACCAAAATTATATTCCATATTCTCATTGATATTGCGCCCTTTTCGATGTCCAAGAACCGTAACCGGAAGTCCGTGAAAAGTTGCGATTCCTCCGAGAATACTTTTATCTTCCTTACCCAGAGCATCCCCTCTTTGTACAAAAAAATCATCAAATAAAGCGTTGATATAATCATCCACCTTCGGTCGATTTTTGTGTCTGGCAAGATATACTTTATCAGCAGGAGTAGGATGATTGCACTGCTTTAACAGCTTCTTCCGCTCGGACTTCAATTCTTTGATCTTCAGATCTGCCGCGTAATCGCTCTCCTTTGAGGATTCGGCTTCTATTTCTTTATCAATATCCTGAATTCTCTCATCAATCTCACGAATCATAACGACCACCTTCTTTTCTCATGCAATCTGAGAATCTGACTCAATGTCTCTCTCATCTCTCCCCGAGGTACGATCTGATCGACAAATCCATGATCCTCTTGAAACTCCGCTCTTTGGAAACCTGCCGGAAGCTTCTGTCCGATCGTCTGTTCAATTACCCGCGGTCCTGCAAATCCGATCAATGCCCCCGGCTCAGCAAGTGTAATATCTCCCAGCATCGCAAAGCTGGCACTGACACCTCCGGTCGTCGGATGCGTAAGCGCAACCACATACAGTCCGCCATGCTCTCCGAATCTCTGAGCAGCTGCACTGGTCTTGGCCATCTGCATCAGGGACAGGATCCCTTCCTGCATTCTGGCACCGCCGCTTGCGGTAAAAATGATAAACGGCAATTTGTATTTATCCGCAATTTCAAAGGCATGTGTGATCTTTTCGCCGACTGCGATACCCATACTTGCCATCAGGAATTCACTTCCCATGACACCGATCATAGCCTTACGCCCTTCAATCTCGCCCATTCCGATCAGGACTGCTTCATCCAATCCCGTCTTATCCTGAAGATCGTGGATCTTATTCTTGTAATCCGGATACCCCAAAGGATCCACAACAGGAACCGGACACTTTAATTTGCGAAATGTTCCCGGATCCACAAGACTGCGTATTCTTCTCTTCGCGGATATCTTATTATGCGCACCGCATTCCGGGCAGACAGATAATTCTTTCCTCATCAGCTCTGCCGCAATCTCCTTCTTGCAGGAAGAACAGGTTATCGTTTCCATACTATTAGTATCCTGCTGATCCGTTCCCTCCTTATTATCACGGCTGACAGCCGATTCAAAATCTTCCGAATAATCAGAGGATCCCTTAGACTGCAGAGAGCGTCTTGACTCCTTCCGTCCTGAGGATTCTTCCTTACTAAAAATACCCATTGTCATTACTCCGCTTCTAATTTTTTGACAAAAATGAGAAAAGCAGATATATAAATCCCGAAGCCTCTGATTTATATACATCTGCTTTTTTTCTCTCATAGTTTCCTCACGTACATTTTATACCGGACAATCATAGTCAAATTCCGAATCTCAGCCATATTATCTAATCTATGATTGATTCGTCCGGTCATGGTATATTATTACTCCTGATGAGCGTTTACATAATCTACAAGATCCTTAACTGTCTTCATATTTGGAAGATCTTCATCAGCAATCGTAACACCGGTCTCTTCCTCAATCGCCATACCAAGCTCAACAGCATCTAAAGAATCTGCTCCCAGATCATCTGCCAGAGAAGCCTCTAATGTAATCTTATCCTCATCCACACTCAAAGTATCCGCAATAATAGCCTTAATTTTCTCGAACATCCTAGTATCTCCTTTTCTGATTTCTGAATCTTATATTGGTCATTATTTGCATAACCAAATATATTGTACCAATTATTCCCCTTTTGTCAACAGCTTTATCAGAAAAATATGGTAAAAACACTTGTGAATTTCTTGTTAAAATTACCATATCTCTCTTGACAATTCAATATATTAACAGTACAGTATATTAGGTATGTAGTTTTAAAAACTACATTGCGTCAAAGATACCTGTTTTATCCATTATTTATACAGGATTTGACATACTTCCGTACTATTCGACAAAGACTCCGGAAGACCCCGATCCACGGTATCGATCCGGTTGAATAAGATGATTTACCAGGCTTGTTTTATAGATGCAGATCAGTATTAAGTAGCAGAAAGGCTTTAATTATGAATGAACACAATTTACATCCGGAACCGGGCATTGCCGGAAAATTCATTTCCACAGGTTTTGATGAGAATGGAATTATGAATGAGATTCAATTCCATAATACGGACAACTTTAACTTCGCATTTGATGTAGTTGACGCTTTGGGTACCGAACAGCCGGACAAGCTTGCCATGCTTCATATTGCAAGTGACGGAAAGGAACGCCGGATCACATTCGAAGATATGATGAAGTATTCCAATAAAGCAGCCAACTATTTCCGTTTTCTCGGGATCAAACGCGGCGACCGGGTAATGCTGGTATTAAAACGCCACTATCAGTTCTGGTTTGCGATTCTGGGGCTTCACAAGATCGGCGCGATTGCAATACCTGCCACCTATCTTCTGGTGCGCAAAGATTTTGAATACCGCTTTAAGGCAGCCAAAGTCAATGCCGTCTTATGTACAGCAGACGGTAAGGTTGCAGAAGAAGTAGAAAAAGCATCTAAGGTATATGACGGTCTTAAAGCCAAGATCATGGTTGGGCAGACCACATTAAAAGGATGGCGTAATTTCAAACGGGATATCCGTTATTTTTCTTCTGATTACAAAAAACCTGCGGAACTTCCCGGCGGCGATGACCCGATGGTAATGTTCTTTACCTCCGGCACAACCGCATATCCGAAGCTCGCTATACACAGTTACAAATATGCTCTGGGACACTATGTAACGGCAAGATATTGGCAGCAGGTTGATCCGAACGGTATTCATTTTACCATCAGCGATACCGGCTGGGCAAAGGCTATGTGGGGCAAGCTGTACGGTCAATGGCTCTGTGAAGCTGCCATCTTCACTTATGATTTTGAGGAATTCTATGCAAGCCAGATCCTTCAGATGATCCAGCAGCATAAGATTACAACCTTCTGCGCACCGCCAACCGTATACCGCGTTATGGCTCATATGAACCTGGATCATTACGATCTGTCTTCCTTACAGAATGTAACTACTGCCGGCGAAGCTCTCAATCCGGAGATCTATGAGAAATTCTATTCTATGACAGGACTTAAGATCATGGAAGGCTTCGGGCAGACCGAAACCACTCTTACCATCGGCAATATCAAAGGAATGGAACCAAAACCGGGTTCCATGGGACGTCCGAATCCTCAGTATCATGTTAATATCATGCGGCCGGACGGAACCTTATGTAATGCGAATGAAACCGGCGAGATTGTCATCAGTGCCGGTGAGGAACGACCTACCGGATTGTTCCTTGGATATTATCTCGACGAAAAGCGAACAGATTCTACCATCTACGGCGGTTATTATCATACCAACGACACCGCCTACATGGACGAAGACGGATTCATCTGGTATGTTGGCCGGACCGATGATGTGATCAAGTCTACGGGATACCGGGTAGGACCATTTGAGATTGAAAATGAGATCATGAAGCTGCCGTATGTTCTGGAAGTTGCCGTAACATCCATTCCGGATGCCATGCGAGGACAGGCGATCAAGGCCAGTGTCGTATTAACGGAAGGTACAGAAGCTAGCGATGCACTCAAAAAAGAAATGGTACGCTTCTTCAAACAGAATCTGGCTTCCTACAAACGTCCAAAGGTTATTGAATTCGTCAAAGAATTACCGAAGACAGTCAGCGGCAAGATCCGCCGGGTTGATATCAAAGACAAAGACTGGGCAAAGGAGAACCCTTCTTCTGCCAATCCGGCTGCGGAATCCTCCGAATCAAAACAGGATTCGAATTAATTGTAAGCAATACAACAAATAATATAAAACGGAGATATCATTAATGAATACCCCTATTGTAATTACAGGAATGGGTGCAGTTACACCCGTCGGAATCGGAGTTGATACCTATTACCATAATTTGATCCAAGGAATGTGCGGAATCCATAGGATCTCACATTTTGATGCATCCTCGCTCCCGGTGCAGATTGCGGCAGAAGTACCGGATTTTGATCCGGAAAAATATATGTCCCGAAAACAGGCAAAGGAAATGCCGCTGTTCATGCAATACGGGTATGCCGCTGCAGAAGAAGCACTGATAGATGCAGGATTACACCCGGATCGTCCGGAAGACCTTCCAGTGTCTCCCGAACGGATCGGTATCGTAGTGGGAACCGCATTCTCAGGTCTTGCAACTATTGCCGAGACACAAGACGGGGTCAGCACAGGCACCCATAGTAAGATCAGTCCGCGATTCGTACCTAAGATCATCGGTAACATTGCCGCAGCTCAGATTGCAATCGCAAAGGGCTTTCGCGGTCCAAGCCTGACTGTGACAACAGCCTGTTCTTCAGGCGCAGATGCCTTGTCCACAGGCATGATGCTGATTGGAAGCGGAGAAGCAGATGTCGTATTATGCATCGGCGTTGAAGCTGCCACCTGTCCGATCAATATTATGGGACTGGCTTCCGCTCACGCATTATCTACTTATAATGATCAGCCGGAAACAGCCAGCCGGCCGTTTGATGCAACCAGAAACGGATTTGTTATGGGAGAAGGCGGCGGATGTATTATTATTGAAACCGAAGAACACGCAAAAGCACGCCGCGCTGCTATCCATGCATCGGTAATCGGATGGGCAAACAGCACCGACGGCTATCATGTAACAGCTCCGCATCCGGAAGGAATCGGAGCCATATACTGCATGCAGCGCTGTATAGAAAAGGCAGGTATTTCCGTTGCTGATGTAGACTATATCAATGCGCATGGCACCTCGACTCCAATGGGAGATATTATTGAAACAACTGCTATCCATACATTGTTCGGCGAACATGCATCCAAGCTTGCCATCAGTTCCACAAAAGGAGCTACCGGTCATATGATGGGTGCCGGAGGTATTGTAGAGACGATTTGTTGTGTCAAGACAATCCAGGAAGGAATCATTCCTCCGACCTTAAATCTGATAACTCCGGATCCGCAATGTGATCTGGATTATACCCCGAATTCTGCAAGAAAACAGTCTGTTCACATCGCCATGTCGAATGCTTTCGGATTCGGTGGTCAGAACTCCAGTATTTTGCTGCGTGAATATCAGTAACTGTCTCGTTCCTTACCTGATATTCCTGCAAGCGTATTTGCCTGTCTCCGGGAATAAAAAATGCAGACTCAAATGAGTCTGCATTTCTTAACTTGATTAATCAATAAATGATCAGTTATATCTTAGTAGTTGATCTTGTAATCTTCACCGGTCTCGCCATTAACTGTGTAATATGCAACACCATTCTCAGGCTGTACATATACATTCAAAGTCTTAATAGCAGATGCCTTCTTGCCGGAAGCTTCTACAACCTTGGCAACAATCTCTGCTGTTGAGATCTGTGACCCCTGATATTCAATAAATACTTCCTCAGACTTCTTGGCTGCTGTCTTCTTTGCAGGTGCTGCCTTCTTTGCAGGTGCTGCTGCCTTCTTTGCAGGTGCTGCCGCCTTCTTTGCAGGTGCTGCTGCCTTCTTTGCAGGTGCTGCTGCCTTCTTTGCAGGTGCTGCCTTCTTAGGCTCTTCCTTCTTAACCTCAGCCTTCTTAACTTCGGTCTTCTTAACTTCTTCCTTCTTAACTTCTTCTTTCTTAACCTCAGCCTTCTTTGCAACCGGCTTCTTAACAACAGACTTCTTAACGACCGGCTTTGCAGCCTCTGCCTTAGGTGCTTCTACCTTTTTATCTGCTGCCTTTGCATCAACACTAGCTGCCTTAGTTGTCTTAGTTGTACTCATAAACTTTTTTCCTCCATTTACTATCAACTATATAAACTCTTAATTTCAGATTGAATAATACTACCTTTTTATTTACTTTGCAAGCAATTCCGCAATTTTCTCAGAGTTTCAACAATAGATTTCAAAATAAATCACTTTCTGTTGTCAAATTGCACAACACATTATTTCATGTCACAAAATGGACTTGTGTGTTTTATCTATGTGTGATCTTAAAACGATTGCGATTCAAATTATTTTAACAAGAACTACTGTTGTAACACCTCCAGAATCTCCCACATTTTCATTCCGTTTGATCCTTTTAGAAGAACAATATCATCCGGCTGCAGCGTAGCGATCAGGTACATGGCAACCTCTTCATTTTCCATAAATGAACAAAGCTTCATCTTCTTACCGCTGTCCTCAACTGCCTTGCGGATCATCCTCGCATGATCTCCGACAACGATCAGTTCATCAACAGGAAGTGACGAAAGATATTCACCCACCTGATAATGATACTGTTCGGAATTCTCTCCGAGTTCAAACATATCGCCAAGTACTGCCACACGTCTTCCGGTTGTTTCCACATGGCATAATACATCTAAGCTCGCACGCATGGAATCCGGACTCGCATTATAGGTATCATCAATCACACGGAACCGGTTCTCCAACTCAATGATCTTCTGGCGGATACCGCTGTAATGCGCAAATACCTCAGCCGCCTTTTCCATCGGAATACCCTGAGTATCGGCAACTGCCAATGCACCGATACAATTCAGAATATTATGCCTTCCAAGCACGCTTAATTCTACCGGGATCCGTTTCTCTCCATGAACACAGGTAAAGTAACTTCTGCCGTGATCATATTGAATATCCGCTGCATAGTAATCACACCAATCTTCGGTTCCATAATATATCGTCTTAACCGGAAGCTTACCCTTCTGCCCGGCAAGCATCGCATCATCCCCGTTTAAGAACAGCACACCATTCGGATCCAGAGCATCAATGATGGAAAGCTTCTCATCCCGTATATTTTCCTGCGTCTTCAGATTCTCAATATGCGCCACACCGATCACGCTGACCACCGCATATCTAGGCTTTACCAATTCAGACAAAGTATGAATCTGACCGGGTTCACTCATACCGCATTCCAAGACAGCCATATCGTCTTCGGGCTGTATCTTACAGATCATGATAGGAACTCCGATTTGACTGTTATAATTCTTGATCGTCTCACAGACACGATACTGACTGCGAAGAGCTGTTGCGATCATATTCCGGGTTGTTGTCTTACCCACACTGCCGGTAACTGCAACGATCGGCAGATCAATCCTGGCCCGTACATATCGTCCGATCATCTTCAAAGCTTCCTCTGTATTTTCTACACGAATGCATGGTTTACGCATATCCAAAGAATCATGTTCGGACGTCAGTGAAGCAGCTCCGATCTCCAATACGGATTCAATATATGTATGCGCGTCCACCTTCTGACCGATGATCGGAACAAATAAGTCTCCTGCCTTTATTTCCCGGGAATCAATGCATATATCCTCAACAACTGTGGAATCATCTCCGCATAATAATCTTCCGTTCGTCGCTTCCACAATATCGCGAACTGTTATCCCTTTCATATCCACACTCTCCTTTAATCGGATACATTCTTTCCGTTCAATTCATCATGCAGTACCTTACGAAGATATCTCGGCACCCCATAATCTTCATTACTCGGTATTATACCACTTGCCATATCCTGAATCTCCTGCACCGCATTGGCTACCGCATATGTCTCGTCACAGATCTCAAACATATCCGTATCATTTTCCGCATCACCAAATCCGATAATATAGTCGAACTTACCCCATTCCTTTATCATATTCAATGCGCCTGCTTTTGATGCCTGTTCATGAAAGATTTCCAGATACATCCATTCTCTGTTATAAATATCGGGATAGAGTCTTGCATGCGCTCCTTTGACTGCCTGAAGATCACGATACAATCCTTCCAGCAATTCCTTTCTTTCCCGCAGGCAAAAATAGATCACGCCCCGATTCGTACAGATGCTGAGATCATCCACTTCGCGAAATACCTTATCGTATTTCTGAATGCGTTCATTTCGGAATTTATTCAGTGAATGGGATTCCACACTGTCAAAATAAGTACATACTTCTCCGGCTTCCATCGTATATAAGAAACACTGCAGTTTATGCAATTTGATGATCCCAAGAACTACCATTGCCGTCTCCGGCGACATGGTATGAACCTTCAGATATTCCTGTTGAATCGGATTGTACACAAGTACTCCGTTCATCATGGAATATGGTGTGTTCAGGTTCACATTCTTCATGATCGGAAAGACCGTTGCGGGTGTCCTGGATGTATTGATTGAAAATGATATACCAAGCTCCAGACTCCGGTTCAACATATCCGCCGCGACATCCGACATCTCTCCGTGGTTGTTCAGCAGTGTTCCATCCAGATCACTAATATATAACTTACGCATGTTATCCCTCTCTTGATCCTATAATTTAGTGGTACTGTGTACGCACTCTCACTAAGCTCCCACTTCGTGGTCGCTAAGTGTTCATATAATACCACACTTCTTTTTATTTCGCAAATTTGTTCCAAAATTCATCAATCTGCTCCCGGATCCCGGAACTGTCCACTACACAGTAATCCATCCATTCCCTTGGGAACATGGACAGATTGTCGGAATACAAAAATCTCTCATCCAGAAGTACGATCACTCCCCGGTCATCAGCAGTACGAATAACCCTTCCTGCCGCCTGCATTACCTTATTCATTCCAGGATAAAGATATGCATACGCAAACCCATGTTCCAAATGCTCTTCAAAATACTGCTTCAGGATCTCACGTTCGCGGCTTACCATCGGAAGCCCCGTTCCTACGACAATCGCTCCGATCAACCGTTCCCCGGTAAGATCTATTCCCTCTGAAAAAATCCCACCCATGATCTGAAAACCTACGATCGACTCGCCGTTTGCCTGAAAGGATCTAAGATAATCCTCTCTCTCCGACTCTTTCATATTCGGACTCTGATAGATCAATTGAACCTTGTGATTAAGTCCGTGCCGCATCGCGATCGCATACAGATCTTCCAGCATCTTATAGGACGGAAAGAACACCATATAATTCCCTTTTCTAGCTGTAACAACCTGTTCGATATAATCATAGATTCTCTCATATTCTGTCTGTCCGCGTCTGGTATATCTGGTGCTGACATCCTTACCTACAAGGATTCTCCGGTTCTCCTGTGAGAACGGAGAAGGAATATAGATTGCAGGATCTTCCTCGTCAGACAGCAGACTCTTATAATACCGTACGGGAAGCAGTGTTGCCGAAAAGAAAACAGTTGCTCTTCCTTTCTCAAGACAGCTCTTCAGATTCTGTGCGGTATTTACGCAGTACAGCTTCAGTTTAAAAGAAGATGCCGACACCTGTTCTCCATAAATCACATAATTTTCATCTATCAATTCATACATATTGAGAAAATGATAGACATCAAAATACAGCTTTAAAATCTCTTCTTCTCCCTCAATTCCATGATGTTCATCCAGAAAATCCTCATATGCACTGACCAAAGACATCAGCCGTATGGCAAAGCCTTCAATTCTCTCCATAACCTGACAGCCGTCGCATTGTTTTTTATATTCCAGCATCTGCTTATTACAGCTTTCCAGCTTCTTAGCAAGCTTCCCATCATGCGGAAGGACCAGTTTTTTGACAGTCAGAAAATCCTCTTTATAAAGCTCCGCACTATACATCTTACTTGCCCGATCATACAGATTGTGTGCTTCATCTACCAGAAAAATATAATCGCCTGTTACTCCCTGACCAAAGAACCGCTTCAGATTCACCCGTGGGTCGAATACATAATTATAATCGCATATAATTCCGTCTGTCCACAGGCTGATATCCAATGACAGCTCAAACGGACAGACCTGATGTATGTCCGCATATGTCTCGATCACAGTCCTCGTAATATTCATTTCATGAGTGATACAGTCATACACCGCATCATTGACGCGGTCATAATGACCTTTTGCATACGGACAATGATCCGGATCACAATGGCATTCTTCTAATATACAGATTTTCTCTTTTGCAGTCAGTACAATGCTTGAAAAAACCAGCCCATTCTGTCGAAGAAGATCCAAGCCTTCCACCGCTGCCGTCCGTGTCATGGTCTTTGCCGTCAGATAGAAGATCTTGTCGCCATATCCCTGACCGATGGAATGAACTGCCGGGAAAATAGTCGCAAGCGTCTTACCGATTCCCGTCGGTGCCTGAACATACAGATTCTGCTGCTCCTCAATTGCAGAATAGACCGACCGGATCATATCGAATTGTCCATCCCGATATGGATATGGAAATGCAAGTCCCGGAATAGAAGCCTGCCTGGCGTTCTTATGATCATACGAATAATCCGCCCAGACCATATACCGTTCGATTAGTTCATCGAACCATATCTTCAGATCCTGATAAGTCTTAGTCTCACGGAAATACCGGATCGTTTCTGTTTCCAGATTACAATAGGTCATCTGAATCCCAATCTCCGGCAGATCATGTTCTCTTGCATAGATATAGGCATAGACATACGCCTGTGCCTTATGAACATACACCGGTTCTTTTAGAGACTCCACCTTCTTATAGATTCCCTTGATCTCATCAATTGTAACCATTCCATTCTGATCCAGAATTCCGTCCGCACGCCCCTCTATCCGGAGCAGGAATCGTTCCATCGGAAGCTCAATACTTAGCGGCACCTCACTGCTGTATCCACTTCCCATACTTTTCTGGATCTTACGGTGAATCCGGCTTCCCGCCTCCATCGCATCCTTCTCAGATACCCTGCCTCTTCGATTGTCGATATCGCCTTCCCGAAAAATGAATTCCACCAGATTCCGGACCGAGATCTTAATAGTTTCCATCGTATTCTCCGCTATACTCCATCATAATATCAATACTTATCATTTTCATACTTATGTAACAAAGAATCGAGTAGACACCTGCCTACTCGATTATGATCCAATTCCGATCAGATCCTGATCTTTGATTCCTTATTTATGAAAACGTACCTTGATTGCTTCTTTTTTATCCACCAATTTATCCTTTACCCGGACTCCAAACCGGCTTCTGGAAGCATAGCTGAATGCCACATCCATGAAGTACAGCCAGATCATAACAACGATCAGCGGATATCCGATCCGAATCGGGATCAGGTTGATCAGCCACATAACAAATGGTTGGAAGATAGCGAACATGGCAACAACGAGAACACCCCATGCCAATGAAATAAAGAAACAGATCCTGCCCTGAAAATTCAGCTTGAAATCTGAATAATCCCACCACTTCTTATGAAATGCTTTTTCCAAAAATACAGCGGTTCCGTATTCCAACGCCGTAGCATACAGGGTTCCGACCAGATACAGCCATATCCATCTTCCGTCTAACGGCTTCATCACAAAGTATACGAACAGCCACGCCAATCCGTAGATCGTACAGATCGGTCCCAGCAGGAATCCCCGTTTCGTTAATTTCTTTTGACGGATTCCCTCAAAGACAGTCTCCATGATCCAACAGGTAAATCCGTAAAAGAAAAAGGAATATGCCGTGTGATAAAAATCAATTCCCATAAACTCCGTAAAGAATATCTTATCCAACATAAGCTTCTCCTTATCTCTCTTCCCTCAGTATCTATCTCCGATATACGATCTTTTCCGCTATATCATTTGCAGTGAAAGGATCCTTCAGGATCTCGATCAGCTTCAAACCAAAATCAATTGCTGTTCCCAACCCGCGGCTGGTAATATAATTACCGGATACGACAACCGAATCCTCCTTCACGACAGCACCCTTTAATCCGGATTCCATTCCCGGATAGCAGGTCGCCTCGCTTCCATTCAAAAGTCCCATCTCGCCATATACGGTAGGGGCTGCGCAGATTGCCGCAAGATATCCGCCTTTCGCATCCTGTGAACGAATCAGCTGAGCCAGCCCTTCATGAGCGGCAAGATTGGTAGTACCCGGCATTCCTCCCGGCAGGATCAGCATATCTGCCTCGGCCTGACTGCTGTCAAGCTCTTCAAATACAAGATCCGCAAGAATCTCGATTTTATGAGAACCTATAATATTCTTACGTCCCATAATCGAGACCGTACGCACCTCCAAACCGGCTCTCCGAAGAAGATCCAGTGTTGTCAGTGCCTCTACCTCTTCACATCCGTCTGCCAAAAATAAATATATCATACGAACCTCACTTCTTCATTATTAAGTAATCTCCCAAAAGATTCCTCATAATCCTTGAATAATCCTTTTTTTACATTTATAATCTTAATTAGTTACCAATAAAATGTCAAGTAAGGAAACCTTACGGTTTTCTTACCCTCAGAGCATATCCAGACCGTGTTGATACCCACCACTTAAGAAGCGGGGGCTTCCCACACCGAGATAAAAGGAGTATCCGTCATGGAAATCGAACGCAAATTCCTAATCAAAGAACTGCCTTATACTTCCTCTGAATTACAGCACTTCCCACATGATGTGATCACACAGGGATATCTTTGCACATCTCCGGTTCTTCGGATCCGTCAAAAAAATCAGGATTATATCTTTACTTATAAATCCGCCGGACTTATGACCAGAGAAGAAATAGAAGCTCCCCTGACAAAGGAGAGCTTCAAACAACTACTTACCAAATGCGACGGATCTATCATTCAGAAAACACGATATAAAATTCCAGAATCACAAACCGGGAAATCTGACAAACAACTGACGATCGAACTAGATCTGTTCCACGGCGAATTGGAAGGACTGATGCTGGCAGAAGTAGAATTCCGATCAGAAGAAGAAGCTGTTAAATATCAGGCACCGGAATGGTTCTATCTGGAAGTAACCCATAGCAATACATTCCATAACAGCACGATCAGCCACTCACCTGCAGAAGAGATTCTGGTCAAAGCAAAAGAGCTCTTACAAACTACACATGATAATCCATAAAGTTACCTTTATCATTCTGATCCTTTGCCCTATTTCTAAGTATCAATGAGGTCATTCCCTTTGTTATATAACTGCAGGTAATAAAGATACCTATGATCGTTCCGACATAATATAACAGCGTATAACCCAGAACCTCTAATACAGCTGCCAGAATGATTTCTACCGATTTGGCATACAGAGCGATCAGCAGGATCTCTCCGAACTTAAGCTTCAGTCCAAGCACCTTATTCAGCACCATTCCAAAAAATGCAAAGAACAATGCACTGATAATATAACTAACAACAGTTCTGATCAAAAATCCGGCCAGTATCACTCCAATGATAACCGGAGCATACCGGTATAGCACTCCGTTATCCAATGTAAGATCGATCGTTGAAAGGGACAATGGCACGGATACCGTATTACATGCAATATTCGTCCGGCTGACAAGATATATTACCGGCATTGTAACATCCATAGTATTCGCAACGGATATTGCATCCGATGTGTCAAAGCTTTCATAGGAAGTATCAATGATCAAACGAACACCGGCCATCTCATGATCGATTACAGAGGCCACATACAACTGTCCCTGATCCAATGAGAATTGTGGGATCACTTCATAGGCAACCGATTCCAAACCTCCACTGCTCTTAATAAAAGCTGTCATTGGGATCACGCATTGGATCACGGTTACCAGAGCCAAAAGAACGACAAAGTACCAGACATGCTGCGCGGCTGTCTGATGAAATAACCTTTGATATTTCAATGGTCTGCTCAATGCAATTCGTATCTGCTCTGTAAAGCTTACTCTTTTAGATTCCATAATGACCCTTCTATTGTTATTTGATTACTATCTTTATTGATTCTGGCCGGCGGCAGACTTCTTGCTTTTCGGGATATGAATCGTGATAATCGTTCCTTTGTTCTCACGACTGTTCACTTCCAACTCGGCATGTATCGTATCTTCCAGTCTTGCGCGGATATTCTTCATACTGGTTGGTGTATCTTTGATATAGAGCATGTCCGTATCAAAGCCTTTCCCGTCATCCACGATCTGAATCGCGTATCCGTCCCGTCTCTCATAACTGCGGACTATGATCTGTCCCCGTTCATCATTTTTCCCGATCCCGTATTTTACCGCATTCTCCACAATCGGCTCTATACTTCGGATTGGAACCACAAAATCATGCATCTTATCTTCTATAATAACCTTCATTTCCGGCATCTTCAACTGTTGAATACTGAGATAGGAAGTAATATGTCCCAGTTCCTCTTCAAAAGGGATCAATGCCGATGTTTCCCGGATGGAATTTAAATTATATCGGAGATACTTCGAAAATGCAAATACCATTTTTGCTGATAACCGTGAACCTTCCTTTGTCATGGTAAGCAGCGTGTTCAAAGAGGAGAAGAGAAAGTTCGGATTCAGCATAGTTACCGCAATTTCCCGCTGACTGTGATATTCATTTTCAATAGCTTCCATCCTGTCATTGACCTGGGCCAGAACGATCTGCAGAACACAGCCTAACAAAAGGAACAGATAAACGACCGTACAGATTTCAAAATAGGTTCCCATCTGTTGATAGAGATGATTTGGTTTGATAAACTGATTCACGATCCCGGCTGTCAGGTATATTCCGTTGGCAATAGAAAGAAGCAGAAGGTCGTTCTTTCGGTATTTGATATATGCCATAATTACCAGAACCGTTATAGCTGTATAGCCGATCTCATATAAAATCCCGACAGCATCATAGGTAACCGGAAGCCGGACCAGTCCGATGATCTGAAGGATTGTGATCACAATATAGATCAAAGAAGCAAGGAAGATTCCCGTATCAACGATCTGGATCAGTCTCCGCTTCGGCATAAATCCCCGGATAAACAGCAGATACACCACAGGAATGATCATGCGCAGCATCAGATGCAGTGTCCATACCACATATTCATTGGTATTATATACCATGAACAACGGATGACCGGTAATTATATATCCCATTGTTAAAATGGATAAGATCAGATAATACCAAAAACGAAAATCCAGCTTCCGGTGAATCCTGAGAAGTGCCGCGATCAGACAAAGACCCAATACCAAAAAGATCAATACAAGAATGGAGATCAAAGACATTCCCTGATGCATCCATTGCTGATATAGCAGCGCGCTTCTGCCGCCGCCCTGTACTTCCATAAATAAGCCGGCATATTTCCCATAATCAGAAGACTGTATGATCGTCAGCTTCTTACCTGCATGGCGCGGGCTGAGAGATACTACATTCCAATTCGGTGCCGGAACATGCAGGATCGGATCCTTCTCATCATATCCATACCGATATACTACTTCATCTTCAACCATTACACACACGCGGTTATAGATAGAATAAAATGCAATTCCGTAATCCTCGGATATGGTCTCTGGCAGATACTGAGAAATCTCGATCTCCTGACCCGGATTCGCCTCTAGGTGGCAAGGAAGATTTACCGCCTGATCATAAGCCCCGTCCGATTTGATGATCCAGGACGCGCTCAAAGGAACCGCATCCTTAAGATCAAGCTTTTTCTTCTCGGAATGAGAAGCGATCCCGGTATACACAGCAATTAAAACAGCAGAGATCACAATAATACCGAGAATAATATTTAATTGTGACCATTTCATATTCTTCATCTTTACACCCAGCACCGGATCCTGTTATCGTCATCCTATCAGACCATAATGCAGCATTGCACGGTATAGTCCGTCTTCAGTTATAGTATCCGTCACATATTCCACGGAATCAAGTACCACCTGCGGACTCCCGCCCATTGCCACAGAATGGACAACCTCACGGAACATCGGGAGATCATTGGTACTGTCTCCGAAGACATAACAATTCTCCATATCAATACGAAAATAAGTGAGCAGATATCGAATCCCGGTTCCTTTACTGTATCCCTTAGGAACGATCTCGCACATTCTCCAGCCATCCGACTCTCCGCGATCTGTATATTCATAGTATATGTCCGCAAACTTCCGGAACTCATCATGAAGAACCTGATCTTCCTTTCGATACCATCCGGTGAATTTATCAAAGTGAAAAGAAGGATCCGTTACCGATACCATTCGCCTTCCGTCTCTGGAAAAATAATCTGCAAGCTCCGCAAGTTCAGGATTGATGGAAACCGGTACATCCAAAGCATTCATATCCGAAGCCTCAAAGATTACATTCATTTTACTCTTCCGGATCCGTTCCACCGTCCGTGTCTGAATATCTTTGGGAATTATGTAATGAAGCAGCTCATATCCCTGATATCGAATGTTCGTTCCGCAGCCGCACACATATCCATCAAAACCCAGATCCCGTATCATGGCCTCCACATTCAGGAACACACGGCCGGTATTGATAAATAACAGATATCCTCTGTCTCTTGCATCACGGATTGCCTGCCGGGTACTCTCCGGAATGAAATGCCTGCCATCTTCCGTGATGATCGTACCATCAATATCAAAAAATAAGATGCCCGGATAAGTCTGCTCTGTTGTCTTTAAGGTTCCCGCTGCCATGTCGTAATGCTCCTTCATCATCATTCTCGTAGTATACTATGAACTTGACTTTATTTCAAGATGAGAGGGACCGCAAATGAAATCAGGCAGGAAACTCTCCTGCCCGATCTTTAATATATAATTACATGTGGTCTTTTCTCGTCTTACAATCTAGTCTATGCTTTCTTCTGTTATATATCCTGTCTGTGCTTATTCATTACGGATCGCAGCCAGCGGGCTAAGCTTAGTCGCACGCTGTGCAGGGAAGAATCCGGCGATCATTCCGATCAAAGTCGAGAACGCTATGGATAACAGTACCAGCCAGATTGGGATCACAGAGATATGCTGACCTTCATAACCAACCAATCCCGGAAGGATCAGATTACAGATAAAGGAAAGAATATAACTGATCATAATTCCCACAACGCCTCCAAGAAAACCGATAAATGCCGCTTCTGTGAGGAACATCAGACGGATATTGCCCAGACTGCATCCAAGCACCTTCATGACACCGATTTCTTTGGTCCGTTCATAAATGGACATCATCATGGTATTTGCAATACCGATGGCCGCAACAAACAGAGAGATGGCTCCGATTCCACCCAGTACCGCCTCGATGATCAGAAGCTCCTGCTGTGCGGATTTGATCCATTCCTGCTGGCTGTAAGACTGATACCCCATATCGTTAATGGCTTTCTGAACATCTTCTACATTATCCAGATCATCCACAGAAACAATTGCCTCATTATAGCAGAAATATTTGTATGGCTTTCCGTTCTTATCTGTCGGCTGTCCCGGAATTGGCTGTCCACGATAAGTATCTGTCAGATACCGCTTAAAGGTATCAATATCCACATATACGCTCCAGCAGTACTGATTATAATCCTCCGGTCCGCCGGCAACCACTCCAACAACCGGGAAAATATTTCTCTTTGCCGGCTGTTCGATCATATTACCCTCGGAATCCGTTGTATAGGTTGCATCGAATTGTGTAAACAATGTCTTATTAAAATAATCAATATCTGCCACCTGTCCATCTTCATAGTAAGGTGATCTTCCGGTCTTTGTATCATAAAAATCCTGGATTACTCCGTTACCGATCAACAACTCCGGCTTTTTGGTATTGGAAGCCGGCAATTTGGAACCCTCCGCAAGCGGAATGGATGCCATATAATCCTGAGATACACCAACAAACTGAACCCAAGTCTCATACTTTCCCTGAGACAGCCTTCCAGACATGGACAACCTTGGCGATGTGCCTGTAACATGTTCTAACGCCATGAATTCCTCCATGGTCTCATCTGTCATCAGCTTATCATCTCCATTACCGCCGTAACTATAATTATACACTTGAATATCTGTCATACTTCCTTCCGACTGAATTTCATTCATCATTGCCGATTTCAACCCCAGTCCCAGAGACAGCATGACAACGATTGACGCAGTTCCTATCATAACTCCAAGGATCGTCAGAAACGAACGTACCTTACGTTTCCATAGATTTCCTGCACTCATCGCTATGATATCAGAAAATCTCATATCTAATTCTCCTTTGACTCGTCCGTTAACAGATCTTCCTCAATTTCACTTTCCAACTCTTCCGCTTCTTTCAAAGCTTTCTTCTTCTTGCTTTTTTTCACGATCACAATGATCAGTACTATAATTGCTATAACAACTACCAGTGCAATAATCAGAATGATCAGGATCTTCTTAAACGGAGACTGTACCTCCGGCTGCGGCATGTCATCCGGAAACATCTCATTCCCCGGACCAATTACCGGCTCATCCATAACGAATACGGTCGCTTCGCCTTCATAGGTCTCTTCCTCTCCGGCAGAATTCTCGTATGTCAGCACAATCTTTACTCTGCCGTCATCCATTGTCGGATTCACAGCAGTAACCGTTACATCCGCATAACCGGATGCTCCTGCCGCAATATTACCGACAAACGCATCTTCACATTCAATGGAATCTCCTTCCAGTCTTGCCTGAACATTGGATATTGTACTCTTTCCGAGATTGTTGATACTGAAGCTGACGCTGCCCTGATTATATACAGAAATCGTCTCAGGAGATACGGAAACTTCCGTAATCTTGATCCGGGATTCCTGATATACCGGAATAGAGATACTCTCAACCGACTGGAACGGATTGGCAGAATTATCTTCATAATCACAAGATACGTTCAGAACATACGGCTTCGGCTCCAGACTCGCCAAGGCATTCATTTCCAATACAAGATCCGTTACCTCTCCGGTTCCAAGCTTAGAAATAAACAATGTACTGGACCCAGATGTAGGAAGGAACTCACCCTCTGCAGCTGCCAGACTAACCTTCATATTGGACACAGCAGTCCTATTTGAGGTGTTCTGCAAATGAACAGTTAAAGTAAAATTATCACCGGCATTTACTCTGGACGGTGAAGTCTCATAACCGGTAACAATCACTCTCGGGGTAGATACCGGTCCGGTTGCTTCAGTTACTGCTTCTGTCGTAGCCTCTGTTGGTTCCGGAGCACCTTCCAACTTCACATTAATAGTCTTAAGAAGACTATAATTCACGCCATCCTTATTATATTCAATCAGAAATTGGACAGAATGATAACCGGTTGCGACATCCGAACGAACGGTGAAATTATAACTTGCATTAAGAGAATTCAATCGTTCATTTTCATTTGGAGTTATGATCTTATATGCAGCATCATTCGTTTCAAATGGAAAATCAGCAGCTACTACCGGGGCAATACTCAAAAGATACGCGCCATTTCCTTTTACCATAGCAGTAAAACCAACTGTTGTTCCTGTGCTGTATTTGGCTTCCGGCGCATTCACCGCTGACAGAACTACATCGGTATCTTTGCCTGCAGCATATTCACTTAACACATCCTCCGTGGAAGCTGTGCTGCTCTCTGTAGAAGCTGTGCTGTTCTCCGCAGACGAAGAATTATTATCATCTGTACTGTCAGTTCCTTCTCCGTCAATTGCCTGTCCGTATACATAACCGGTCGTTGGAACCGGTGTGCCATATGTAATCGCACCAAATGTTACAGCCGATGCAATAGCCAGAACACCTAAGCTTGCTCCTAATTTACCAATCTGTCGTCTCATTTTTATTCCTATACCTCCTTAATCCTTTCTTCCTCTATCTCCTGAACGCTCTTCGCCGTTGCAATCGTATCTGCCTTCCATCTGTCAGAGTTATCCTCGATCTCTATGATCTTACCATCACTGATATGTATGATCCGATCCGCATAAGAAGCCAGATGATTATCATGCGTAACCATGACCAGTGTCTTGTGATGCTTATTCACCACATTCCTCATCAGATTCATCATATCCGCTGATGTGACGGAATCCAGATTACCGGTCGGCTCATCCGCAAAGACAATATCCGGATCCAGTACCAATGCCCTTGCCATACCTACTCTTTGCTGCTGACCACCGGACATCTGGTTCGGCTTATGCTTTTTATGCTTCTCCAGACCAACCAGCTTCACCATCCGTTCTGCTCTGCGTATCCGTTCCTTTCTGGACATCCCCCGAAATGTGAGTGGTAATGCCACATTTTCAAGAGTAGTCATCGTCCCCATCAGATTAAAGGACTGAAATATAAATCCAACATGTTCCCGCCGGAATGTAACCAGCTGATTTTCCGTCATGGATTCTATATGCTTTCCCCGGATGGATATTGAACCTTTCGTTGGATGCTCAAGGCCGGCAAGCATATTCAGCAATGTAGACTTTCCGGAACCGGAAGTACCGACAATGGCACAAAATTCACCTTCATATACCTGAAATGTGACGCCGTTGAGTGCCCGAACCTTACTGTCTCCGACCTTGTAGATCTTATACAGATTCTTCACATCAACAACGACCTTTTTATCTTCCAAGAATCCTCTCCTCCTTATTCTTCTTCCATTCTCTGCAGCTGCAGATCCGGATAAAAGATCCGCACACTCTATGTGGTAGTATATCACAGTATTTTTCCACTAGATATAGTATATTTCTCACAAAAATCTTAAGATTCTCTTTCGCTCTGACTAAGAAATGATGAACAACCCCCATTTACCGGAAATTGTTCATCATTTTCTTATCATGCTATATATTTTTATTATACGATCATCTCTAACTCCTTAATCCACAGATTCACGCATGCGTCACTCGGCATACGCAGATCTCCTCGTGGAGATAAGGCAACGGACCCGACCTTCGGTCCATCCGGTACACAGGATCGTTTGAACTGCTGACTGAAGAAACGATAGTAGAATTTCTTCAGCCAGGTAAGGATCGTATCCTTATCATAATCCGTACCAAATGCATAGCAGGCGAGCCGGTATACCTTCGATGGCGCATATCCGAACCGCATAACATAATACAAGAAGAAATCATGCAGCTCGTATGGCCCGACCAGATCCTCGGTCTTCTGGGATATCTCCCCGTTTTCCGGCGGAAGCAGCTCCGGACTGACCGGAGTATCCAGAACATCATATAAGGTCTTTTTCAGTCCTGCATCCTCTGAGGTATCCGCCACATACCGCACCAGATGACGGACGAGTGTCTTCGGAATGGAAGCATTGACCCCATACATGGACATATGGTCGCCGTTATAGGTCGCCCATCCCAATGCCAGCTCTGACAGATCCCCGGTCCCAACCACCAGACCATTTGTCTGATTGGCAAGATCCATCAGGATCTGGGTCCGCTCTCTTGCCTGTGCATTCTCATAGGTAACATCATGAACCTTCTTATCATGTCCAATATCTGCAAAATGCTGATCGACCGCCTTGACAATACTGATCTCCTGCAAAGATATTCCAAGTGTCTTAGCCATATTCAAGGCATTTTGATAGGTTCGATCCGTCGTTCCGTATCCCGGCATGGTAATACCGTGGATATTTAATCTTTCAAGTCCGATCAGGTCATACGCCTTAACGGTAACCAGTAATGCCAGCGTGGAATCCAACCCGCCGGATAATCCGACAAATGCATGCTGACAGCCTGTATGAAGCAGACGCTTCTTAAGTCCTAATGCCTGTAACATGAAAATCTCTTCACAACGTTCATTTCTTGTAAGATCATCCTGGGGAATGAACGGTGTCTTGGATACTTCCCTTGTCAGAACTGTCTCTTCCATCGGAAGTGAGAATTCTACTACAAAATAATCCTCGGCAGGAATTATCTCAAAGGTATTCTTCCTCTGCCGTTCTGCCGTCAGCTTCTTCACATCGATCTCACTTACGATCAATCCACTCTCAAACCGCTTGCTCTCTGCCAGAAGGATACCATTTTCATAGATCATGTTATGACCGGAGAATACCAGATCCGTGGTCGATTCTCCCTCACCGGCATCTGCATAGATATAAGCAGACAACAATCTGGCTGACTGGTTGCTAATCAGTTCTCTGCGATAACGTTCCTTTGCAGCCAATTCATCACTGGCAGACAGATTACAGATCACAGTCGCTCCGGATAATGCGTGCCTCGTTGACGGCGGCATCGGTGCCCAAAGATCCTCACACAACTCACAGGCGATCATCAGCTCCGGCATCTCACTGACACCGAATACGATATTCGTTCCAAACGGAACCTCCTGATTTCCGATCCGAATAATCCGTACCGTCTCCGGTCCTCTTGAAAAATGACGTGCTTCGTAGAACTCGGAATAATTCGGTATATAGGTCTTAGGAACCATGCCATAGATCACGCCTTGTCCAAAGAACACACCAACATTATATAATTTGCAGTCAATCACGATAGGCATTCCCACAACTGTGCAGATTGGAATCTCCTTCGTTACCTCTACCAGCCAAAGCAAAGCATCCATCGCTCCATTTAAAAGTACATCCTGTAAAAACAAATCTCCACAGGTATAGCCAGTGATACATAACTCCGGAAGCACAAGAAGTCTGGCTCCCTGCTTATATGCCTGTGCGATCATAGCCGCAATCTGCTCACGGTTAAATTCACAATCCGCTACCCGGATTGCAGGTGTCCCTGCTGCAACTTTGATATATCCATCCTTCATTCTTGCTTCATCCTTTCCACTTGCAATAAGTCTCTTTATATTAGTAAAACCATAAGACACACCTCCCCATAGGACTCCCTATAGAAACGTGTGCCTTTCATCTTCATATCTTAATTTTTGGCAGCGATAACATCACTCATCTGATAATGACCCGGCTCTTTTCCCTTCAAAAATTTGGCTGCTTCTACCGCACCTTTGGCAAAAACAGCCTTGCTGTATGCGGTATGTTTGATCTCGATGACCTCATCAGTTCCCGCAAAGATCACTTCATGCTCACCTACGATGGTTCCACCTCGTACAGCAGATATTCCAATCTCTTTTTCATCCCTGCGCTGCCTTCTCTGGCTGCGGTCATATACATATTCATATTGATTTCCAAGAACATCATTCATGGAATCCGCAAGAGCCAGTGCCGTACCGGATGGTGCATCTATTTTTAAGTTATGATGCTTCTCTACGATCTCCATATCATATCCGGCAGGAGCAAACACCTTCGCTGCTGCCTGAAGAAGACTCATAATTGTATTGATGCCCAGAGACATATTTGCAGACTTTAAAATTGCTACCTTCTCAGCATCCTCTTCGATTCGGGCAATCTGTACTTCAGTTAGTCCCGTAGTACACAAAACCACGGGAATCTGCCGTTCTACTGCGTAAGTAAGCAGATTATCTACTGCAGACGCAGTTGAAAAATCAATGATTACATCTGCATCTATATCACAAGCTCCAATAGTAGAAAAAACCGGATATGGATTCTGAATCCCCTCAAATACATCAATTCCCGCAACAATCTCCATCTGTTCATCCTCTGCAATGATCCTGGTAATTGCCTGACCCATTTTACCATTGCAGCCGTGCATAATCACTCTTGTCATCTATATTCCTCCTTGAACTGATTATCAACATCATATCATCTATAATCTATCCTGCAAACGGAATCACTTATCATGTTCTTTCCCTATTGTCTTGTATCATCCAATCTACCGGATAATTCAAACAATATCAAGCCTTTAGGACACCATAATCGATCATAGCCTTCTTCAGACGTTCAACATTCTGAGGCTCCATTTCCGTTAATGGCATTCGAAGAGTTCCCCCACATAATCCCAATAACTCTACAGCCTTCTTAACCGGAATCGGATTCACCTCACAAAACAGTGCATTGCACAACTCAATTGCCTTTAATTGCAAATCCAGAGACCCTTTGATATCACCGTCTAAGAATTTCCGTACGACCATATGTGTATCATTTGGAATGATATTCGAAGTTACGGAAATAACGCCCTTTCCGCCTAAGGATAGAATCGGAACAATCTGATCATCATTACCGGAATACAGATCGGCTTCTCCGTTTACAAGACTCATCAGCTTTGCAACCTGCGAAATGTTACCACTAGCTTCCTTGATTCCAACGATATTCTCCACATTCTTGATCAAATATGCAGCAGTTTCCGGCTGAATGTTACATCCAGTACGGCTCGCAACATTATACATGATAATCGGTAGTTTAACAGAATTGGCAACATCCGTATAGTGCCTGATCAGTCCGTTCTGTGTTGCTTTATTATAATATGGTGTCACAATCAGAAGTCCGTCCGCACCATATTTTTCCGCCTCTGTCGACAGATAAATCGCAGTTTCCGTACAGTTCGATCCGGTTCCTGCAATGACTGGAATTCGGTGATTCACATATTCAATACATTTTTCAATGACCTCAAGATGTTCTTCATGGCTTAAGGTAGAAGACTCTCCGGTCGTTCCACATATAATAATGGCATCTGTACCGCCGGCGATCTGGAACTCCACCAATTCCTTCAGTTTCTCATAATCCACACTCCCGTCTTCATGAAATGGAGTTACCAATGCAACACCTGCTCCTTCAAAAATAGCCATAATTAATTCCTCCTTCTATTTCTCTTATTTGTAGTTATCATACTATTCTATGCAGCATTTTTTCTTTCTGTGTATACCACCAAAACATAGTAGAGATAACACGCAATAAAAATAGGTCGACCAAGAGCCGACCTAGAGTAATATCATCTGAATCTTGAATTCTTTTTCATTCTCCCGGCTAATCCAGGATTAAAATGAAATCACCGGCTCCATCTGTAAAAGCTTGTACCTAATCATACCCTTGCAGATACACCCCTGAATCAATTATTCCTGATTCAAGTACTTCTTTACTACAAAAACTTTTAGATGCCCATTCTTAATCCATTCTATTCTTCTATGTAGCTCTCCATCTTGCGATGACAGTTATACAGTTCTTCACTGCATACCCAGGATCAGATATCTAAGGTTTGTCTGTCCTTCGGCAATCCTCCCTTTCCGTCTGTTTCATCTATGCCTTATCATATCCTCAGACCTACTAATGATTCATGCGCCTCTACCTAAGCAATATACAATTATCATAATAATGCCGTATTCTCTATACGGCTATATGTATGTTAGCACTCTATGTACTGCTTGTCAACAGATTCTGCTAAAAACATAAGAATCAGTATCATCCGACTCCGGACTGCAATCCACTTATTTCAACTTTTCAATAGTTGTTATTGTATCTACCATACTATATAATTCATCCGGCAGATTCCGGCCGGTCAACAGAATCTCCATATCATGATTCTGAGAAAGCTCCAATAATTCTATAATCTCCTGAGCTTCTATCACTCCACTGTCCACCAATCCCAGACTTTCGTCCAAAATCAAGAGATCACATTCATTGGTCTGAATGACTTTTCTTGCATAATGAAAGCCATTCATGATGTTAGACTTTTGCTCCTCTTGTTCTACCTCTGTCAGATCTTCATAGCGTTTTCCTGTTTTCTCAAAACTCAACAGTTTAATCTGCGGATCAATCTGAGTAAGAGCACCATAATTCTCAGTGTCGCTTCCTTTCAGGAACTGTACAAATATCACTTCTTTACCAGCACTGGCTGCCCGAACTGCGGCACCAACTGCATCTGATGTTTTACCGGCTCCAGCACCGCATATCACATGTATTTCACTCATTTTCTTCCTCCATGCCGAATATCTGATACGATATTACTTGCACCATGATACCACAGGAACTTTTTTAAATCTACTGTTTTTTATTCCTCCTGCATATAAGTACTTGCTGCCTGACTGATAGTATCATCCTCCAAACACTCCATTTTACTAACAGAGACTTCATAAGCCGTCTTGGAAATAACTTGATCATTTCCAATCTTCTTCTGGTATTCCCTGCTTTGAATTCTACCCCAGATCGCCACATGGGATCCTACTGACAGCTTGCCGGCAAATCGAGCATTCCGTCCCCAGCAGATACACGGAATATAATCAGATTTGCCATATGCACGATTTACAGCAAGGAGAACATCAGCAATCTCCCGTCCAAGAGGTGTCATTCGATAGACAGGTGGTTTACAAATATAACCGTCCAGATATATGTAATTTGGTTTGGCAATGTATTCGTCCTCATCTATAAAATTAATCTCTCTTACGAACAAAGACAGAATCAAACGATTTCTTGTCTCTTCGTGCTTATTATAAGATCTGAACTGACCCTTGGCTTCTACTCTTCTGCCGACACAATCTTCCTCAACATCCACAAGGCGGTCAGATACCATTAACGGAATCGTATCATATGTATCTGATAAACGACTTACCAACACATCCACCATATAGAACCCCTCTCCGAAAACCTCATGACTGAAAGTGAAACCGGAGACAATCTCCCCTGCCACAACCGCCTGATTGTTACTTAATAATTTCTCTGTCATAACTTTTGCTCCTTCCTTCTTACGCCCTTTCCTGAAGGTTGCCTTTTATTATCAATAATTAAGATTACACCATCTCACTTCGTTCGATGGGTTTTCTCATCAAAGTGTCGCTTGCACCATCGCAGCGGTAACTTTCCTTGCACTATACCATATATACATGCAGATATCGGATCATTCATTCCTTTGGATCTGGAATCATCCGGCTGAACCGTTCAGGTCGATACATATAATAATTATTCAAATTCACCCAAAAGTATACTCCCATTCGTACTACAAAACTCGACAGAAACTACAAGTATAATCGGAATCCCTAAAAAATACTGTCCCACACACATAACGCTCCCCACCCCACAAGAGCATTCGGATAGACCTGAAATCCGGGAAGCTTTCTGGTTCCCCGGATCAAAGATGCTTTCAACTTCTCACCATACAGATATTGATCATTCCTTCGCAAAATTCCCCATTGCATGAGAAGCGCTGCTGCTCCCGTAACAAACGGAGTTGCCATGGATGTACCGCTTCTTGCGGTATAACCTCCCCCCGGCGAAGCGGCAATGATTTCTACCCCCGGTGCCACAAGATCAGGCTTCTGTGAATAGATCCCCATTGGTCCCGAATAATCAAAGCTTCCGCTCAAATCCTGGAATCCCGCATATCCTCTTCCAGAAAAAGCAGCATAGCTGTTGGTTCTGGAATCATATGCGCCAACCGTAATCGCACGATATGCCGTAGAAGGAATCGTCAACGTAAGATCCGCAGTCGGTTGAAAAAATGCGGTACGGGCACTGGTGGAACCGGACACCGGCAGCCACATATTATAATATCCCGACCGAATCTGAATCGGCACCAGATACAGTTTCCAGATACCTTCTTCAATATAATCCAATGATGGGATCATGGAAATGAAGATCTCCTGTCTGGTGTCATACGGAGTCGGCATGGCATAAAGGATCTTTACATCCGTCATTCTTCCGATCCTTGTTAATAATTCATCGGGAAGACTGACAATCTCGCCGGATGGAGATTGTACTACGATCTGAAATTGATCCGCATATTCCTTCCAAATCTGAATATTCAGTCCGGTTTCAAAAGGACCTACACTGAATTCCACTGTCTCCTGCTCATTACCAATGATCCTGCCTGCATAATGCCTTGCTGTATTGCCTTCATTGCCGGCACCGATACAGATACTGGTCCGTCCAAGATTCGCAACCCGGTTAATATATTGTTCCAGGAGGCTGGTACCCGCATGATCCCCATAATTATTCCCATAACTGATATTGACTGCCAGCGGCAGATTCCGATCGACCGCATATCGGATGCACCAGTCCACAGCCTGCATCAGCTCCGAGGTTCTCGGAAATCCCCGAGCAGAAGCCGGACCTAATTTAACTATTAAAAGATACGCTTCCGGAGCAACTCCTACATACCATCCCATAGAAGCCCTTCCGTTACCGGCCGCGATGCTTGCCACATGTGTTCCATGTCCGGAGAGATCTGTTACCGGAACAACAGATAACCGCATTCCCGCATCCGGCAATGAAAGTGCCCTGTCAATATCCTCTTCCGTATATAGGGCACCTGAACGATATCCTTCCGGCGGTTCGCCATCTGAAGCTGATTGATCCCATATTGCCCGAATCCGGGTAGTCCCGTCTGAATTACGAAAATCCGGATGCGTATAGTCGATCCCGGAATCAATCACAGCGATCAGAACACCAGATCCATCCAAAGAAAGCGGCGGTAATCGGACCGGGCTGATACAGGAAGAAGCGATTCCTTCCATTTGGGATAAAAGCAAAGCCTTAGGCTTCTCAATATATTCAATTTGCGAATACTCCGATAATCTGCCGATTCTGCTCTCTGGCAGATTCACTATGGCATATTCGGCTAGAAGAGGAGTAATCTCCATATCCAGCGACTCTGCGATTGCTTGAAGATCGCCGGAATACTTGATAATCAATTCCCAGCGTCTGTCCGCCGCATCATAACCGACATCCAGATCCAGACTTCTCCTCCGTTCCGCCTCATTCAATGATAATGCCATCTGAAGTTCGGCATCCAGCTTGGCCTCATTCATAAAAAAACACCCACATATCGTCCGTTTATTGGAACTATATGCGGGTATTTCATAATTATGCAATTCCAGATATAATCTTATTCTTCATAAGCATCCAGCACGACTTCAATCTCCTGTGATATATAATTACCACGCTGATCTCTGCGCGCCACCGTTACCTGAACAGTATCTCCCGGCTGCATTCCGGAAATCTGTTCCTTAATCTCCATCATTGAGGTCATTTTCTTGCCATCTAGTGCCGTAATGATATCACCGGACTGAATACCGGCTTCATAAGCTGGACCGTTCTCCATAACAGCGATAATATAAACGCCTTCCGGCATATTAAAGGAACTGATATCATATGCGGACAGATCCTTGCCCTGAATACCCATATACGCACTGCCGGACGCAATACTCTGATTCTGCTGCTTGCCTTCAATGATGCTCTGTACAATTGGAAGCGCATCGGTAATCGGGATTGCATATCCCATTCCCTCTACGTTATTATTATAATTCGTTGCTTTTGCGGAATTGATACCGATCACTTCGCCCTTCAGGTTAAATAAAGCACCGCCGCTGTTACCTTCATTAATAGCCGCATCTGTCTGGATCATGGAAATGGTACCGTTACTTACCGTGACTTCACGATCCAAGGCACTGATATATCCTACAGTTACGGACTGTCCATAGCCTAATGCATTACCGATCGCCATTGCCGGTTCTCCGACCCGGATACTGTCGGAATCTCCCAGATTAGCAATCTTAATAGCATCCAGTGTACTCTGATCCATATCCGATTTCTTCACAGATACAACTGCCAGATCATTACCCGGATTGGTTCCTACCAGCTGTGCATCCACATCCGAATCATCACAGAAACCAATCGTCAGCGATTCACAATCTTCCACAACGTGATTATTCGTGACGATTAGAAGACGATCATCATCCTCTCCGATGATAATACCGGAACCTGCACCGGTAACAGGATACGTAGAAGAGCCGCCATAGAAATAAGCATATGGGTTCTGATACAGAACCGTACTGGTAATGGACACGATCGATGGCGTTACAGCCTCTGCAAGGTCGGCCACATCATATAACTCATCAATCTGACTGGTAGATATATTGTATATATTCTGACCACCGATTGTTGTCTCCGCATCGGAAGTCTTATCTTCTGAATTACCTTTGTCTGTTATTTCTCCCGGATCTGAAGATGATACGATCTCTGTATTGGATCGATCATCCAGCTTATATGACAGATACTGCGCGCCGAGCTTGGTTCCGTAAAATGCTCCGCCCGACATGCCGCCGAATACCAGTCCACAGGTTGCAAACACTCCGACTCTTTTCCAAAAACTACTCATAATTCATTCCTTCTTTCTATCCTATAATATCCTGAATCCAACCATATGATACATCACTTCCGGTCGAATCCATCATTTTCATTTTGTGATTTCAGAATATCCGGATTTTGTGAAAAAACTGTGTTGGAATTATTTCAAAAATGTGATTTTTCAAGTACAATCTTTCTAATTTCTGTCAGAATACAGTATTTTAAAGAACAATCTCTCCGATATCGGTCGAATCGCGGATTTTAAAGACAAACAACCGGGATATAATCCCCGGTCGTCTGTCTGGAAAGGTCTTTGTTTAATCAATGGCAATGGTTCTCTTCTCTTCCACTTCCGGCTTCTTATTCTTCGGAAATGCAACGGTCAGGATACCATTTTCGTACTTGGCCTTCACATCCTCCTGCTTTAAGTTCTCGCCGATATAGAAAGTTCTGGAGCACTTGCCCAGATTCCGTTCTCTGCGGATATACTTGCCCTGACGCTCATCCTCGTCAATCTTGGCAACATGTACACCGCTGATGGTCAGATACCCCTTTTCTAATTCCGCATGAATCTCATCCTTAGAAAACCCCGGCATCTCAATCTCCAGCAGATAGTCTTCGCCGATCTCACGGATATCCGTTCTCATAAGCGGTTTCACATTCTCGCGTAATCCGCCGTTGAAGAAATCATCAAAATAATCATCCTTAAAAAAACTTGGTACTAACATAATCGTTACCTCCTAAACTCTTTATTAGTAAACATCAATATTATCATCTGCAGGTATAAGCCCGTTCCAACAGTTCCGCATGCTATTATTCTGTTGATCCGAATCATAATATCCTGTTTCTGATATGTACTATATCACAATTATTAGCACTCGTCAAGAGTGAGTGCTAATAATTTTACAAAAAATGAAAAGTGCCCACAAACCCTTTCATTTGCTGACACTTTTCATGTATTTATAATCCGGCTTCTCTTGCTCGTTCTCTTGCAGCTTCAATCTCTGCCTGCTTTTTGGCTTCGTCCTCTGCAGCTTCCCGATTCAGACGATCAATGATCTCCTGTGCACGTCGCATCTCCTCATCCCCAGCGGAAGAAGCACCTGATGTTCCAGCTTCATTCTCTGCCTCTTTTGCGGCTGCTTCTCTGGCTCTCGCCTCTGCCTTCGCTGCCTCAATCTCTGCCGCCTTCTTAGCCTCATCCTCTGCCGCCTCCCGGTTCAGACGATCTAAAATCTCCTGCGCACGGCGCATCTCCTCATCACTGGCAGAAGCAGCTGCGTCCGATGAAGACACTGAACCCGACGATGTATCCATACTGCCGGACTTGCTTCGGCCTTCTTCAATAAAAGCATTCACATCCACTTTGTTCGAATTCATGATGGATGCGATCCGCGCTTCTTCCTCCCGCTTCTTCTCAGCTGCTTCAATCTCACGAAGACGTACCTCATCCTTCTCGCGATTGATCCGGTTCAGGATCTCCATCGCATCTGTAGAAGCACCGTTTGATGCGGATTCTCCGGAATTCGAAGCGGATACTGCGGCTTCCTGTGTGCTATCACCTGATCCCTGACCATAACCGATCTGTGCACTGCCTTGTACCGAATCCTCTTGATCCCATCGGCCATCCCCGCCCTGGAATCGTCCATCTCCCTTTTTATTATTGTTAATATGCAGGATCGGCGTGATATGCACATGCCACCACTTTATGATATTACCCGTTATAATTTGAAAGAAATTCATGCCTATATTATAAGACAATCAAATATAGATAGCAACGAAAT
>JAFUAW010000072.1 GCA_017460485.1 Lachnospiraceae bacterium | reverse complement strand
TCCAGGCAGCAGCTGAAGCGGATCGTATTCCTGCAGGGGTTGTATATAGAGATGATCGGCATTATCTTTGGTACAGTTTTGGGAACTATGCTGTCTCAGGTAATCCGCCTGATACTGAAACAGGAAGGAATCATCGGCGGCGGGGGATTATCGGATCTTCCTGCAGGCTTTCATGTTCTGCCACTTCTGGTGGTGATCCTGGAGTTCCTGTTCGACTTGTATTTTATCATGGATGAGAATGTGAAAATGGTGACAAGGATGAGTCCGGTGTCTGCGATCCGCGGTGAGTACCGTTATAAGCTGCCGAAGATCAAGATGAGAGATAAGAACCTGTTCCGCCGGTTATCATTGAAGATCTTCGGGCTGGATGGAGATTATGCGTTCAAGAATATCATGAGACATCCGGGACGGTTCTACCGGACGATCGGAGCGATGATCTTCGGGATTGCGGCATTCATGGGTGTGGGTGCAGCAGTTCATTCTATGATCGCACGGGTGCAGCAGCAATTTGAGGATGCCGGTTATTATCAGATCTATGTCTATAATGAATACGGACGCGACGAGACGATAGAACAGGTGGAGAGCAGTCTGCCGCCGGTTGAGAATCTGACTGCATTATCAGAGCTTAATGACATTACGGAGGCAAAGCGGATGTATGTGGCAGAGACCTATCTGCCGTCGCCGGAGCCGTTGGTGGAGCATTATTCGGAGGATTATCTTGCCTCTGATCTGGGCAAGCGGATGAAGGGGATATGGGATCGTATGAAGTCCGGAGAGGCACCGTACAGACCGGATATGTTCCGGAATGTATTATGCTATGGATATAGTGCTGAAGATCTGGCACGTTATCAGCCGGTACTGACCGACGGAACCTTGGATGTGAGTCCACAGGGAATTATTCTGGTGAATTGGGCATGGACCTATGATGAGAATCCGTATTCGCATACTGCGGGGGATGAATTCGATGATTATGGTGTAGAATATACGGATTATCAGGTGGGAGATACGATCGAGCTGGCGGATGTGGGAGAACTTCACAAGCTGTTAGATGAGCCCTTGAACGAACTTCGGATGGAGAAATATGAATTATTAACCGAGCTGTCGCAGGATCAGAATTATAATGAGGAGCATTCCCTGTCGGAATTCGAGGGAGATTACGGGAATGCTGAGACGCCGCAGCTTGCAAAGGCTCATATGATAGATGACGAATATAAGGAGAAGGAGACGGAATTGATTGCAGACTGTGAGCGACAGCTGAAGGACAATGGGTATTACCGGACGTATACGATTGAGGGGATTGTATCACGCGATGTGAATACAGAGGTTGATACGCAAATTGGTGGTTCCGCATTACGTATCATCATGCCGCTTGAGTATTATTACACATTTACCGGGACCGATGAGTCACAGCCAACCGGAATGATGTATCATACTGACCGGCTGATGCCGAATATGAATCAGATCTGGAATGCTTTGTCTATGATAGAGTTCGATGATTCCTTATATGTCAGCTTTGATATGGGGGATGGGGGATCGCAGATCTTCTCCATCATGGATACCTACACCTCGACATCCGGAACTTATATTGGAGTGGTATCTGAGATGTCGGTTATTTTGAAGTGGCTGCTTGGCGGAGTTGCAGTAGTTGGATTTATCCTGCTGATGTTCGGCCTGAATATGTTGAATACCACAGCGAGCAATCTGTATCTAAGGCGGAGTGAGCTGGCGCAGCTCCGTGTGATCGGAGTGTCGAAGAAGCACCTGATGCGGATGGTATTGTTAGAAGGTGTCATCGAGGTCCTGATTGCGGATGTGATAGGAATTCTGATCGGCGGGGCATTAAGCTATGGCGTGTTCTTTATCTTAAGGATTCTGTATCAGACGAAGTATTATTTTCCATTTTTCATAGCGGCGGTATGTATTGTGCTGTCGGTGCTTGTGGTATGCGGGGCGATATACTTCCCGCTTCGCAGGATGACGAATGATCTGGCAGATGATCTGAAATTAGGAGCGGAATAAAGATATTATGGAGCATTACTATACATTGGCGATCCGCTATCTACAACAGAATATGCGAAGAACAATCGTGACGATCCTCGGGGTCGTGCTGACAGCGGCGGTTCTTTATGGCGGCTTGAATCTTGCATATTGTCTTCTCATACAGCGCAGGGCGGAGCTTCGTGAGGAACAGGATTATGAGATCGTGTTATTTACGGAGGATGAGGACACGATTGCCCGGATCATAGATGACCCGAAGGTAAAGAGCGCATATCTGGGACCGTATTATTCGGATCGTCGTAATAGGGGTGTGTATGTTCCGTATCATTCCGTAAACGGAAATGAGCAGGAGGAGGCGCTGTATCCGAATGCGCTATATATCAATATCGTGAATCCTTACCGGCTCCGTGCAATGCTTCACTATATGCAGCAGACCTATGGCGTGGACGGCGAGTATCATGAAGCGCTTGCAGAGCTTTATATGCAGGGAGAGAACGGGAGCCTGACCGCGGTTGTGATCCTGTTAACGCTGTTGGTGGCATACATTTTCTCTATCATCGGAGTTGGGATTGTGCGAAATGGAATTCATTTGTCCATGCTTGAGCAGATCCGGGATTACGGGAATCTGCGCTGTATCGGAAGCTCCAAGAGACAACTTAAAATGATCGTCTATATGCAGGGGTTTCTGGAGGAGACGATCGGTGTAGGACTTGGAACCGGGCTCGGGGTCTTATGCAGCCGGCTGTTTGCCTATGTATTTGGCGGAATTCTGATAGAGAGGGTAGAGACAAGCTTTCATCTCCTGCCAATGCTTGTAATCTATATCATGTTCCTCTTTGACCTGTATTTCATCATGGATGAGAATGTCAGGCTGGTAATGAAGATGAGTCCTGTGGCGGCGATTCGGGGAGAGTATAAGCTCCGGAATAGGAGAGAGGCTCCGAAACCGGGGAATAAGCATTTTCTTCGAATATTGAATCGTATCTTCGGTGTGGATGGTGTATATGCCTTTCAAAATGTGGTGCGCAATCCGCTTCGGTTTGTGCGTACGATCGGCGCGATGATCCTTAGTGTTGCAGCACTGATCGGTATCGGAGCATGGATTCACTCGATGTATACCGGGGCTTTCCGGGCATTGGAAGAAGCAAGGTATTATCAGATCTATACCTGCAATGTGCTGGATGATAATGAGACGGCTGCGACGGTGGAGAGCAGTCTGCCGTCGGCGGAGAATCTGGAAAGGCTTGCGAATGATCCGGCGATTGCTGTGGCGAAGCGGATGTATGCGGCAAGCACCTGTCTTCCGGAAGATGAGGCAAGAAATGCTCATTATACCGAGGAATATCTGGCGACGGATTCCGGCAGGGATGAGGCGGAGCTTTTAAGCCAAGTGCGTGATGGTAATTCATCTCTGAATCTGAATTATCTAAGGAGTGTGAGCTGCTTTGGATATGATACGGAGGATATAAGGAGATGTCAGCCGGTACTGACAGCGGGAACTCTGGATGTAAGTCCGCAGGGGATCATTCTGGTGAACCGGACAGAGGCCTATAAGGAGAATCCATATTCTCACCGGGAGAACGATCAATATGATCATTTCTTCATGGAGTATCTGGATTATCAGGTGGGGGACACGATTCGTCTGATGGATATTGCGGAGCTGCACCGCCGCCTGGATGAACCGTTAGAGGAGCTGTATCGGGAGCGGTATGCTGCGCTGTCGGAGATTGCGGCACTTGGATCGGATTATAATGAACAACATCATTTGGAGGAATATGATATTCAGGGGTGGTTTCCGGATCTGACGCCGAAGAATGCTTATTTTATGGAAGTGGAGGATGCGTATCGTCAAAGAGAACATGCATTGATCGCCCAGGTCAGGGAGCAGATGGAGAGCGATGATTGTTACCGGACCTATGTGATCGAAGGAATCGTGTCAGAGGATGAGAACCTAAGGTACGGGTTTGAGGGTCCGACGCTCCGGGTGATCATGCCGATAGAGACTTACTGCGATCTGACCGGGGTAGATGTGTCACAGCCGACGGGATTCATGTATCACACCGACCGACTGTTTCCGGATGTGTCAGAGTTATATTACATATTATATTACGAGAGTGCGAAGGAGAGCGTCCTTGATGTGGACGGCTGGCAGCACTCGATCTCCGGCTCGGTCCGCTTCTTATCTGATTCCTATTTTGAGACAGCATGGGCAGCGCGGGATCATATGAAGTATCTAATAGCGGGAGTGACAGCGGCTGCATTTCTGATACTCATGTTTGCGCTGAATATGATCAATACCACAGCAAGTAATCTGTACTTAAGACGCGGGGAGCTGGCGCAGCTTCGGGTGATCGGCGTGTCGAAACGGCATTTGATGAAAATGGTCATGCTGGAGGGCTTGATCCAGGTTGTGATCGCGGATGTGGCCGGCATGGTGATCGGAGGAGGATTGAGCTATGCGGTCTTCTTCGTTCTGCGGGTAGTCTGGCAGATCCGGTATTATTATCCGGTGGGAATGTCGGTCTTCTGTGTGATACTGACGCTGCTGATCATGTGCGGATCGATCTATGTTCCGCTCCGGCAAATGAGTAACGAGCTGTCGGAGGATCTGCGGATGGGAGCGGAGTAGGGAATATACGATCAATCATAGAATAAGGAGTGATTTAAGTGATAAGGAATCGAATGAAATGGAAATGGATCTTAAGTCTATGGCTGGCATTCATTGTGATAGGTATGATGTGCGCAAAACGGATGGAGGCTGTCTATGCCGCTACGCCCCGTGTGATGCTGACGGATTATGCGGTTGCGGAGGGCAGTGTGACCGCCGGCAGACCATTTACACTGAAGATCATGCTTGGGAATAAAGCGGTGCGGACCAGTGTGCGGAATCTGAAGGTAACGGTGATCACGGAGAATGGGGAGTTCCTTCCTGCTGAGGGTGCGGGAACCGCCTATCTTGATAAGATTGATGCCGGCAGCGAGGCAGAGCTTGCATTTCCGATGATCGCGGTTGACGGTTTGGAGGAGAAGTCTTATAAGGTGTCGATTAAGACGGAGTACGAGGATCCGAGCGGCAATTCGTTTGAAGTAACGGATGCGATCTATCTGCCGATCCGTCTTGCGCAGCGGATCCTGATCTCGGATGTCTATCTGGCGGATTACGATCTGCAGCTTGGTGATACGGTGGAGATCAGCGCGATGGTGAACAATCTGGGTGCCGGCACTCTGTATAATGTGAAGGTCAAGGTTGAGGGAGATAATGTCATGGAGCAGGACAGCTATGTAGGCAATATCGCGTCTGGCAAGAGCGGCACAGTGGATATCCTGACCAAGGCAGATATGGTATCGCATAATGTGGGCGATAAGAACAAGCTGATCGTTACCTATGAGGATAAGGCAGGCAATACGAATACGGAGGAATGGGAGTTCGCGGTTACGGTTGCCAAGCCGATCTATGAGAATCTGGAGAAGGTAAAGGACAGTCCGGATGCGACGGAGATCGTGAAGAGGGCCGCATGGATCGTGGCAGGTGTGGCGGTGCTGGTGATCGTGATCGTGCTGCTTCGCAGGAGAGCGATAAGGAAGCGGAAGATGTTAGAGGAGATATAGCTATGACTTGGATCTGGCATATGTGCATGACGAATATGAGGAAACGCGGTATCCGGACGATCCTTACGGTTCTGGGGGTTGTGATCGGTGTGATTTCCATTGTGTCTTTGCTTGCAATCGGTCTGGGTGTGAAGGATATGCTGATCACGGAAGCGGAGAGCTATGGCAGCAGTACGGAGATCATGGTGTACGGGACGGAAGGGAAGCGCAAGGAGCTGATGCTGACGGATCGGCGGCTGCAGGATATTGCGAAGCTTGCCTATGTGGAGGCGGTCTATCCGGAGCTTAACTTGAATGGAATGTATACCTATGGAAAATATGAGGGCTATATGCCGATTACCGGCGTTCCGCAGGAATATCTGGATCAAATGACCTTGTTATATGGGGAGATACCGGAGGAAACAATGTGGAAGCCGGAGCTTGTCGTAGGCAGTCATGCCATGGATTATTGTTATAATCCGAATACCGGCGTGACTTATCTGGAGACTTATCAGAGTAGAAATGAGAGTCAGGGACTTAAGATTGATACTATTCCGGATTATTCCGGTGATTCCATTGATATGCAGCTTGGATTTGACGATTCCGCTGTGACGCAGAGACTGAATATCGTTGGGGTGTCGGAGTCGGCGTCGTATCATATCTATTGTAATATTGATACATTAAAGAAGTTCTTAAAACGGTATTCAGACAATGGCGTGGTGCCCGGACAGCCACTGGATGTGAATGGGGAGCCGTATTCCGAATGGATCTATGAGGATGCGATCGTGACTGCGGAGGATATCGGGCATGTGGATGCTCTGGTCAAGAAGCTGCAGGACATGGGCTTTCAGGCGGAGAGCAACAAGGAATATGTGGATATGGTTCAGCGAACAACGAAGATGATCCAGATCCTGCTTGGCGGGATTGGGGCAATTGCGTTGATCGTAGCAGTGATCGGAATTGGGAATACTATGACTACGGCGGTCTATGATCGGGTGCATGATATCGGAGTGCTCAAGGTTCTTGGCTGTGATCCGGAGGAACTGTTATTCATGTTCCTAATGGAATCCGGAATTTTAGGAGGTGTCGGCGGAATGATCGGTGTTGCTGTCTCTTATCTGATTGCGGAGGTTGGCGTGAATATCGTTGCCGTGAAGCTGCTTAAGATGACAGAGGGGGCAAGACTTGCAGAGATTCCGTGGTGGCTGGCGGTATCGGCCGTTGGATTTGCAATTCTGCTGGGAGTCATAGCGGGATATTTTCCTGCCAGATGGGCAGCAGGGTTAAAGCCGATCAAGGCGGTGCAGAGGATATAGAGAAAGTACCCGTTGAAGAATCGATAAAATGCAGATATAATGTGACTAGCTGATATAGAAAAAATGTTCCAAGAGAATACAAAGAAATAATTCAAGACAATATAATTCAAGAAAAAAATAATCAAGAAAAAAAATATTCAAGATAAGGAAGATCAGATGGCAACAATTCTTTTGGTGGAAGATGATCATGCATTGGCAATGGGTACACAGTATGCCTTAGAAGCGGAGGGGTATAAGGTTCTCCATGCTCCGGATCTGGCAGAGGCGAGACGGCTGATGAATACCAGTGAAGAGAATATAGATCTTATTCTGTTGGATGTGATGCTTCCGGATGGGAATGGATATGATTATTGCAGGGAGATCCGGCGTGATGATCCGCAGGTTCCAATCATATTCCTGACGGCAGTTTCGGAGGAAGTCAATATTGTGCAGGGGTTAGAGCTTGGCGCGGATGATTATGTGGCGAAGCCTTACCGCGTGAAGGAACTGTTATCCCGCATTGCAGCGAATCTGCGCAGAGTCGATATTATGAAACGATCCGGGAATGGTATGCGGATCTCATTTGGTGGGCATGAATTGGATGTGGATGATTTTCGCCTGTATTACCATGAGCAGATAGTGGATATTACGCCGGGAGAGTTCCGGCTGTTAAAGGAGCTGGTGCTGCACGACGGGATGGTACTGACCAGAAATCATCTGTTAGAGCAGCTCTATGATACGGGAGAGAGCTTTGTGGATGATAATACCTTGTCGGTATATATCAAGCGTTTGCGGGATACTCTGGAGGAGGATTCGGAGTGGATCGAGACAGTGCGCGGTGTAGGATACCGATTTCGTAAGATCAATCAATAATCCCCGGTAGAATCATACACCGGGGATTATTGATTTAATATGCAGTTTATAATCCGAAGGATGCTTGGATCTGCTTGAATTCGTCAGAGACTGCAAAGCGATGCAGGATTTCTTCTCTTGTGCATCCGCGTTTCAATTCATTGAGCCAATGTTGAAGACCCGATGCGTCTGCCTCTCTTCCCATAAATGTTCGATAGAGGGTCTTAATATATTCCTCATCGTTTAAGTTTTTATTTTGGAACTCAGCAGAGAAGAAAAATGATTCGGCTACCTGTTCCGGTGTTTTCTGTTTGGTTGTGATCGTTTTTGTCCAATGTTCAAGACCGCTTGGGTCGTATTTTCTTCCAAGACATTTTTCATATAGACGGATCACGTATTTTTGAGTCTGAGTGAATTCTTCTACTGTTATCTTACAAGAAGCGGTTACCTTGCTTCCATCGGCAGCGGTACAGGTAATAGTTGTGGTACCGGCCTTAAGAGCAGTAACAACACCTCTAGAGTTTACTGTTGCAACAGTTGTATTGGAGCTTTTCCATGTTACGGATGGATTAGCTGCTGTTTTAGGGGCAATTGTTGCTGAAAGTGTGATCGTGTCTCCTGCATCTATCGTGGCACTTGTGGTATTCAAAGTGATCTTGGTAACTGGCTGTTTGACTGTGATCTTACAGGTGGCAGATTTCTTGCTTCCATCCGCAGTTGTACAAGTGATAGTAACTGTTCCTGCTTTCTTAGCGGTAACGACGCCCTTGGAAGATACAGTTGCGATCTTGGTATTGGAGCTCTTCCAGGTGACACTCTTGTTGGAAGTGTCGGTCGGAGTTATGGTTGGCGATAAGGTCAGTGTCTTGCCGACATTCAGGCTGGCGGTAGATTTGTTCAATGTGATCTTGGTTGCCAATTGTTTGACTGTAATCTTGCATGCAGCAGATTTC
>JAFUAW010000071.1 GCA_017460485.1 Lachnospiraceae bacterium | reverse complement strand
TCGTATTCCCAAGCTGAAAGAGTTATTTGAGAGAAAAATTATATTATTAAAACAATTTCAGAATGGGACGGATATCTGGAAACGCGAAATATAAGAAAGAGCATGATCATCAATAAGAAGTTCCTTTTCTAACTCCTTGCCAAAATAATATAGTTCTATTCAAAAAAGGTGTGCCAAAATATTTGTCAATGCCTTTTGGGTGGCACATGTGGAAATGCTATCTGAATAAGGGTAAAATATTCCGAAATAGAAAATATGTTTCTGAAAATATTTGAAATATATGTTGTTTTGCGAAGACTTGCAATTCAGAAAGGGCAATGTCAAGGAGGAAATAAGATGAACAAGCTTGGAAGAAAAATCATGAGTATTACGCTGTGTGTGGGTTTGATCTTAGGATTAATGCCGGTATTTCAGGTGACCACAAGAGCGGAGATCGACTATCGAGATGACGGTAAAACCGCGATCGTTGATAATGATACTGACTTTAAAACGGCTTTGAGTAATGAGAATGTTAAGAAGATTATTATTGCTCAGGATTTTGATATGACGATGTATACATTTACATCATCGTTTAATCGTGAGATCATCATTGACGGGTTATATAATGGAGAGATTCATGCTCTTTCACAGAATTCAGAAAACAATATGTTTTTGCTGCAGAATACAAGTCGGGTGACGCTTCAAAATCTGATCATTAATGCCGGAACATCTTCGGGACCAATTGTGATCGGTCACGAAAACTGCGCTTCTTATTTGATCATGGATCATGTAACGGTAAACTGTACCGCGGGAAATACCAGTTATGGAACAGGTTTACATATATACAGCAGTGGTGCTACGGCTGAAGTTAATAACTGTGTATTTAATGGAGAAGGGAAAACACAAAAAAATCTGAAATATACAATAACGGCGGCACATTGATTCTTAATAATACGGTGATTAAGAACGGCTCTAAGGGTGGCGTTTATAATACCGGTACGATGAGGGCTGAGAATTGTACCTTTACAAATAATACATCGTCTTCTTCGGGTGGAGCAATTAATTCAACCGGTGCTTCCAGCAAGGTGATTTTAAAGAGTACTTCCTTTATTAATAACAATAGTGGTGGAGACGGAGGGGCTGTAATTGAATCAGACGGAATTTTGATTACTGACGGCTGTTCGTTCGTGGGAAATACGTCTGGCGCGGACAATGGTTCAGGAACACTTACTGGAGGAGCTGTCAGAGTAGATGGAAATGCGAAGCTATATGCAAATAATACAGTTTTTGCTAACAATAGATCGGTAGTAGGTGCTGCAATATACTCTTATGGTGGAGGCACATACTTAATGAATTGTACAATTACGGGTAATATTGGAAACGGAACAAGTTATCCCGCAAGAGGTGCCGGGATAGATATCCAAAGAGAAACAAAAGCAGTAAACTGCTTGGTGTTAAACAATTATATGACAACTTCTACGTATGCTTCCAAAGCACAGGATCTGAATCGAGCCTTTCATGATGGCTGTAATAATTTGGTTGGAAGAGTCTATAATCAAGCAGAAAGCATATATAATTCAGGTACCTTAGATGAATACGAAGAAAGCGTAACTATAAAAGGGACAACATATAATTATTCAGTTCCGAAGCTGCATGTGACCGCGGATAATAGATATTATGTGCCTATAAGTGCGAATGGACATGCATGTGGTGACGGTGTTAAGACATATTTCTATTATGATGATACAGCAACCAACATTTATATGGGTTATGATAACAATGGAGTAAATACTCAGATTGTTTCTTTGGGAAGTCCTAGTAATGAACAAAAAGCAATAGAGGTCACAACCTATATGGAAGGCGGCACGCGTACCAGTGGTATCATCGGTGCTTCCGGCGTTGAGGCTCCGACCGGCGTAACGCTCACCTACAACGGAGAAGCACAGGCACTTGCCAATAGCAATGGTATTGTGGGTGTGCTTTGGAGCGGGGCAATAGACGGAATATATACGGAATCTGTTCCTACTGCTACGAATGCAGGAACCTATACGATCTATTATAAGATCGATGACGGGGAGCCTGTGGAAGTGACAGCGACGATTCAGCCGAAGGAACTTACCGTTTCCGGTATCGCAGCAGAGGATAAGGACTATGATGGGAATACGGAGGCAACATTGATATATGATTCTGTTACCTTTGCCGGACTTGAGGACTGTGACAGCAATACCGCAGAACAGCCGGATAACATAACGGTAACTGCGACAGGTACATTTGACAATGAGAACGTGGGAACGGATAAGACAGTAACGATCAGTAATCTGACACTTGGCGGAACCAGTGCGTCAAATTATACACTTGCAGAGGACGGTCAGCAGGATACTGCAACAGCCACTATCACACCAGCAGCGCTGACGGAGGTATCTGTGATACAGAGCAGTGATCTGATCTATAATGGGAATGCTCTAGTTCCGGCAGTGACAGCTTCGGCAACCGCAGTCAATGATCAGGAAGTGACATTTACATACAGTGATACAGAGGATGGTACCTATACAACGGCGGTTCCGAGTGTAACAGATGCCGGAACCTATACCCGCTATTATAAGGCGACGGCGCCGAACCACAGCGAGGCAGCCGGCTCCTTTACGGTAACCGTGATCTATCCGGCAGCAGAGGTAACGACAGCACCGACGAAGGTGAACGGATTAATATATGATGGAACCGCACAGACGCTGATCAATAATGATGGTGTGGCAAGCGGCGGAACCTTGATGTATGCGGTTGGCAATGACGATGAGACTGCGCCGGAAGACGGATATGATGTGGAGCTTCCGAGCGGAACGAATGCCGGAAGCTACTATATATGGTATAAGGCCATCGGGGATGCCACACACAGCGACAGCCTCCCGGTATGTATAACAACGGTGATCGGACAGGCGGATATTACAGAGGCCGGAATTACGGTTGCAGGCTATCAGGGAGATTATGATGGGGC
>JAFUAW010000070.1 GCA_017460485.1 Lachnospiraceae bacterium | reverse complement strand
GATATTAGATTATGAGGTGAATTATAAGGGGAATTATCATGTGGCGTATTATCAGGTTCCTGTGGAGGATATACCGGATTTTTATAATAATCGTGCGATCGAGACTTGCAGCATTACCCAGAATATAGGGTATGCTCTTCTCCCGGAATCCAAGAACGATTATAAGCCGTATGCGTATGTGAAGGCGTATACGAAGACGGCGTTCGAGAATCTATGTATGCGTTTGAAAGAGGGGCGCTATCCGGAAAATGAGAATGAAATTCTGATCACAACCCATCTTAAAACAAATGGACGTGTGGATTATCAGGTGGGAGATACTATAACCTTAAATATAGGAACACGGGTGCGTGACGGGGAAGAATTGACACAGGATTATGCCTATATGCTGAATTCCGGCGAGGAGATCGTGAATACGACGACCAGAACCTATACGATCGTCGGGATCACGGAGCGGCCGGCAAGCTCGGTGGAAGGCTATGAGGCGCCGGGTTATACCATGATGACTTACATGGATGAGGAGGCAGCAGAGGGCACGGTGGATATCTTCTGTCTGTATAACAAAGAGGGCATGAAGGATATTTACCGTGTGACAGCCGGGATCCTGAATGTCGATCCGGATGCATTCGACCTGATCTGTCGGGCGAATGGCGGGCTTAGTTCAGAGGCAGAGAATCTGTCAGAAGAGGAATGGCAGGCGCTATGGGAGAAGGTTGAGAATATACGATATGATTATTGGACGAACGATTATCTGATCATGTTAGAGACGAATCCATTCGGACAGGACGGAGAAATGGCGAGCCTGGGAATTATGGCTATGATCGCCTGTCTGATCATCGTTGTGACCTCTGTATTCTGTATCAAGAATTCCTTTGACATCTCGATCACGGAGAAGACCAGACAGTACGGAATGCTAAGGAGTGTAGGCGCAACCACCGGTCAGATTCGGAAAAATGTGCTGTATGAGGCGTTTCTCTTAGGACTTGTCGGAATTCCGCTGGGACTGCTGCTTGGTGCGATCGCCACTGCAATCCTGGTACAGGTATGTAATTATTACCTGATGGATGCAAGTGTCATGCTGATAGAAGGCGATCGTTTCCGATTTGTATGGTCGTGGTGGGGAACCGGTATTTCGATATTGCTTGGCGTGATCACGATCTATCTGTCTGCCATTCGCAGCGCGGTTCGGGCAGCCAGAGTGTCGCCGATCGAATCCATTCGCGGAAACGGAGATATCAAGCTGTGTGCCAAGAAGATCCGCTGCCCGAGATGGATTGGGAAGCTCTTCGGTGTCGGCGGTGAGATCTCCTATAAGAACTTAAAGCGTAACCGTAAGAAATACCGGACAACGATCATTTCCATTACCGTTTCGGTTCTGACCTTTGTTGCGCTGTCCTATATTCTGCAGGAAATGATGAACTCAGCAAAAGCCGATCTGGAATATAGCGATTATAATCTGTCCGTCAGCTTTATGTTCGACAATCCGACAGATTATCCGGAGGCTTTGAAGGTGACGGAGCTGAATCATATCAGACGGTATTCGGTCATACGAGGTGTAGAATTCTATCCGGAGGATCTTCGGTACAGCACAGAGTATCGTGATTTTGAACAGGCGATGACCGTGGAAGGGGAGAATTACAGTGAATACGCACATTCTCTAGGTCTTAGGGTAGTTGGCGACAAGGAATACCGGGCATATCTTGACAGACTTGGTCTTGCCTATGAGGATATGTGGGATAAGCTGATCGTAATTGATACCACAACACGACAGAATTATACGGATATGAATGGAGATCGTCTGGATTTTCAAGGCAGAGTCTACTCCTGTGAAAGGGGGGATATGATACACGGATTTTTTACCGAGACCTCCCTGAAACCGTTCTCATCTCAGGAAGACCGGCAGATTCCGTATCCATTCGAGGTCGGATATGTCACGGAGGAGCTTCCATTTGGGATGAAACCGTATAACTATTCCGGAGAGCATGCAATCATTAGTGACGCACTCATGGATTCTATTGTGGAGGAAACCTTGTGGTGCGATATCCTTATGGATTCCGATGATGCAGATGGGCTGCAGGATGAAATCGAAGAGATGATAACCGGCTTGGATTATCACATGAATAACATTGCGGAAAATGTACGGATGATGAAGAATCTGGTTACCTTGATCGGCATTTTTCTATATGGCTTCATTATTGTCGTGACGCTGATCGGAGTTACTACGGTCTTCAATACCGTGACCACGAATAT
>JAFUAW010000005.1 GCA_017460485.1 Lachnospiraceae bacterium | reverse complement strand
CGCACGATTATTGATCATATACTGCGGCAGCTTGGTCGCGATCTTAATCTTCTCCCGAATATGATTCCGTTCAAAGATCTCACCGATCGTCACCTCACTCCCGGAATAGATATACGCAGTATCATAATAATTCACACCGGCATCAAAAGCCGCCATGATCTCCTTCTCTGCCTTATCAATGTCAATACTGTTCCCCTTTTTGGTAAATCGCATACATCCGAATCCAAGAATCGATACCTCTTCTCCGTATTTGTCTTTTCTGTACTGCATAACTACTTTACTCCCTTCTTCTTACATAATACCAATACGCTCCTATTTGTTTTTTCTTGACTTATCTGTAATACTACTCTATATGTTTTGTTTGACATATATTTCATCATCTATTATAATATAATCATAAAAGGTGTTACCGATAGACGGTTGACCATGTAAGATTATTTCTGAAAAATAACCGCTACAGGCGTGGGGCGGTTATTTTTTTGTCTTGCTATCACGACCAAGCGAATAGCCAAGACCAAAGCATGTGAATGCAAAGCCTATTACAGCTATCAAATCTATGATCGTCAACACGACTATGTCCTCCTTTCGAAGATTCCCTTCAAACAAAAATCGTTTATAGGGTTTCTATGTAAACCGAGTTCACAGTACTCCGAATATTGAACAACCGCCTACCGTTTATGGTAACACCCATATTCATATTATACAAAAGAACATACGTTCTTGTCAATGTTCATCATTATGAATCATAATCCCTCAATGTAATCTTCAATTCCTTCAGTTCATCTCTCAGTACCGCTGCCACCTCGAAGTTCAGATCTGCTGCCGCCTGATTCATCTTCTTCGTCTTTAACGCGATCGCCTCCTCGAGTTCCTTGCGTGTCATGGATTCTACTTCCTTCGTCTCCGGTTCCAGATCCTCAAGATTATTCTCGTTGCTGATCACATCCCGGATCTCCTTCTCAATGGTCTTCGGAATGATACCGTGTTCCTTGTTATAAGCATCCTGAATCTCACGCCTGCGGTTTGTCTCGGTAATCGCAGCATCCATAGATCCGGTAATCGTATCCGCATACATGATAACACGTCCCTCGCTGTTACGGGCCGCCCGTCCAACCGTCTGAATCAGAGAAGTCTCTGAACGCAAGAATCCCTCTTTATCGGCATCTAAGATAGCGATCAGCGTTACCTCCGGAATATCCAGTCCTTCCCGCAGAAGATTGATTCCCACCAGCACATCGAAGACTCCCAATCGAAGATCCCGAACGATCTCGATCCGCTCTAGGGTATCAATATCCGAATGCAGATATTTTACCTTCACGCCGACATCCTTCATATAATCGGTCAAATCCTCTGCCATCCGCTTGGTCAGTGTCGTTACCAGTACCTTATGTCCAAGCTCTGCCTCCTTATTGACCTCGGAGATCAGATCATCGATCTGTCCCTCTACCGGGCGCACCTCAATGACCGGATCCAACAGACCTGTCGGACGTATGATCTGCTCTGCCCGCAGCATCTCATGATCCGCCTCGTATTCCGCCGGCGTTGCCGATACAAAGAGCACCTGATCTAATTTGGATTCAAATTCTTCGAAATTGAGTGGTCGGTTATCCAGAGCCGACGGCAACCGGAAACCATAATCCACCAGCGTCTGCTTACGGGACCGGTCGCCAAAATACATCCCCCGGATCTGTGGAACGGTCATGTGGGACTCATCAATGATCAGTAAGAAATCATCCTTAAAGAATTCCAGCAGCGTACTCGGCGTTGCCCCCGGCTCTCTGCCCGCAAGCGGTCTGGAATAATTCTCGATTCCGGAACAGAATCCGGTCTCGCGAAGCATCTCCATATCAAAGTTCGTCCGTTCGGCAATCCGCTGTGCCTCGATCAGCTTCTCCCGATCCTTAAAATATTTCACCCGTTCTTCTAATTCTTTCTCAATCTCCACGATCGCCCGATCCATCTTCTCCTTTGCCACCACATAATGTGACGCCGGGAAAATACAGGTAAAATTCAGCGACCGCTTGATCTCTCCCGTCAGCGGATCGAATTCTACGATCCGGTCGATCTCATCGCCAAAGAATTCTACGCGGATCGCGTCATCAAAGGTTGACACCGGAATGATCTCCAAGACATCGCCCTTTACCCGAAAGGTACCGCGCTTAAAGTCCATTTCATTCCGCTCATACTGAATATTGATAAGATCGCGGATCACATCATCCCGGTCTCTGGTCATTCCCACACGCAGGGATAACATCATTTCCTCATAATCCTCCGGATCGCCGATACCGTAGATACAGGACACAGAGGACACCACGATCACGTCCCGCCGCTCGATCAGAGCCGCCGTCGCGCTGTGCCGAAGCTTATCGATCTCATCATTGATGGCGGAATCCTTGGCAATATACGTATCCGTAGACGGTACATACGCCTCCGGCTGATAATAATCATAATAAGATACAAAGTACTCCACTGCATTATGCGGAAAGAACGCCTTGAACTCACTGTACAGCTGGGCTGCCAACGTCTTGTTATGTGCCATGATCAACGTCGGCTTATTCAGTGCCGCGATCACATTTGCCATCGTAAATGTCTTGCCCGAACCGGTCACGCCAAGCAGCGTCTCCATCTGATTTCCTTCCTTAAACCCCGCCACAAGCTCTGCAATCGCCTGTGGCTGATCACCGGTCGGTTCGAATTCCGATACTAATTCAAAATGATCCACGATAGATCCTCCTATATGCATAAAATTCATGTACACTATTATATCACAAATCATTACATAAGCGACAAGCACCTCAAAACCTTCGGTTTTTCGGTGTCCGTTGCACTCTAATGGTCACTTTCTCATGCCATCCGGCATGCAAGCATGCCTCTGCATTCGTCGTGACCGCTCTCGTCGCTTATGCGCTCATTATATCCTATATTAAAAGAAATAAAAAGACGAAAGCATGAATTAATCACACTTTCGTCTTTCATACCCTTTCAATGATATAATCGTATTTCTCTATGACAATCTGTTCGGTTATCTCACTATTTTTCAACTGTCAAGGTAGTCTCGTCCTCATTTACCGTGATCGCATATATGTGTATCGGGTCATATCTTTTAATTAGAGATTCATTCATCTCCGGATTCTGCCGCATCTCCTTCCTGCACTTTTCATAATTCGTATCCAGCAGTACAAATACAACTGCGATCATATCAATTTCCTGTTTCTGACAAGAACGTGTTATCAGATCTTTCAACGTTTCCGGCTCGCAGTCCGTATCAATGATCACATACGTAACATAATAATCCATTCCGCATGCTTCCATAAGACTCTTGGGATCGTCATTTTCCGTGACATACGTGACCGCATCATCTGATACTGCATAACACCTTGCGGAACTATTGATCATACTGTCTATAAAACATTGTTCAATATTCTTATTGATCTGCTCATTCACAAGCTGAACAAGATAATCATCCGATACCGTACCATCATCTTGATCGATAGAAGCAGTAAACATTAATTCTTCATTACTGTCCGGGTGTAGAAATACCTTAACATTATAAGAATTACCGATCACCTCTGTTGCAGTAAATGGTTCACCATATTTCGCTTCAACTGCCTTGCGGGCCTCGTCTGAATAACTCCGCAGGGTTGTACACCCCTGCAAGGTCAACACACATACAGCTAATAATAAACAACCTATTTTCTTCATCCATACACCTTAGGCCAAACTATTACAGATCCTTCCCTGTCAGCAGCTTATAGCCCTGCAGATACTTCTCAATCGTCTTATCCACGATATCCTGCGGAAGGGTCCAGTTATGTCCTTCATTTGCCTTCAGCCAGTCACGGGCGAACTGCTTATCAAAGGAAGGCTGACTCTTGCCCGGCTCGTAACCCTCTGCCGGCCAGAAACGGGAGCTGTCCGGTGTGAGCATCTCATCACCAAGAACAATATTACCGTCCTCGTCCAATCCGAATTCAAACTTCGTATCCGCAATGATAATTCCACGTTCTAATGCGTAATCCGCACATTTCTTATATAGCGCAATGGTATAATCCCGAAGCTTGGCTGCATACTCCTCCCCCTTACCCGGGAAGAACTTTTCAAGATGTGCAACACTTTGCTCATAGGAGATATTCTCATCATGATCCCCGATCTCAGCCTTGGTTGAAGGTGTATAGATCGGTTCCGGAAGCTTGTCCGATTCCTGCAAACCCTCCGGAAGTGTAATCCCGCACACGGTACCATCCTTCTGATAACTTGCCCAGCCGCTTCCCGTGATATAGCCACGTACGATACACTCGATCGGAAGCATCTCAAGCTTCCGGCACATCATACTGTTGCCGTCAAACTGCGGCTGACGGAAATATTCCGGCATATCATTCACATCAACAGAGATCATATGATTTGGCAGAATGTCCTCGGTCATATCGAACCAGAACTT
>JAFUAW010000069.1 GCA_017460485.1 Lachnospiraceae bacterium | reverse complement strand
TCCGTGATTCCATCATCTCGCATGATATCCTCCAGACAATCATAGCCGCGAAGGGCATGGAAGACATGCTCCTTAATATAGAGCTTTTCCGAAAGAGACAGATTGGTTACTTTTGACTCCTGAATGATGATCTGGTCCGCCAAAGACGCAATCTCATCATCCGTCATGGATTCTTTCAGATTTAACTCATTACGAACCTGCCCTTCCAACCGCATGCACAACTTCGCAAGTTCTTTCTTCTGCATACTATCATTCCTTTCCCTGACAGCGTCTCTCATTACTATAAGGAAAAATGTATATGCAGAATCTCTTACTCTGCATCCGGTATCTTCCTTATTCCGATGCTTCCCGGTTCTTAACTATATCCTCTGACACAGAACGCAATTCTCCATGTTCTCTCTTATACTCCATAGATTGAACATCCTGTGCGGATATACCGGCCGGTTCAACATACACCGGATACCACCTGTGATACAAACTCTCATCCATCTCCTTATGATCCAAAGTAATGCAGAACGTCTTCCATTTTTGCTCCGAATCCGAATCCCGCAATCTGGGGATATATACCACATTAAAATATTGTAAAAGCTTCAGATCCGACAAGCTTCCGGAACCAATGTCCACAACTACTTTTTCATATAATCCTTCTTTTTGAACAGCTTCTATCAGCCATTTGAGATCCTCTTCGTTTAATTCCCTCAGTTCCTCAAATGAACTGCCCGTGATCAGATCATAGCCGTAACAATCCTTTGCCAATGTCTTCATTTTCATAGAGATATTACCTGTTCTTTGTTTGATGTAATATAGCAGCTCCTCCATCGCATGATCATCCTTCTTTCGGAATCCATATTCCTCCATTCCCAAATAAATACACCCTGCAGCCTGCATACTCTGCCTGCTGTAATATGCGCATAACGCCTTAGCAAGCATCGTCTTCCCGGAACGTCCATGAGGAGAATATACCGCAATACTGCATCCGCCGATTCCGGATTGTACCACCTGCTCTTCTTCACTAAATACCTGTAACATACTGTGTACATATTCCGAAGCCGGGCTGTATTTATATATCCCCAAAACTCCTTCCGGCTTATCCTTCTGTGATGTATAGATATATATAACTTTTGTGCCGCGGTCGACGTTCTCCTGCCATTCATCCGGGATACAGTCTGCAAAGATCAGATCTGCCTTGTGCTCTGCCAGATAGCTGTACATATCATGCGCTTCCGTAAATGCCATGGCCAGAACCGGGATCTGCGTATTCCGGTTTATATAATTCATCAATGCCAATATATATTCTTCTTCCGGATCACAAAGCACAACCTTATAGGTTCTCATTTCATCACCGCCTTCCCAACCAGCCATACAGAATAGCCGATCAGAATCGCGATTGAAAAATGGATCGTATGCTCCGTATTCCCTTCATCAAAACCGCTTTTATATGGGATTATGGTTCCTGTTCGTAAACAGGATAGAAAATAATTCCAGAAAACATGTAATCGATTCACCAGACTATGGTGATGCAACATGTGAATTACCGAAAGAATCCCTCCGGCAATAAAGGAGAACAGCATGACATTCAAGACTGAATATCCAATGATTCCTCCTACAACAGCTAACAGCTTGATATCCCCTGCCCCCAACATTCTGAGAATGTGAAGAAGGATCAGCATTCCAACCGGTATGCCTATTCCGATCAAAGAATTCACAAGTCCTTCCGCTCCCTTCGTCAAACAGGAATAAAGCACTCCCGCAAGTATCCCCGGAATCGTCAGAAGGTTCGGAATCCGATAGGATCGGACATCAAACCATACTGCTGCCATCAATATGCAAATACCAACTACCTGAATAATTCCCTCCTTCCTGTGGTCTTCCCTATTGCTCTTTTAATATACAATATTATTTTGACTTTGTAAAGCACTTTTTTATTAAAAAAATTTTATAATTGAGTATTGTTAATATTTGTCTTGTTATATAACAATTCAACCCCCTATTAAATATAGAAGAAATAGATTCCCATCACTCCCCGTCTTCCCATACCGGAGCGTTCTAACTATTCAACCACTTGATTCAATCTCAATATAACACTTCATACAAAATTCCATGAATAAACCCATACTCCACTGTCTATACTGTAACAAAGGCGGTGGAAAAAAATGACAAAAAAGAAACAGCTGCGCTTAAAACAAGAGGCAGAACGAAAAGCCCTCTTAGATGATATTGAACGAACCAAACAGGCACACGCAACCACCCTTGCCCATCTGGAGAGCACAACCGATCCGGATCTGATCGATGCCTACATCTATGAATTAAATGCCGTGCAGGTACGCTACAAATTCCTGTTAAAACGCGCTAAAGAACAAAACCTGATTAATATGCCGAAGGCAATTTGATATTATAACGACCGACTTGCTGCCGAACTTTGTGAGGGGCGTTGCAAATAATTATGCGCCGCAGTACTTAATGACTTCTCAATCGAATGTCATAGGTTCTGCGGCGCATATTTTTTTAATCTCTATTTCATTTTAATGAATGATCAGGATTCTTCTTCTCCTACATAACGATTCAATGTGCTTACCACATCATTCAAGTTATAAGGCTTTGCAATGTAATCGTCCAGCTTCGCTTCCAGAATACGCTCTTTATCGCCGAACATCGCACGGGCAGTTACCGCAATGATTGGGAGACGCTTCAGACCCTTTTCTTCTTCTATCTTACGAATCTCCTGTGTTGCAGCAAGACCGTCCATAACAGGCATCTGTACATCAAAGAGTGCGGCATTGTACTGCTTCTCCTTAAATAATTCCACAGCCTTCTCGCCATTCTCGGCAATATCATAAGAATACCCTGCCATACCAAGCAATTTGCCGATTACCTGCTGGTTAACCGGTTCATCCTCTGCTACCAGGATTCTTGCACGCTTATGTCCACTGATAGAGATTACTGCAGAATCTTCTTTTTTCTCTTCCTTCTTCTCAGATGCCTTTACGATCTTCAACGGAATCTCTACGATAAATGTACTTCCAACATCTTCTGTACTCTGTACGGAAATGTTACCTCCCATCAATTCCACGATCTGCTTAGTAATTACCAATCCAAGACCGGAACCGCCGTACTTTCTCGTATCGGAACTGTCTACCTGACTGAACCGGATAAAGAGCTTGCTCATATTGGCTTCAGATATACCGATTCCGGAATCCACCACAGCCATACGAAGAGTGGTCTTTTCCGGTGTTTCGCCATCAATCGTCGTTACCTTAACACGAACTCCGCCTTCGGAAGTGAACTTGATCGCATTGGAAAGTAAGCAGTTAAGCACCTGCTTAATACGTTCTCCGTCACCCTTGACCATTTCCGGAATATTACCGCTGAAGCTGCTGTCTAAGGTCAGATCCTTGTTATTGGCAAGCGGAACCTGTGCTGCCACAGTTTCTTCGATCGCCTGCTTCAAATCAAATACTTCATAATGCAGGTTATACTTACCTGCCTCTAATTTACTGATATCCAGAATATCATTGATCAGACGGAGCAAAGTATCCGCACAATTCTTTGCAGTCATCAGGTTATCCCGGTAATCCGCCTGAAGATCATCCTCAGCCAAAGTAAGCTGGAGCATACCCAGAATACCATTGATCGGTGTCCGGATCTCATGTGACATATTGGCAAGGAATTCCGCCTGCGTCTTATATGCAATGTTGGCATCATCCTTTGCCTTACTAAGCGAAAGCTCGGTCTCTTTCTGTTCCGTAATATCAATGACCACCATGTTCACATAGTTGGATTCGGATTTATACATAACCGTGTTGAATACCTTATCCAGATTCTCCATGGTAATCTCTACAGCCATCAGCTCCCCTTCCCTGGTGCCCGACTGCTCGTATGCCATGAACCATGCATTGATACTCTGCAGTACATCCTGCTTGCAGGAACTTAACAGCTTATCTTTATATAATGCTTCATCAATTTTAAAATAATCCCGGAATGTTTCATTCGCATCTACAATACGATAATCAGGCGCACCAGCTCCTGCCGGATACACAATCTCTGCCTGAGCGAATCCGATTGGAAGATTCAAGAATAATTTCTTATACTTGTCACTCTTAACCGTTGACTGCTTATTGACATTCTCCAATTCCCGTATGATAAGTACTGCCGCTGCAGCTGCGGCCACAACCGACACTACCGTGACAGCAATAGCAACTCCCATAACTCCGCCCTGATCCGGCTGTCCCGACACATTTACGATCAGAACAATGCCCGCGATCAAGATCACTGCCAGTTCAACCGCAGAGAACATCAGAATCTTTTTCTGCGCCGAACTCATCCCTTTCAAATTCATAGTAACACCCCTTCACATTTCATAATAAAAATACCATGACAATTATAATATATCCGTCCGGAAGCCTTATTTTCTCACACTTTCCGGCAAAAAATAACTATTTTTATCTTCGCACAAAACAGCGCATTTGTCAATCAGCTGTGAAAGACTGCAAAGCATTGTGCTCCCATTTTTAAGACATTTTTTTCTGCATGAATGGAGCCGATCTGATATAGCACATGTTCCACTTCATTTTCTGCCGGTAATTCAACCGAGGTACCGGTATCACACGGATTAACCGCAATGATCAGATTCCCTCTCCGATATACAAACGGCACTCCCTTCTTACCACACAGCACTTCAAAGTCCGCATCCGCATTCAGTGATTCCTGCTCTGACTTCAGCCGCAGGATCTCCCGGATCGTCTGATACAGAGAATCTTCTCTTGCCTTCTGCTTCTCCACCGTGGGTATACCATCCGCGCCGCTCAAGCTCCCATCATCAACAGGAAGATACAATTGATCCGGAGATGCTTTCGAAAATCCCAGATTCTCAGTAGAATCCCACTGCATCGGAGTCCGGGTTCCGGTTCGGGTATATCCACCCTCTTTGGTAGGCATATCATCTATATAACGCATACCGATCTCATCTCCGTAATAAATAAACGGAACACCGGGCAGCGTCAGCAATGTTGCATAGGCAATCTTAAGTTCCGATTCATCCAACGTATAACTTGCCCTTGGAGTATCATGATTACAGGTAATAAAACTGATATAACCGTTATCCCGGGTATCCCGGTATCTTGGGAGATAATCATCCAGAAATCGTGTAATATCACTATCTGCATCCTTCTTAAAATAACTGTTATTCTCTCCACCGGTCTCATGATCCCGCAGGAGCGTATGATAGCCGTTATTCCAATGATTCAGATAGAAGTCCATATGAAATCCCGCGGAATTGATCGCCTGCCACGGATTACTCCACTCAGACACGAATGCCGCTTCCGGATAGTCCTGATCCAGCATGGCACGAATCTCTCTCCAGATCTTACAGGTCCCCGATTTCTTCTCATCATCATCCTTTACCAGAGAATCTGCCATATCCACACGAAAGCCGTCACAGCCCTTATCCAGCCAGAACCGGATAATATCCTTCAATGCCTTTTTCGTTGCCTGTGGTCCCGGATCTTCCGGCGACATCTGCCAGTCTTCCGTCGGATGCAGAAATCCGTAATTCAAGGCCGGCTGACACTTGAAGAAATTCAGCATATAGGTACCGTTTCGCTCACGTTCGCCTCCAATATAGGGATGCCCCGCGATACCTGAAATCCAGAAATCCGTCCAGATATATCGATCGGAGAACTCATTTTTCTCCGCCCTACCGCTCTTTATAAACCATTCATGTTCCTCCGATGTATGTCCGGCTACTAGGTCTAACAGAACATGAATCCCCTTTTTGTGTGCCGTTTCAAATAGACGATACAGATCCTCGTTGGTTCCGTATCTCGGAGCCACCTTATAATAATCCCTGACATCATACCCGGCATCTTTGAACGGAGAATCAAAGCAGGGATTGATCCATAAGGCATTACATCCCAAATCCTTAATATAATCCAATTTCTCAATAATACCCGGTATATCGCCGATCCCATCTCCGTTCGTGTCATAAAATGACTGTGGATATATCTCATAAAATACTGCTTTTTTCAACCAATCCGGCATCTGTATTCTCCTTTCATCATATGTATTCTTTTATAATTCTATTATCCTAATGCTTCTATATCTCTTCCGTCCGGTCAGCCGATTCATCCCCTTCTTGATCCTGCTCTTGTGCTTCCAACTCAGATTCCATCTCCGGCTTGATCTCCGATTCCAGTTCAGATCCTATTCCGCCCTCTATCCCAGACTCTTCCTCCGCTTCTTCCTCAGGCTCTTTCTCCGCTTCTGTCCGAAGCCTCTTCACCAGATAGAGAAATCCGATCAACAGGATAATACCCGCTATCGTAACCGCCACGCCAAGATAAAAACCTTCCGATACATAATGAAGCTCGACTTCATGTTCCCCGGCAGCAAGAGGGATTGCAAGAAATGCGTCAAATACCTTTTCAGCCTGAACAATTTCTCCGTCAACCATAACAGTCCAGCCATCTTCATATGGGATCGACAGGAACAATGCCTGATCCTCATTGACCGTGACCGTTCCTTTGAAAGAATTGGTGTCATAGGCTTCCACATCCATCACATGTTCACTCAGCCGGGAGTATACCGCACTCCATGCCTCGTTATCAAAAGATGCCGCATGGATCGTGATCGTTCCGTTTTCGGATCCGTCATTTAACTTGAACTGGAACGTAAGTTCCTGACCGGCTGATACATAACCGATATGAAATGCCTGACTCTGGAACCGGTCGTCCGCCAGCTGCTGATCATCCATAAAGAACTTGATCTGTCTGACATTGCCCCCGGAAATATCCAGATACAGATCCATATCATCAGGAGCTATCAGCGTCATCTGGATCAGCTCGGAATTGGATGTATGGTTGGAATAGGTTATCTTATTGTCATCAACCGTAACCGTACTTTCATCCGCCCCTGCCGTAATAACAGGGAATACCTTGGTAAATAAAGGAAGCTCCACTCCGGTCGCCGCCTGGGCAAACTCATTTTCCACATCAAAATAAGTACCGGTCATTCCCTGATCGATCAGTTTTTGATCAACCGCAAAGCCTATCGGAAGCGTATACGGATTCTCATATACGGAGATCTCATTCTTAGCGGTCTTAAAGAACAGGTTATTATTGTTATAATCTCCTTTACGGTATAATACATATTTCACACCGGTAATGGCATTGGTAAGCGGGGTCGCTCCCTGGTACAGATACTCATTCGCCCCGGTATAGAATCCCATGCGTCCCATAGCGGTAACGACATCTCCCCTTGCGGTAGAACCAAACAGGGTAACACAATTCAGATCGTGCCAGGTCGGTTCATCCAGCATCCGCCTGTGCCCAAGCTCCACCCGGTAGAAGCTGTCATCCTCGGCATACAGATCATTTACCACTTCCGCTACATCATCTGTATCATGAAAATAATAATCTACATCTACCGTGCCGTTGGAATACCAGCCAAAAACAGCTCCGAATGTCATTTCGACCGTCATCAGTCCGGCTAGGATCGCCCGCCAGATCTTCCCTTTTTCCTTACGATAATTGTAAAATAAAGAAATCAATGTATAGATCAGAATGATCCCCGCCAAATAAAGATACTGATTCTTCGTCAAAGGAGAAGAGGCTTTCTTAAAGCACAGGACAATCAATCCGAGACAACCGGCACCGGAAACAGCGATTACCGGTGCTGAGATCCGCCGCATCCGCAGCATAACCTCATATCCGATCCACAGCAGAAGAAAGGTATATAAAAATGAGAATCGGTTCGGAATACCGTATTGATTATGGAAGCCATGCCATATATAATTCAATATCTCTGTATTAAAGCTCACAAAAAAGAGAGCAAGCAGAATGATCTTCCGGATCCGATCGGTAAGTTTGAATTCCCTGCTCAGAAGATAGATCAGCAGCAGGAACAAGGTAAACATACCGGAATACAGATTCGTTCCGCCATCTGCCACCTGGTTGTTGATCGGCTCCGTAAACAGAAAATGTGTCTGCAGGATATCAATATAAGAACCATATTGATCAAAGCCCGGCAAAGACCTCTTTGCGGATGCCGTCTGCATGATCCCTTTGTAAGCGGGTACCAGCACGATGGCCGCCAATGCTCCGGAAATCAACGAACTTACGACAAACATCCATGCCGTTCTTCCAAGCTGCTTCCAATTCTCGTAATGATAGAATATGGCCCACAGTACCAGAAATACACATACCATAAAACCTATATAATAGTTACAGAACAGCGCATAGGCCAAAGTGAAGATATAGAGTCTTGGATCCCTTTTCTCTACGAGATAATCAAATCCCAATATGATCAATGGGAAAATGAAGATGCAATCCATCCACATAACATTCCAGTAGTAGCCGATCACATAATTCGACATGGCATAAGCAACAGCCAAAGGAATGACACCCGGATGGCGGTATTTGACATAGCGTCTGTGAAGTGCCGCATATGCAAAGGTCCAGCCGCTTGCAATAATCTTAAGTGTAACGATCAGACTGACTGCCGTATTCAATTGTGACTTTGGAAATAATACGATCAGAAGATTTAAGGGACTTGCCAGATAGTAAGACCATAGTCCAAGAAAATTCGTCCCCATTCCTTCATGAAAAGAATAAAATAACTGATCAAATGATTTCAGCTTGCCGTAATAATCCGCAAAAAACGGGATATATTGGTGCAGTCCGTCAACAATAATCAGCGATCTTCCACCCGGTCCGATCTTCGCGACGATCCAGACTCCCAGCATGATCAAGGCTGGAATTCCGGTGGATAGTATGTATATATAATAGTGACTGAAAAATCTTCCTATTGGATTCTTCGAATCCTTTCTATCTTTGGTATTCTTTTCCTTTTTGTTTATAGGTATTGAATTCGGCACATCATCGGAATTCTTTATATTCGTGATTACAGATATCATGTTGACAGTTCCTTTTATATCATATTACAGATGGATCATCCTGCATGAATCATAGTACACCAATCCGCCATACTCCGTCAAGGAATCGTCTCATGATCAATTCTTACAATTCAGGCATCGATTTTAGAAAAGAATCGATCCAGATCTGTGATCGGTATCGGGCGCGAATACTTATAGCCCTGTAGATAGGATGCCGACATGTTGATACACCGCTTCTCATCTCCGTCATTTTCCACACCCTCGTATAATACGGAATAATTCAGCTCGGAGAACATATTGGCAAGACTTCCAACCATCATTTCAGATTTACGGTCTGTATCACTGGCCAGTACCAATGACCGGTCGAACTTAATAATATCAAACGGAAGCTCCATAATACGTTCCATATTGGAATAACCCGTACCGAAGTCATCCAGATAGAACTTGATCCCGCGCTCCTTTAATTCTTCAATCTTACCCTTCATCATCAGGAAATCACTGTCGCTGCGGGATTCGGTAATCTCAATCGCGACTTTCTCATTCGGAATACCACTGTCGTCAATGATCTGATCAATATCGCCCGTAAATCCGTCATCCCGAAGCTCCAATACCGATACATTCACGGAGATACGGTTCACCTCATAGCCTTCCTCGATCAAATGCCGGATCTCATCACAGGTCTTCTGAAGAATGATCTCCGTCAATACATGTATATAGCCCTGCTCCTCGGCGATCGGGATGAACTGATCCGGAAATACCATTCCAAGATCCGGTAATTTGAGCCGCATCAATGCTTCCGCCGTATCATATTTCCCCGTTTTAATATTAAAGACCGGCTGACAATAAGCCAGAACTCTCTCGTCGTGAAGATCATGTTTCTTACAGATATCATTCAATTCTTCCAGAATATATTCATACTGATTAAAGGACTCAACATCGTCCGGTTCCAAGAGATGAATCGTATCGATATCCATATTCCGGTATATATTCTGGATAAAGCTGACATATTCATTTTTTCTGCTGATCTCGTCTATGGATTCTCCGATTACTACCTTATAATCAAATTGATATCTCTCATATTCCAACTGAAAAGAATTCAGGATCCGATTCAATCGGTTCTCATAATCCGGATTGTTTTTCTTTGGTGCGATCAGGATCACATGTCCGTTGCTGACTTGGAACAACACCGCATTCTTAAAGTATTCGGAAGAAAAATGCCGAATAGTGGTCTGCAGCTCCTTCGGGATATTTCTTCCCTCCACATCAAGATCCGGCATATAAAGACTCATAAAGACAAAATTAATCTTCTTGTCGTAATCGTATTTTACAAGATCTTTCAGTGCCGCAATACTTACCGCGCCAAGCTCCACATCATACGGAGTAGAGTGGATCAGGTACATCATGGCAATAACCGGGAACAGGAAGGAAGCAGCCGTAAAGGAAGACTGTCCATGTCTGCCCTGGATCAGCAGAACCATAAAAGATACGACCATGGTTCCATAGAAACCGATCATGGCACGCTTATAAATCCGATCCCGATAGGCTATCATCAGATATACGATCACTACAATAAATGCCAGATATCCGACCAAAAAGATATTAAAGCCTGAGACAGCTTTACCGGTACGATCCAGACGGAAACCGGTCTTCCTGACCGCAGTAACAATATCCGTAATCAACACCGTCAGATAGATCAAAGACGCGATCGTCATAATCGGAATCCGTTTTCGGATCTCCAGCCGTTGGATCTCAACAATATATACCACATAAAGAAGAAGAATAGAAAATAAAAATGCATGATACAGAATCCGGACAACATATACACCTGTATAGCTGCCGTCTGTAACACCAAGATATAACTGATGATGGATAATATCACAAAAAGACGCTAAGATCAGATATCCGATCATGTTCAGAAATAAGCGGAAGTTCTTTGTCTTGGATACATAAGATGTAGTAACCAAAATAATCATAACGAAACAAGTCGCTATGACAATCAGGTCACCGACCGGGGTATAATTATCAAAATAGATCTGCTGCCCCATTAAATCTCCTCCACATCTTACTTGTACACCAGACAAATGTCCTTTTATATTGTACAGGAAAATGTCAGATTTTTCAATATTATTACGCTTTTTTACAACGAATTCCTGATTTTTACAACATATTGACAGTATATTTTCAATACCTAATCCATATATTTCAGAACATTCTCATACCTCATGGTTCCCCCGAAGAGATCCAAAGCACTTCCGATGGTAACATCCAGTCTCCCCTGCCCCAATTCCTTTAATTGCCGCAAGTGTTCAAAGGTTCCGACACCTCCCGCATAGGTTACCGGGATTCCGTTCCATGCGCCAAGCATTCCGGTAAGCTCCTGTTCAATCCCGGATGCTTTCCCTTCCGCATCTACAGCATGGATCAGGAATTCATCGCAATAGCCGGATAACTGATCTAACAGCTCTGTGGTTACCACCTCATCGGTAAAGGACTGCCAGCGGTTGGTTACGATATAGTAAGCTCCATCGCGCTTCCGGCAGGAAAGATCCAGCACAAGATGTTCTCTTCCAATCTTCTTCACAAGCTCCTGAATCCGGTCATAACGGATCTGACCGTCCTGAAAGACATAAGATGTAACGATGACATGTGACGCGCCATAGTCCAGAAAGGTTCCCGCATTCTCCGCATGGATCCCGCCGCCGATCTGTAAGCCGCCCGGGTAAGCAGACAAGGCCAGTCTTGCCTGTTCCACATCCGCCCGGTAATACTCCGATCCTTCCGGATTCAGAATAATGACATGACCGCCGGCAAGTCCGCTGTTCTTATACAGATTCGCAAAGTAGGCGGCATCCTGTTCGGATACAAAGTTCTCCTTTGCCTGATTGTTCTGATCAAGCAGACTTCCGCCTACGATCTGCTTGACTTTTCCGTTATGAATATCGATGCATGGTCTGAACTTCATATTGTGATTTCCCTTCTGCTTTCTGTTTCGTTTAATGTTTTCTGTAAATAGATAAACTGCCCCGCATTCTTTCTAATACTTCACAAAAACTTATCAAATATTAGTTTATCATGGACTGTGTTCATGATATAATGAAACAGAAATGCTTGCAAGAGCTTTTATGTCAATCGGAGCATGAACGCAGTTCATGATATACTATATTCACATTATTATTCAACAAGGAGATCGATCATGGATCAGTTACAAGAGACAATTAATAATTGTTATGAGCGGGCAGATGAGATAGAAAAAAGCGGAGTCTATAAGGATACCGGTATGAAGCTTCGGGAGATGGTACAGTTTGATTTTCTGCAATTCCTTGCTTATCTGTGCTTTTCCGACGGCGCGGATATGCGTGCGGAGCTTGCGTTTATCAAGACCTATCTGGGATATGACTTTGATATCGCCCGTCTTAATCAGTTCAAATACCAGCGTCTGGCAGTTAATTATAATACCAATCCGCCAAGATCCCTGACTTATTATACCTTGCGGGATCTGCGGGAGAAGAAGACGACAAGCAAAGAATCCATGGCACATCAGCTCTTAAATGCGTTTCAGGAGCTTGGAGAAGCCTTTATTGCCTGCAATAATATATGCTCTCCTCTCGAGATTGGACGCATGACCAGCTATATGAATACGATGCAGCAGTACTTAAGATCCTATGGTTTCAGCGGACTTCAGACGATCTATAATCCGAATTGGAATAACAACGCTTCCGGTTCCGACAACGGTAAGAAATCCGCATCGGATTCGTTATCGACATCCGATCAGAACAGTGGAACATCTGCTTCTGTTAAGTCGAATGCATCCGAACAAACGAGCAAGTCCGGTTCTGAAGATATGAATGTCGATGTAATCTTAGAGGAATTGAATTCCCTGATCGGTCTTGAAAGTGTGAAGCAGGATATCCAGAATCTCGTTAATATCATTAAGGTGCAAAAGCTGCGCGAAGCCCGGGGCATGAAGCAGCCGAATATTTCTCTGCATATGGTATTCTCCGGCAATCCGGGAACCGGTAAGACTACGGTTGCCAGATTACTCGCAAATATTTATAAAGGTCTGGGCGTTCTGTCCTCCGGACATCTTGTAGAGGTAGATCGATCCAATCTGGTTGTCGGATATGTAGGACAGACAGCTACCAAGACCGCCAAAGTGATCGATGACGCGCTTGGCGGCGTCTTATTCATTGATGAAGCATACACATTAACAGCGAAAAAGGGAGAGAATGATTTCGGTCAGGAAGCGGTAGATACTCTCTTAAAAGCCATGGAAGATCACCGGGATGATCTGATCGTGATTGTTGCAGGCTATCCGGATCTGATGGAAGAATTCTTAAATTCCAATCCGGGACTCAGATCCCGCTTTAACAAATATATCTTCTTTGCCGATTATACTGCGGAAGAATTGATCAAAATCTTGGAATTAAACTGCAAGAAACAGCAGTATAAGATGACGCGTGCCGCAAAAACTGCCGCCACGAAGTATTTTGAACAGAAAGTGCATGAGCATTCCGAGAACTTTGCCAATGCTAGAGAAGTCCGGAACTTCATGGAACGCGCTATTGCCCATCAGGCATCCCGCATCGTCACACTTGGAGATAATGTTGCTGATGATGTGCTAATCACATTTGAAAAAGAAGATTTTCTTGCGGCGGAAAAGCAATGATTTAACAATACCGTTATCTTGCCGCATAGACCGGGCTCTTTAACCGGTCTTCAAATATATCATGCGGAAGCGGTTTATCATACAGATATCCCTGAACCGTATGGATATTCTGTTCGATCAGGAAATCCGCCTGTGCCTGCGTCTCCACGCCTTCACAGACAACGTGCCGGTTCAGGTCACGGATCATATGAATGATATTCTTGACAAAGGCTTCGTTAGTAAGATCTCCGATACCAATCCCGTCAATAAAGGTCTTATCTAATTTGACAACGTCTACATTCAGATCTTTTAGCAGTGACAACGAAGAATATCCTGTTCCGAAATCATCCATCGACACAGAGATATCATGCTGCTGCATAATCTTGGCAAAGTTCATGAGTGCCTGAAAATCATCATATCCGGATGATTCCGTGATCTCAATCTCCAAGTATTTGCTGTCTATCTTATATTTTTTTACTATTTCCAGGATATGCTCCGCAAATTCCGGACTGTGAAGATGAAGCTTAGAGAAATTCGAAGAGATCTTGACCGGTGTAATCCCGGCATCCAGCCATGCCCGAAGATCCTGACACATCTGATCGAATACATAAAAATCCAGCTCTATGATTCTGCCCTCTTCTTCTAGCATCGGAATGAACTTGAACGGCGGGATCAGACCGCTGTCCTGCCGCCATCTTACAAGTGCCTCCGCACCGCTTAGTGTATTCGTGAAAATATTTACCTTCGGCTGATAGTAAACCAAGAATTCCCGCTGTTTAATTCCGCTCTTGTATTGCGCAAGCAGTTCCTTACGATCATAGATCTGTTTTAACATATCCTGCTCATACCATACATAGTCAGGAGAACCCGGCTGCTTTGTCTGACTGAGTGCCATATGAGCAGCATCAATTACCGCTCCAACCGTATCATCCTTACCAATGGAACACAGTCCACAGCGGACGTCCAGTTGAAGTACACGCGCACCATCTTCCGTATCCACCGTAACAGCTGCCTTGTCCAAAAATTCCAGATATTCATCAATATGCGTTTTCAGAACCAGAAGCATGAATTTATCGCCGCCAACACGGGCAACCCGTTCTTCTTTTTTCAGATTCTGCATCATCGTGGAAGAATAATTGCGAAGTACAATATCTCCAATCCTCGAACTCATTCTCTGATTGATTAGTGTGAAGTCCTTGATATTCGTACATAAACAGACATAATCGGAGAGCTTGCCTTTCCGGTAGAGCCTGACCATATCATTCTGAAGCTTTTCCAAATTGTACACCTGCGTCAGAGCGTCTTTATTTGCAATATCCATAGAAGCCTGAATACACCAGGTAAGACCTGCGGCAGTAAAGATTGTCAACAACACGATCAGGATCACAGCACTATTGCGTGAAAACAGCATTCTGGCTGACATTTCCCGCTGCGCTTTATTCACGTCCTTCGTCATCATTTCATTTAATTGATCCACACTCTTATTGACTTCCAGAATACTTCCGGCCAGCATATTATCCATATAATACACAGCCGTTGCCTGATCGCCCGCCTTACTGAATTCATAGATATATTCCACATTACTGAAATATCCATTCATACCTGAATAGATATTATGATAATAAGATTCATACGGCGTACCGATCACATTGCTGCTTAACATGGATTCTTCCGCGATAATATCGAACTTAAGCAGTTCACATTGGTCTTCGATCCCTGTCCTCTTCGTTTCATTATCTATGGAAGACATATACTGAAATACCAACGCCTGATGCTGATAGAAATTCCGGCTGATGGATTCCATATACTCCAGATTCTCATAATCATTGATAATGATATCCTCATAGTTACGGGTAATAACTTCCGTGTTATAGCTAAGAAGAAGCACGCCAAAAAGACCGACGAATGCTATTAAGATCGTCAGGATCAGGACCCGGACCGGAAGTCTCCATTTTTCATTCCGGGTATGTTTTTTTCTTGTTGATCTCATTGTCTGTTCTTCCATCTGCCTGCTCTATCCGTATTACAGACCCTTTGCATAGCATACTATACTTGAATGCTAGAGTCTGACATAACAAATAATCTCTCAATACTGCTTATTTTTCTATTCAGATTCCGGTGTATCTTCCACCTTCTTTGTAATCTCTGCCACCGTTTCATCCAATAATTCCTGCAAGTTCCGGCCACCGCTGTTCTGCCCGGCGATCGTAATTCCGAACTTGCCGGCTGCATCCCAGTAGGGATTTGCAACCCGCTGTACATTGGCATATTCTGATTGACTCGCAAATGCCGCTACTGCCGGAGCCTTCTGAACCTCTTCCGACTGGGCAGCCTTCATATTTACCGGACATTCTCCGATTGCTTCAAACCGTTTGATCTGATTCTCCTCATTGGTCAGATATTCTGCCAGACGCATACTCCACTCCGGATATAAAGAATAGGCACTGATTCCCATCAGTTTATATCCTGCAAAGCTGTACATCTGCACCTGATCGCCGGCAAGCGTATACGTTGGAAGCATTACCGCACCGTAGTCATCTCCCCATGCCGCTTCCACCTTGCCTGCATTCCATGCACCATTCACACCTGCAATGATCTCGCCATTCTCTACACCTTCTACAAAACCGTCATCTCCGAGATTCACAAATCCCGGATGAGAAGCGATCGCAAGCATCGCCTCTGCTACATCGACACCGGTATACGTTGTATTCTTTGCGTTCCAATCACACTCATTGGTAAGCCCGTCTTCACTCAGATTCAAGGTAAGCCCTGCACCCTGAAAGAAAGAATATATATACCAGCCGTTATTAAAGTCCATCGTGAACTTCTTATCATTCTTTGCCGCAACCTCTAAGATCCGGTCTAAGGTCTTCAGATCCGAATCCTTAAAATATGCCTTATTGTAATAAAGAAAATAACCATTCCCCGCCGTCATAGGGTAAGCATATATTTTTCCGTCCACAGTTACCACATTGGCAATCGTAGAATCCTTACCACCGACTGCTTCAATCACTGTGTCCGTATCCTCTGTTATCTCATGAAGAACACCTGACCGATACAACTCATCAAACTGATCATCGGCAAAGGAAAATATATCAGCCGCATGCTCTGGATCGTTGAGTATCGTATCCTTACAAGTATCTTCTCCTTCCAGACTGATCGTATAATCAATGACCACCTCGTCTGCATGAAGTGCCTGAAACTCGGCAATTCCCTCTTCTAACAATGGAACGCTCCGCTCATCACCCCAGATTGATAACTGAATGGTCTCAATATCCTGTTTTTCATCGGATGTGCAGCCAGCAAGTCCTGTTACTAATAATAATGTACTGATACTTAATGCTACAGCTTTTTGTATTGATTTCTTTCTCATATTATTTCTCACTATGCAACCCCATTCCCATATTCGTATAGATAAAAGTAGTATATCATACTTTCTTGTCTCTTGTCATTAAAAAACAACTGATTGATATATAAAATCATACACCAATCAGCTGCTCTTTCGCGTATAGTTCTTCCGTCAAATATCTACATTCCACCGGTATACCGGTCCGGAAGCTTCTCCTTATACTTCAATCGAAGTTCTTTTAAGCTTACACCATTCTTACCAACAAATAACCGGAGCACTACAAAACGATTCATGAACGGAACCTTTTGCGTAATCTCCATATCGGTGCCATTCGTCCCATGGAAAGTAAAAGATGCCATTGGAATTCCCGTATAAAATAGTGTGCATGGAATCTGAGCCAGTTCATTAAGCGGTGAGCTTCCGACTACTGTCATTTCATAAATTCCTGGCTTCTGACTATCAAAAGCCAGAACATAATTCGTATTTGCCTTGGATTCCTGATAGGTCAGGTCGATTGTCATAGACTCCGTTAGCGTAACGTATTCCACATCATCCATGTCAAAATCATCCTCATACTTCGGACGGTTCAGGATCTCCACTTCTGTCTTCTCACCCATTAGGCGCCGCATGGCTTCCGTATGCATTGCAAATCGACAGATATTCATTGCGGACCTCTGTAATTCTGCCCGCGCAACTTTTTTCTCCTCAAGTGCTTCTAAGGTATTGTCTCCATTGGCATTCTTAGAACCGTCCGGACATACCATGTAGAGATCATTCTGCGCGCGCACCATAGCAGCAAAGTTCGTCTTGTTTTTCGGCTGATTCCGCTCATTGATATCTGCCCACCAATCCGACATTACGATACCGTCATAGCCCCATTCCTCACGTAATATGGCAGTATTTAGGTCGTATTGTCCGCTGGTGAATAATCCATTTAAGGCTCCGTATGTCGTCATGATGGAATCCGCAACACCGCTTGTAACCACCATCTCAAAGCCCTTCAGATAAATCTCCCGAAGCGCGCGTTCTGATATCACGGAATTATAGGAACGGCGGTTATATTCCTGATTATTACCAGCAAAATGCTTAATCGTTCCGGTTACTCCGGCACTCTGTAAGCCGCGGACCTGTGCCATTCCAATTGTTCCTGTCAGATACGGATCCTCGGAAAAGTATTCAAAGTTCCGTCCATTTAATGGATGTCTGTGAATGTTCATTCCCGGTCCAAGAAGGTTATCCACCTTATTCGAGATCATTTCCAAACCCAGATATCCGTATAATTCTTCTACCATATCCGGATTATAGCTGCAACCGATCAGCGTGCCGTTCGGAAGACTGAATGCCTTCGCACCGCTGTCTAACCGCATACCGGACGGACCGTCATCACAGCAGACCGCAGGAATTCCAAATGCCCGCAGACGCTTCGACACACCGCCGAAGGCAGATGCCGTTCCCGGTGTTACAAGAGAGCTTCCCATGCCCTCGCCGCGAACAATACAGGACAGGTCTTCATCAGATAATTGTGCAACAAAGTCTTCTAAGGATGCCTGTCCTCTAACGACATCCTTAAGCTGTATATAACCTTTGCTCGAGATACCATCTCCCGAAGCTCCGGAGTCTGCATTCTTCTCATCCTCGGTCGTCTCGTTTTCGTTACCTGTCAGATTCAGTACTTCATCACCCACAACCTTCTGCGCAATCTCCTCCGGAAGCTCCTGATTTCTCCGTTCCTCTGGAAGTATCGTTGTAAGCGGAACATCCTCTCTTGTAATAACAACATGCCCGTTTTCTCCAATCTCCGGTTTGATCCGCTTGAATGCCTGTACCGGAGCCAGTGCCTCCCTGCACTGCTTAACTACAATCAAATCCTCTATATCGAACGACACGACCTCTTCCGCACTGCGCACATTCGTACCTGCATAGATCGCATATGTACCTGCCTCTAATACAAAGCAGGATTTGCGACCGGTCACACCGCTGTCATCATAGGATGCAAGCTGATCGTCCCCGATCTCAAACACTATCGTTTCCGTCTCATTCGGCTTCAGTAATTCTGTCTTGGAATAGGCAAGCAGAATCCGGCTTGGTTTTCCAAGTTCCCCCAGCGGTGCACATCCATAGATCTGTACGACCTCCTTGCCCGCATAGGATCCTGTATTCTTAACATCGACGGTAATAACGGTCTTTCCGACTGCTTTGCCCGCTTCTCTTCTCATATCCGTGCAGGCAACCTCGAACTTCGTATAGGATAATCCATAGCCAAACGGATACCGTACCTTCTCCTTCGCAAAGGTCTCGAAATACCGATATCCCACATAGATATCTTCGGTATAGCAATTATATTCTTTCCCGCCAAAATCCTCATTGGAAGGATAGTCCTCAATATGATATGCAATCGTATCAGTAAGTCTGCCACTTGGAGTCTGATGTCCGGTCAACAGATCGGCGACTGCAAGACCGCCGACCATACCGCCCTGCCATACATACATCACGGCATCTGCCGAAATCTCATCCATCCAAGACATATCAATGACCGCACCCACGTTCAACAACACGATCATACGGGAAAAGCCCTTGCGAACCTTACGAAGCATGTCTCTCTCAATATCCGTCAGTTGATAAGATCCCGGTGTATCACTGGCATCCTTATCCTCCCCTGCCGTTCTTCCGATGATCACGATTGCCGCATCGGAATCTGCGGCAGCATCCAGGACAATATCCTCCGTAAGCTCCATTTCCTCCTGCGACCACGGTTCCTCGCCCCAGCCGATGCCTTCATCGTATGGATGCGTCTCTTCCCATGTTTCATAGATCGTATGCAGATCTTCGTTGATCATCAGATCTCCATTATCTCGAATACCGTCCGGAATACTGTAGACCTTCGCTACATTCACCATACCGCCGGAGCCGGTACCACTCTTATAATAATGATCCTGAATCCGACCGAAGATCGATACCTTCGTCCCTTTGGCAAGGGGAAGGGTCTGATCCCGGTTCTCCAATAACACGCAGCCTTCCGCATTCGCCCTGCGGGCAGCATCTGTATATGAATTCCAGTCTAATGTCTTCTTCAATACCATCTACCTGCTCTTTCTAGGAATCTCCTCTGTCCGATCTCAGTGAACTCCTATTCACATAACGATCGCCCAAACAATAAGATACCGATTACATCTTATCCTCTAATTCGCTCTGGGAAGGGAAATCTGACGGATTCATCGGCGCATCGCCTGCCGGTCCATCCATCGGAGCACCATCCGGTCTTCCCTGTGGTCCCACACCCGGAGTAATCCCGTTATGCTTAAATACTAGCTTCATGTATAGTGGTGTGAAAAAAAAGATCAACAGATAACCAACCGCCATACTTAAGATCATGCTTTTCCCAAGCATCGGTCCATATGGCATCTGTGCACCCTGACGCGTCGCCATCATATATGCCAAGGATACCATACAAAGAGTAATGACCGGTGTATAAATCAGATCCGAGATAAAGGCTTCAAACAAATGCTTACCAAGCTTATATGGCTCCAGGTTCAGCTTCTCAACCAAGCTGTCCGTAATCTTCTTAAGCGGCACCAAAAAACCTATGATCAAACTGATGATCAGGCTGACAATAAAGCTTGACAAGAACCCTATAAAGGTGAAATGTCCGGAGCTTAAGTTTCCCGCCAGTGACAAAAAGAAGCTTAATGTCACCCCCATCAATACACTCATTTCCATGCTGATCTTCTTCATTTTTTTATCCATTTTCTATATTCTCCTTTCTATTCCAGATTCCTGTAATATTCTTCCAGCCTCGGTCTCGCCTTCTCATAGTATGGCTTCAGCATAAGATCAAATTGTGTGCCCATGCCCTCCATGATGATGCGGTCCGCTTCCTCAAAGGACATCTTCTCCTTATATACCCGCTTGCTGACAAGAGCATCATAGACGTCGGCGATCGCCATGATCCGCGCTTCGATCGGAATTGCCTCCCCCTTTAAGCCCTCCGGATATCCGGAGCCGTCAATCCGTTCATGATGATAATGCGCGACATTCTCCGCGATGACCTTGAATGCTTCATCATCCGTATCCTTCAGAATCTCATGAATGATCCTGGCACCCTCGGCAGCATGCTTCTTCATCTCGGCAAATTCTTTATCCGTAAACCGTCCGGGCTTTCTCAGTACGGCATCATCGACGGCAATCTTCCCAATATCATGCATCGGTGCCGCTTTAATAATATTCCGGCAGAATTCCTGCGACAGCGGAATCTTACCGTCCTTCCGGATCTCTTCGATCAGGATACGGACACCGGCACTGGTCCGCCGGATATGCCCACCGGTCGAATTATCCCGGCTTTCCACCATGGTCGCCATACCCATGATCAGATTATCGTGCATCTCTATGATATGCTGTGTCTTTTCCTCGACCTCTTCCTCCAACTCCGTATTATACCGATCCATCAATGCGATATATTTCTGATTCTGCGTGTCATCCACCAGAAAGATCTGATATCCGCGCTTTCTCTTACCGTCATAGAGATAATTGACATTGACCAGATACATCTTGTTATTGTCTTCATTTTCCGGATCGCGCTTCAGATAGAGATTCTTCGTCACGGAATCATCCTCTTCAAAATGCTTCAGCCAATGATTCATATTCTTCTCTAATTCCGGAATCTTCGTGATATTCTGATCCACGGTCATATCCCTGAGCACCGGCATAATCTTCTTCGCCGTCTCGTTGCTGCCCAGATAATGATGATTAAAGTCTATGGAAATGAATCCCGTATCACCGGTCTGCACCATAGATTCCACCACCATATCACTGACATCATACAGACTGATCCGGCGAACGATCAGAAGATAGGTGACTTCCGCAAATATGTACGCGACCGGCATGACCTCGACGATATTGCCCGCAATTTTATTCCCGAAGAATCCCAGTATGCTGATCGCCTCCGGTAGAAACAGAAGCATCAGGGTCCATTTGGATACCTGCTTCTTCTTAAACAGGCTGTATGCGATCGCCGCAAATCCGATCACGAATTCTACAGACAGAACAATATAGAATACCGTATGCATCGGTCCATAGTCCTTTACCAGAATCCATGTACCGTCAATATTATCTAACGTCACACTCTTATAGAAGAGATCAAGATATCCAATCGTCATGACCGATAAATAGATCCCCGCATTTAATATAAAAAATACCGTACGGATCCATCGCTTCACCTCGATCGTACTCAGATTCAGCATACTCATCGTAACAAAATACGGACAGAAACAGCCGCCGATATAGACGATCTTCTGGGCAGTGATCGCCGTACCAAGATCCGTTGCCATGATCTCTAATATATATCCGAGATTCGCGATCGGAACCAGTAGAAAAATTGCCGTGATATTCACATCAAAATGCTTATTCCATATAAACACATAGAAAATGGCAAGCACGACAGTAATTGCAAATGTTATCTCATAATATAAAACCATAAAATCCTCTCCCCGCGGATCAATATTCTAACATGATTCAAATTATATAGGATTTATGCAAAACTATCAATTATTTTCGTAGCAACCGTCTCACGAAATCTTACATCATGTTCTACAAATACAAACGTCGGCTCATACGACAGAATTAATTTCTCGATCTGCATACGCGAAAATATATCAATATAATTCAAAGGCTCGTCCCAGATATAGAGATGTGCCGGTGTCAACAGGCTCGATGCGATCAGCACCTTCTTCTTCTGGCCCTCCGAATAATCCTCCATATTCTTTAGGAAC
>JAFUAW010000068.1 GCA_017460485.1 Lachnospiraceae bacterium | reverse complement strand
GATCACATTGCAATTCCTGTCAGAATCGGCGATCATCACGTTGATCGGCGGTATCTTGGGAATCTTACTCGGAGTTGGCGGCGCATTTTTGATTACGGGAATCGTAGGGGCTGTTCAGCCAAATTACGCATTTACCCCGTCGATTAACGCAGGTGTTATCATCGGAACCACCATTTTCTCATCGGCAGTGGGAATCTTTTTCGGAATCTACCCGGCGAGAAAAGCAGCTAAGATGAATCCGATCGACGCGCTGCGGAGTTTGTAAGATAGATGGGTAATTGCGAAACACAAGATTTGCTCCCTATTTCTTGCGCTGATTGTATATAGGCAACCGTGGACACGTTCTCACTTAGCTTTGAACATAGCGGTACATAGGACACGAAAATACTGTGTCCAAGTACCGATGTTCAAAGAATAGTCCACTCTGCCTATATAGCAATCCTGCGCAAGAAATAATATCTGAAAAGGAGTTTCGCAATTGCCTATGCAGAATAGAGTAAAAGAGGTAGGAATATGGCTCAGTTATTAGAGTACATAAAAATGGCTTTTTTTAATATTGTGACAAATAAGATGCGCTCGGCACTTACGATGCTGGGGATCATTATTGGTATCTCCTCTGTCATCCTGATCATGTCCCTTGGCAACGGGGCAAAGAAAATGATCAGCGGTGAGCTGGATTCTGTCGGTAATGGACAGGTCGCTCTAATGTCCCTGACGGATGAAATGATATCGCTCGCAGATCTAGATGCAGTGGTCGAGCAGGTGGATGGAATTGTCGCTTATCGGGATGATCCGACATCACAGGGAACGATCTCGACGGTCAAGGGCGAATTCAGTGCCAATGTGACCGGCTGCCGTGTGGATCAGAATCTGTTTGAACAGTATACCGAGCTTACTAAGGGGCGGTATTTTAATGATCAGGAATTTGAGAATGGGACACACGTCTGCTATATGGGAGCGTCAGATGCTATTCGGATGTTCGGCACGACGGATGTGCTTGGCATGAGCTTAGAGGTGGAATTCGTAGGCAGAGGCCTGGGTGAATATATGGTGATTGGAATTACGGATTATAAGGATTCGAATTCCATGATGAATTTTACCTATGAGGATATGCCGGTATCGATCTATGTTCCGACGACGACTCTTCGGAATGATATCGGCTTTGATTTCAGTAATGAAGATATCTATACAGGGATGGCCTACCTAATGCTTGCGGACGATGCAGATGCGAAAGAGACCTGCAATGAGGTCATTAATGTGATGAATTCCCGTCATGGAACTCACGGAACGGAGGCCTATGTCTTCCAGACCTTTGCGGACTATATGTCTACCATCAATACGGTCATCAATCTGATCACATTATTCATATCTTTGGTGGCAGCAATATCGCTGGTCGTAGGCGGTATCGGAGTCATGAATATCATGCTGGTATCCGTCACGGAGCGGACCCGGGAGATCGGCGTCCGGAAAGCCTTGGGTGCCAAGACCGGATCGATTACCTTACAGTTCCTGTCGGAATCCGCCATCATAACCATGCTTGGCGGTATCCTCGGAATTCTGTTCGGATTGCTGATGGCATTTCTCATTACCAGAGTGATAGCACTAGCTGCACCAGATTATGCGTTCACGCCTTCCATCAGTGCGGGTGCTGTGATCGGAGCTACCCTGTTCTCATCGGCAGTAGGTATCTTCTTCGGTATCTATCCGGCCAGAAAGGCAGCGAAAATGAACCCGATCGATGCGCTTCGGAGCTTGTAGGATGTGGATTTACTAAGGTTCTTTATGTCATTCTAATCCCTCGAGAAATATTCTGAAAATTCAAATTGAAATGATGCATTAGCCGGAAAAATATCATTGAAAATATAAGTTGTCCATGATATTCTATAAGTAGGATTTCAATATGGATCAGACTGAAAAAGTGGATACAAAGGGGGTGTGCGTATGGAGCCGGATAAGGTACTAGAGGAATTGACTCGGTTATCGGAAGAGGATTACATGACCGGACTGTTGAATCGACGTGGCGGAATGAGCCGAATCGAGCAATTCATGAGAGAGAATCCTAAGACAAAATGTGCATTTATGATTTTCGATGGAGATTATTTTAAGAAGATTAACGATAGCTTTGGACATCAATATGGTGATCAGGTGATTGTGGGATGCGCCGAAGAGATCCGTCATCGGTTTTCAGATCGGGGGATCATCTTCCGTCTGGGTGGCGATGAGTTTGTTGTATTTTATAAGAATGTAGATATTAATGAGGTCAGTACCAAGCTGAATGAGTTCATGCAGTCCTGCAACCGCGCCAATACGTTGGGAGGCAGATCTTTGTCCTTTACATTTTCCGTAGGCGTTGCGATGTATCCAGATTGTGGGACTACCTTTGATGATCTGATGAAATGCGCGGATGAGGCGTTATACAAGGCGAAGTATGAGGGCCGTAACTGTTATCAGTTCTATACCGGCGGAATGGTTGTGCCGGAGCGAGATCAGTTCATGTTCGATTTGCAGGAGTTCTCGCTTAGCATGCCGGGAGGATTCTTCGTATATTCGGCGGGTGGAGATGAACGTCTGCTGTACATTGGGGATTCTCTTGTACAGATGTTCCACTGCAAGACAAAGGATGAATTCCGGGAATTGGTCGGGAACAGCTTTCGGGGAATTGTACATCCGGATGATCTGGATCGTGCGGAACAGGAGATCTATAATCAGCAGTTCGTGCTGGAGAATAATGAGAACAATCTGGATTATGTCAGATACCGGATCATCTGTAAAGATGGTGTGGTAAAGACGGTGGATGATTTCGGAAGACTGGTGCATGATAAGAATTACGGAATGGTATATTATGTGTTCCTGTTGGATCTTGAAGAAAGCATTTTTAAGGAATTCATTCTGAATCGGGTGCAGTAATGTAAGGTGCAAGAGGAACTAAGGGAAGGATATCATAATGGGGCTTACGGAGACCAGAGAGCATGGCATGGTACGAAAATACATCATTGTGACCGGACGGGTACAGGGTGTGGGATTTCGTTATCATGCCGTGAATCTTGCTATGGAAT
>JAFUAW010000067.1 GCA_017460485.1 Lachnospiraceae bacterium | reverse complement strand
CTGGCGTTTATTTCCGATATGGCTCCGGTCACAGTACCATCTCCAATCCCCGTCAGATCTGATGTGCCGAGCAGCTTCAAAGCCCATCTTAGATTATTAACAAACCGGGATATATAATTTCCCATGTTCTTCAGCTTCAACCCGCTGGTTATCTGCGGCATTTCATACAGCGCATAGTCTATTTCATGTTCTTCGGATTCGGGTCCAGGATCTACAGATGTAAATCCAAGGATATTTTCCGCGACATCTCCATCATCAGCCACAGCACCTATATTAGCAGGTGTCAGGTTGACATTACCGGACCTGTAGTTTTCTTCCTTATCTCCTTTTACGCCTGATACTTGACTGGATATGGCTTGTCTAGCTTCTTGTGCAGCTTGATTGGCATTTTGAGTGGCATCCTCCGCATCGTCTATCGCTGTATCAATATCACCCTGTATAGTCTCCCATGCGTTCTGAATATTTTGGGTCGCTGTATTGGCCGTCTGTGCTGCGGTGTTAGCATTTGAGGTAGCTTGATCCGTAGTCTGCAGAGCAGTATGAATCTCATCAGCATATTGGTTAGCATCTGTGTGACATGCAAGCAATCCGTCATAAAATGATTGACGCATATCTCTACCATAGCGAGTAGTTAATATGCGCTGTAAAATATCTGATATATCACTCATCTTTTACCTCCCTATTAATTTGTAATCACTTGTGTAACAATTCCACTAGATACTGTTATTGAAGATAAGTTAGAAAAAGTTCCACTTACACCTGATAAGTACATCTCGCTATTTGGATTATAGCCTTCAAAAGAATCGCTTTGAACCTTCTCTGAAGACATTGCTTGACATCTAATGCCATTGATACCTATAATCACTCCATCGGTCTCTATTAGATTAGTAGCACCTTTAGGCTCTATTTTCAAATAAGTACTAATTGATCTCTGAGTATCTGTTCTAAGAACAAGTCTATTAACAGCAACCAAATCAGCACTCGTTAATCTTCCATCACCATTTAAATCATACTTTTCAAAGTCTTCTTTTGTTGGTTTTATTTTACCCAACATTATATTTCGAAGCCGATCAGTATCTGTACTTGAATAATCTGTAGCATACTTTACGACAGTTCCCCTTTGTATAAATGCACTGGATGTGATTGTTCCTCCGTAAATTCGATCTGCATTCAAATTACCAGAGGTAATAAAATCTGCAACCAATCCGCCTTGAATTGTCCATGCATTCCGATATGGTCCATTGATTCCGTTAGAACTAAAGCCAATCCCTGCCTTATTGATTTGAATGACGTTTCGGGCAGTAGTTTTATCATCAGTATCCATCACCAGAATCCGATATGGCTGTCCGGTAGAATCATCAATATCGAATACCACATAGCCACCCTCTACGCCGTTGATAATGTTTGTTGCCTGTTCTACTGCCTGTTGAACAATACTTGAAGATGGCTGAATCTGACTGATTGCTTTCATGACTGTTTGATTGGCCGAAGCAAGCTGTGCTGTCATTGATAGCCGCTCATTCGTTCCAAGCGTTATCGTATCTTGTTCCGGATTATTCAGATTAAGTGTCTGCTTCGTTATCAGGAACCAGCGATCCATTCCATGAGGTTCTGAGATCACATGTACTCTATCCAGTAATTCAAAGGAATCTATGTTGTCGGATAAGGCACCCAGATCAACAGCTGCAGCCTCAATCACAACATTTTCGAACTGGGTTTCCGCAAGATACTGTGTTGCTTTGCGCTTAAGGATATTTTTATCAGTGATATTTGACCATTCTATAACCTTGGTAATCTTACCATAGGTATTGATAGCTGCTTGTGAATATACATAATCCAATCCACCATTCACAGAGGCTATGGTAATCCTAGTGTCAAGTCCTTCTACTGTCCCATTTTCGTCTGTAGCTCCTAGCGGGATAATTGCCGTAGCTAGATCTGTGTTATCAATATTACTCGAATAATCCAACAGGTTCTTTCCAAGTTCGATAGTTTGATTACAGTTGCGGGAATCTGACTCCTTCAGATAATCTAGATACTGCTTGCCACCCTCATATCGCACCCGGAGATATCCGCCAAGATCATCAACGAGATCTTCTTTGATTTCCTGCAGGGTAGGATTCATATTGGAATAGCAGTAGATGGAATTGTTTGGGTCAGTTACAGTGACAGTACCCACTTCGAATTGCTTGAATGCATCTACCTGAGCATTATGGTTTGCTATATAGGTTTGGATCAGAGCGAGCGGTGTAACATTCTGATATCGAGCTGGACGCTGAATCGAATCATTCAAGTAGGTCAATGCGCCTTCACAGACAATATGCTTCTGTTTGAAGAAATCCACAGTCTCTGAGGTACAGATACCTTTGAATATAGGATCTTGCGCATCATCCCTATATACAGCAATAACTGATTTTCTCCGGTGAATACTGTCATATCCCGGATGTCCGGCTGGCATGGTGAATTGAAAAGACCCTGCCGCATTTGCCTCTAGCTCTACGACAGGATCTATTACCATTAAATTATCTACCCTGCTATCACAGATGGTATTACCATCTACTAATATTTTATACATTATAGGCTACCTCCTACATAGTTGATTGATACTGTTCCGGTACCATGAAATATCAAAGTATCCACTTCCTTCGTCAGAACTATATCATACATTATCTGGCTTCCGGCGCGAACAGGATATGTCTGACCTTCATATTCCACCGTCATTGCAGCAGAGGATATAATGATCGGATTCACATATTTCCGCTGACCAATGATTTGAACCTCTAAGCTCCCATCCACTTCCATATCATATAATTCATTCACAATTCCTTGTTCAAAATCAAACGGATCCCATAACCAGTCTTCATCAGATGAGTTGATTGCATACTTGTATGGATCAACTATGGCAGTTATATGAATATGTTCCACTGGATTATCAATATCCTGAGCTACACTTTCAATTCGTCCGAGCCAATAAAAGGCCGGATCATCGTCAAAACATATCTTAAGATGCTGACCAGCCAACTGGTTCCGGATAAAGGATATCTCTGCCGGCCAATCATCGATTTGCTTAGGACTGTAAAACACCATATCAATCGTTCGATCCTGATAGGTCGGATGTCCTGTCACAACCTCTGACATATCAATCGATCCATTCCTCGCCGGAACGCTGACCCTCTTCGTTTGAGGCATTGGTGACGAGATTGTCTTACTCTCTAAATATAACCCCAAATCCTCATAGGAATGCTTGTCACCAATTGTTACTCCATATAAGGCGCCCATCAAATGATCACTCCTCTCTCACTCATCGTCTTTCTTTGACCAAGCCCTTGATCGATCTTTGGCACCAGCTTGGCAACCAATGTATCACCGTCCAAATAGATATCAACTTGCATCCCCTCTGCAATAATTGGAAGATACCGTTCCAATAGCGCTAATAGCTTATTCATCAATACTGTCAAAGGACCGGCATTAACAGATTCTGCTATCATGCTTCTCAACGACTCCGTTCCAACTACAGTTTCACTGCCAGCTTCCCCACCGGCCATCAGCTTATTACCATTGATTCCGAAAATCGTTGGTTTATCCATAATCATTCCTTCATCCATGGCCTTGGCATACCATTCAATACCGAGCTTAGGGATGGTGCCCTTCAACAGATCTCCCATCTGCCATCCTGTAGGCTGTACCTTAAAATGCGGCATCTTAATCTGTGGAATATTAAAATCAAACTTAAATAGACCCTTCATTCTATCTACAATGGATTTAATAACATCCACAGCACTTGTTAAGCGTGCAGAAATACCTGCTTTGACATTATCAAAATGACTAAGTACAGAATCCTTAATATTGGCAACCTTATCACTTATCCATGTCCGGATTAATTCTATGCCATTCATGATTGTATCGCCACTCTGCTGCAGCATAGTCAGGACTCCGGCAAATAGAGTTCGTAAGGTTCCGACCACAAAATCCTTAAGCCCCGATAAGATACGCTTTGCTGCTTCTCCAGCGCCTGTAAAATCGCCTTCAATCAGCTTCAACACAGCTTCAATGATGCCCGAAATAATCTTCAACGCGCCTTGAATCGTCTGCATAATCCCATTTGTAGTCTCACCTGTAAAGGACGATAAAAATTGTAATCCCGGAACTATTACAACCTCAATTAAAGCCTCGATCAATGGAATCACATATTCCTGAAGAAAATCGCATAGCCACTGAATCGCTTCCTGAAGAAATGGGAGATTTTCATTAACTATATTGGTCAGTAAATCCACTAGCGGAGGCAGAGCTGCCTCGATCAGCATCATGATCGGATCAATCAAAGCAACTAATAGATCCATGACAGGCTCTAACAGATCAAGGATAGGATCTATCAGATCCAAAATCGGCATCAGGATCTCCAGGATCCTTGGCAATGCCGTACTAACAAGCTGAAGGATCACCGGCAGAATCATATTCACGACACGGACAACTTCTGGAAGCACGTCTCTTGTGATTTCAGATAAGATCGGAGTCATCGTCTCTAAAAAGCTCACTATCAGAGGGAATACGGACTGCCCCAACTTAATCAAGGACGAAAATAGTCCATCAAACGAGCTTTCTAAAATCGGAGATAGCCGCCCGATCAGATCTTCAATCTGAGGCATCTTAGTCTCAATATATTCCGTAATCCTAGTCAAAATCGGAAGAATTGCATTGCCTAATGAAATTCCTATATTCTCAAACTGTGTCTTAAGTTTATTGGATTTAGCTTCAAAAGTATTCGTTACTTTTAAATACGCCGTCTCTGCAGCTCCGGCACTGTCACCCATCTGTTGAATGATGGAATCCAGATCTGCAGCATTCGCCTGAAGAGTAGCTGCAGCTTTCACAGCTTCCTGAGACCCAAACATATCACCCATGGATACTCCGGCTGCATCTGCTTCATCCTGCAGCAGATTCAGAATCTCCGTCAGGCTGTGTCCGGAATTCATAGCCTCAGTGAAGCTCATACCCAGCTTCTCTTGGATGATATCAGCAGCTGTTGTTCCGGAAGATCCCAGCTCATTCAACATACCATTCATGTATGTTGTTGCTTCCGCAGTAGCGATACCATTCTTGGTCATCTCCGCGTATGCTCCGGTCAGGGTATCCAGACTGACACCATACATATTTGCCGTCGGGATAATCTTACCCATGGAGCTGGCGAGCTCGTCAACCGTCGTCTTACCAAGATTCTGTGTCATGATCAGCTTATTACTGATCTCCTCTGCGGTACCCGCCTTGTCCCCGTATGCATTCAGCGTGGTAGTCAGGACATCTACTGCCGTCGCCGTTTCTGTAAATCCGGCTTTGGCAAGCTTCACAGCCTGCGTTGTAAAGTCAACCGCCTCTGCCTGATCAACAGATGCAGAGATTGCCTGATAGGTCGCCTCCGAGAAATCTGCCATCGAGACTCCGGCAGCACTGGATGCCTGACGGATCTGCTCATAATATGCATCCAGATCTGTCCCATTCTCCAGCAAGGTGGTTACCTTAGCGAATGCGCTTTCTGCAGTCGCTGCCAGATCAACTAAGCTCTTACTGAAGCTTAGAATCGCAGCTACAGAAAAAGCAGCTATAACAGCTGCTCCAATCTTCTTAAATGCTCCTGACATTCGAGATTCGCTTTTTTCTGTCGTTTCTCCGACATCCTCTATCGTCTCATCAAAGCTGTCTGCCGCCTCATCGGCTTCCTTCAGCTTATCCTTATTCTCCTTCAGAGTCTTGGATAGATCTTCGATTTCCTTCGCACAGGCTTTGGCTTCCTCGGAATTCTTACCATGTGTTAAGTATAAATCCTTATACTTATCCTTTAGTCCTTTCAGATCGTTTTCCTGTGATGCTATCGTGTCTGACAGATCGTCCAATGATTGTCCGAATGTTTCCGGCTCTTTCGTTTGAAAAGCTTTCTTGACATATTCTCCGATCTTGGCAAATGCCTTATTAAATTTGCCTTCCGACTTCTCCGCTTTGGATGTGGTATCATCGATCTTCTTATTCGCTTCTGAATTATCAACCGCGATCTTACCTAATAAGCGGAATATCTCTTTTCCTGCAGCCATCCTATCACCTATCTACCATCCAAGGAGCCAGCGCATTCTGAATGATATCTTCCTTTTCGGAATCCGTCAGATCTACATCCCTGCTACCGGATTGTCTACTATCAGACTTCTCTATCAAGTGTTCCTTCCATTCGCTGTAGGACTCCTCATGATGCCCCCGGATATATGCCATCCAAAGCTTTCGATCAGCTTCCTGCTCCTGCTCTTCACGCTGCCGTTTTCGATCAGCGTCAATTACCTGTTCCACAAACTCTCCAAATCTTCCCTGATTCATATACATTTCCATGAATTCTCTGGGATTCGCATATCTTGAATAGAGCAAATCCCAGAATTTGAACTCACCGATTATAAGAATTTGGAGAGCGCCTTGAAAAAAGAACAACCTCTTGCTTCTTGGAAGACATCAAGCAATATCAGAGGCAATGTTCCAAATTCCATTTCTTCAATCTTTTCAACTGTCAACCCAGTCAAATCAGAACACCAGTTATACACGTCTTTTTTTACTTTCGGAAGATTATCAATGACAATACCAGCAATACTGAATACAATGCCAGCTCCGAGCTCTGATAAATTCTTGCCATCGATAGCCACAGCAACAAATGCTTCCTTAAACTCTCCTACCCCGATACCTCTCATGATGGCAAGCATCGGTGTAAGATCTGCATTCTTCAGCTTACGAAGCGTATAAGGCCGAATCACTTCTTCCTCTTCCGGCTGCTCTGACAATTCAGTGTTCATATTATTGGGTGCCACGTCCGGAGCCGGGATCCTGGCTGTCAAAGTTTCAACATCCACAACCGGATCCGGAGCAGTCTCTGCAGACTGATCAGCCGGCATTTGAACAACATTACTATGTACAGGCTCCTGCGCATTTACTGAGTTAATAACAGTTTCAAAATTATTTCCCTGGTTATCCACGATTGTATCTCCTTTCATCCTTACCAATTACAGCTTACGGAGTTTTCGGATCCTGATTCTCCGATTCCTGACTTTCCACAATTGCCTCTTCCGCACTGATCTGTGTCCACTTCGATTCCTTCATGACAAAGATGCAATATGGCAGCTTATCAACCGCAGATTCCACATCGGAATAGCATTCAAATGTACCCTTAAACCCGGAAGCGCTCTTATTCTTTGGATTTAATGAGAAGCCCGAGGTACACAGAGCTTTCTTAAATACCACGATAAATGGTCTTCCTGACATGAACTTGCCGCAATATCCAAAGCCATCATAGTAATGTCCCGGCTGCAGATCAGCCGAAGACGTCACGATATCATAATTCTCATCTGTGGTCTCTCCGACATTACCAATCACTGCATGTGCGATATTTGCCGGGGTCAGCTCCGCCATAGTAGTTTCCATTGTGGCTTTCTCGCCAACCTTCTGTGTTACATCGATAAGATTCACCTGCACCCCATCCAGATCCGGTGTGTAGAACTCCGGCGCAATTGTCAGAGTTCCACCTTCCTGTGTTGCTCCGATCAAATGTGCATTAATCTCTTCTGGTGTCGGTGCTGCAGTCTCGCTATAGGTAATCCCTGTGAAATACACTCCGGCACCATACTGAATCTTGCCCGGCGTTTCTGTAGTGACACCGGTAGTCGCATATTTACTCATTACTATTCACTCTCCATTCCTTAATCGTTATAGTCAGATCCATTCTTTTGATCTCAGGATCATTAGTCTCGACCGGTCTTCCTGTTACATATTCCATAGCAATTCCGGATCCACTGGATAATATGGTGGTCAATGGAAGATCTGATCGGATATCAGCCTTATCCTGCTCCAACAGGAGATAAGACTCTCTGGTAAATCCGGACAAATAAAAAGAAGTCTCCTGATAACCAGTTGACTCCAGATCTTGATTTTCCACTTCCTGATATTCGCCTACCCAGTATCTGCCGGGTGGAGTTCCCTTGTACCGCATAAAATCATACGGTATATTCTTGGAGCTCATATAGTCCGCTATATACTTCAAAGCTTCGCTTGTCATGACAACTCACCACCTAATTCCTGTTCAAAGATCTTCTGAACTGCTCTTTTCTTAGCATCGAAGGCTCGTTGAAGGGCTCTTGTAGGACGTTTGCCCCGTGTAAATACTGCAATCAGATTCCCATCCTTGTCCTTCTTGACCTTTTCCCATCTGTATTTGGCTGCAATACCAGGCTCGATCTCATCCGTACCCATTCCTACCTTGATCCACCAGCCGCCTTTGCGACCATTACCTTCAGCTGCATATTCTCCGGTACCGAATTCTTCCCAGACTGCATTCTCCATTGAACTACCAATTGCAGCTTCACAGGTGGATGGATCAACACGGTACCCAAAGGATCCTTTCGTCTGCCCGGAGGCGGTATGTTCCGAAGAATTCTTGACCGCTTCCGTCACTATCTCGGTTGCAGCATCATGAAGGCAGCCGATCACAGCGTCCTGAAGAGCAGCTTTTACCTCTACGGAATAATCCGCAAATTCTACCTGACTCATAAGCGTTCTCCTGTATAGTTCAAATAGATCTCCAGCTGCTCATGCAGCTTCATAGGATCATCGATCATCTTGATATCATAGATCAAGCCGTCTTCATCTACTACCCGGCTATTCTCCAACTGGATCTGATCACTTAACTTCTCATAATCGCAGATAAAGACATGGGAGCTGTCCGGTACCTTGGCTGAAAAAGTATTATACCGCACCTCTTCACTCATCAGATCCAGCCATCCGGTAAGGAGCTGCTCTGTCGTCCAGCTCGCAATCGACTCACCGATCCGGTTCCTGCTAAGTGCCATGATCTGCACTTTGATTGTCGTATTACCGCCAATTCTTCCCATGCTTACCTCCTAGAACACCGGCAGAATATAAGGATCCAAAAATCCTATCAAGGATACCGGATATCCCATCAACTGATTATTGTTGTCCTGATCATAATATGTTACCGAATGACGGCTGATCGTCTCACTCTTAATCCCAACCTTGTCACGGTTGTTATAATCCCATTTCAGCAGGTTCAGAACTCCTTCCTGCACCGCAGGCGGATATTCTACCTTCGTGATCAGATTTGAGGGACAATCATAGAGCCGATCATTCACCCGGATACCCTGATCAGAGATCTCCATAATGGTGTATACTCCCTGATTATGGCTGCGGCTGATCTGAATGTTATCTCCAACCTGAAGATATTCATTGGCAGCTTTGATGTAATGATTACTAGTGCTTGCCCGAAACTGAACCGCTCTCTGCTGGAAGTTATTGTTCGTGTAATCACGGATAGCAGACTCCACAGCCTTAATCTTGCGAGTTAAGGCTGTCTCATCTACTTCCTGACCAATTGCTTCCAGAGCCTCTTCTACCGTTACGATCATAACTGCTCTACCTGATAGCCGTTATTCAGGAACCACTGATACGCACGCACCGCCTTGGAAGAATCCAAGATCAGCTCTGCAGAACCATTCACAAAGGTCACTCCGGCACGAACTCCGGAGAACTCCTGATTCTTAGTCATGATCCGCACCTTCTTAACTTCCGGTTCTTCTGCAGTCTTCAGCTCCGGTGTTTCCGGTGCCTCGTCAGCTTCCTGCTCCGGCGCTTCCGGTACCTCATCAATTCCCTGCTCCGGTACTTCCGGTTCCGCTACGGTCTCCTGCTCCGGTGCAGCAGTTACCTTTTCAACAACTGCTTCATCTTTCTTCTTTCTTGTCGCCATATCCTAATCCTCCTATGCTACCTTAATGTTACGAAGTACACCTGCAGCTCTGGTTGACTTGAGTGCAATTGCAGCGATCATTTCCACATCTCCATCCTTAACAGCTCCGGCTGTACTGAAGTCAGGTAAACGTGTGCTGATAATTCCGCCATTCGTGACAGTCACTCCATGGAACTTATCAAGACCAAGGCTGACTGCATACAGATCCGTCAGACCTGTAACTGTATTTTCGCTGATGGTTCTGCTTGCAATCGGTACGACCGGAACCTCAACAGCAGCTCCCGAAGAGATACTGGTATAGAATCCCATATCTAAAAATGGAACGCCGTCATATCCTTCTACCGTCCTACCAAAGGAATCCTCGGACTGTGTCAGATATCCGGCGCGGCGTGCAGCTCCCTTTAACTTAGTGATCATCTTGTTATTTCCCATCAGGAATGCCGGCCGGCCAGACAACTCACTTAAGAACTGATCTAACAGATCCAGCAACAGCTTATAATTCGAATCCATCAATGCAGATGATGACACATCAATTACTGAACCGCTGTTGATCTCCGTAGAGCTGCCAGCCAGTGCAACATTCAAACCATCGAAGCTATTGGTGTTCTGGCTGCTGTCCCCATTGATCACGGTATAATGGAACAGGTTCTTAGTCGCCTTAATCTTCTCTTCCATCTGGTAATTGACCTCATCAATCTTGCCACCCGTAGAAGCAATCACGCGATCTACGGAGAACTTGCCACCGAAAACCTTAAGCTCTGTAGTGATCTTCTCGCGTGCTGCAGAGTTCTCGGTATACTCTGTATTAATCGCACGGAAATCTGCAACAGCCGGTGTCTTTGTCCGCATATATCCATATGTGAGGTTGCTGCCGCCAAGGGACGGATTGATACAATCATCAAATTCCATCTGATCTAAGAGTGGAGATTCACGGCGGAATGTATCAATGACCTGTCCATATACCTTATCCTCTCTACCTACCTTTGCCTGTGCTAATGTTACCATACTCTTTATCCTCCTTATTCTCTACTGGAATACTCCATCTGAATAGCTTCCTTCAGATTCTGTGGAGTTTCCATTACTTCCTGATCCATATCATGCTTCTCCGGCTTCTTCGGGATTACAACCCGGTCTTCAGAAGCGAAGTTATCCGGAGTATTCTTCTGGATTGCATCGATCTTAGCCACCAGATCGACCACCTTACCATCCTCATCCAGGGCAAGATCTCCCGCCTTGTTGATCTGATACAGGGCATAATCCACATCCTTGACATGACGCTTGGAAAGCTCTGCTTTCACCTGTGTCTCAATCTGTAAGACCTTCAGATCATTCTGGAGCTTTAACTTCTCAGATTCCAATGCTTGCTTCTCCGACTCCCATGTCTGCTTTTCAGCTTCCAGGGCGTCCTTTGCCGCAGATGCAGTATTATAATCTTCCTGAAGCTTCTTATGCTCCTCTGATTCATCCGGATGGTTGATCAGCTTCTCATGCTCCTCTGCAGTCAGGACGGTCAGCTTCTGTTCTTCCATCCCCTGAAGGATTGCTGTGATCTGCTCTTCCGAATAACCAAGCTTCTTTAACAATTCTTCCATTTGCTCATATCCTCCTTCTTAAAATTAAGCATAAAAAATAAGCCCCTTCGGGCTTACTCTTGGTTTATGATAAAGGCTAATGCCTGCTATCCTTATTTACCGGGGCAATGACTTCCCGGTGTTTTATATAATTCCTCGTGAGAACATTTATAATCTGGATATAAAGAATCTAAATGTCTTAACAATTCTTTGTCAGGGCGCAATTGCCTAAATTCCTCTCTCCTACTCTCCCATTCTTCACGAGTCTTAATTGCTAAAAACTTTTCTCTAAGCGTCATTGCAATCCCTCCACAATCAATTGATACATCTCCGGATAATCATCTTTAAATGTTTCAGGGTGTTCCATAAACTCCCGAAATGGTTCGGAAATAAACTCTTCCATAAGATCTATTTTAAGATTACCATCCAAATCAAACGCATCTTCAAACCGGTCTGCATATATCCGAGTCTGATACTCACTAACAAAACCTTTGTTTCTGCTTGATTCTGATATTACCATAACTTCTTTTTCATTTCCATAATTATCTATATATGTTTCAAAAATAAGATCTGATATAGTAACATTTTCAGTTAATTTCCTTTTAAATGCATCAACTTTTGCCTTATCTTTCATTACCTTTGCTTCAAACATATGTCCGCACTCATGGTAAACAGAATCAACTCCGGCACCTTTTTGAATTATAATCACGTCCGCAGCATAATCATAAGCACTCGATCTTGATTGAGAAACTACTATCTTAGTTCCAGATTCAAGTGCTTCTCGCACTTTCTCTGGCAGTTGTCCAATCGCCCTGGTTATATTAATCCGCTCTTTCGTGATATTCATTCCCGAAGTTTCCGGCTTGATCATAAAATCAGCAGTTGCAACGACATTCTTATACTTCTCCTTAAACTCCGCATAGCTCCGAAGCTGGTTCTTCTCCTTCCGGCTGAGCACCTTTCTAGCTCTTAAGCACAAGACACATCTACAGGCAATATCCTCACTGGCAATCCCAAATCCACCGGGATACTGTGCCTCTGCTCCCAGAGCTGTGAATGAATCCTCCAGCTCCCGGAGCTGTCCATGCAGCATCTGATGTCTCTCGCGGGTCTTCTCATCCAAGGTGGAACTCCACATTTTAACCTGATCGGCTCCCTGTGCTCTGGCTTCGAATGCTGCCTGAAGCTTCGATATATTCTGAACCCGGTGTCCTTCCGTGGCTATAATCCGCTTCGTCTGGTTGAAGGACATCTGCACCTTCTGGGATGCCAGCTTAGAGATCGTGGAGTAATCCATGCCACTGTTAAGACCTCTGGACAATTCCTGCTGCAGCTTCCGCCGGAGCTTGTCAACATTCTCGCCATAAGTCGCTGCTGACAACTTGAAGCCTCTCGCTGTATCATAAATGGCATCCATCATCTTTTTCTGATCATACATTAAGAACAGATCATAGCCTTGCTTATTCAGGCAGTAATTGGCTCCGATATAGGCATCCTGATAGGAAGACTGCAGATAATCCATGGTCTTATCGTAGGACTGATCGGACAGTCCGGATAACGCTTTCTTCAGCTCCCGTTCCAGATTCTCCTGATACTTACGCTGATAGATCTTACTGGCAAGCTCCGGATGCTCCTGATACTCTTCCGTCAGCTTAGCAATCCGTTCCTGCACTCGTTTGAGTGCTGCAGCATAGTCCCGCTTGATTGCATCCCTAGCCTCGATCTCACTCTGCAGAAGACTCTTCTCGACTTCCTTCTCGTACTTCTTCATCGTCTTCCTCGCTCATGGATGCGGTCACCTGCTCTACCGATATATCCGGATCGGGCAGCTTGTCCGCGATATCATCCCAGTCAATATCCAACACATCACAGATCTTCCGGATCACAGTCTCATCCGGCAGATAATCTGCTACAGACAGGATCATATTGATCAGCGTCTGCTTGGTCATAGCTTCCTTTTCTTCAATCTCCGCATTGTCAGCAGCATTCGTCATGACTTCACGATCCAGCACAAACCGAATATCTGAAGCCTTATATGCCGTTCCATGAAGATCATTGATCTCATCCAGAACAACCTTTAACAGCTGCTTTAAGAGTCGTTGAACGCGGATCAGCATCTTGTTACACTTCAGATCGAGGAGAAAGTATCTGGATTTGATCACGATATTCGTGATATTGCCATCGCCGACCTGGGAAGAATTAAAGCCCATTCCGAAACGATAGATATTCTTCTCATCCTGCTCCGCCTTGATCTTACGTGCTTCATAGGGGATATCCACTGTCTTAATGTCAACATCGCCCTTTTCGCCGACTGCAATCTGCTTTTTCTGCTTCAGGTTGAAGATCAGATCATCCAGCGTGCGTCCGCCAACCGGCTTATAGCCCTTGATGACATAGATGCTTTCCGCTGCATCCTGAATGTTATTAGACAATCCACAATCCATCAGATCGTAGTCATCGATGAGGTCTTTAATAGGAGCAAGCCCTGAAATCCTCTTTTTATTGTTATCAAGGCGGAAGAGTGGAAGATACCCAAGCTCTCCCACCTCGTAACTATCTCCGATATCATATAATACATGCGGTCTTGGATTCGGATAGATATTCGGATCCTTGACCATGCTGCCATCTGAATACAAGTAGTATGTCGTTGTATGCTGATCCCAGTATTCCACTCGTAATGCTGGACGTTTCTTCTCCGTCTTGACCGGATAATAATACAGAAATGCATCTGTGACCGTATCATTCGTACCATCTTTGATCTCAATCACACCCAAGCTGTCTGTATGCGTGAAGCGGGTTTTCCCGGCAGCATCCTTATACGCCACCAGATAATCCCATCCTTTGATGACAGCTCCCTCGATCAGTTCTGACATCTCCGCAGTGAACTCCTCATCAAAGTATGCCTGAACCAGCTCCGCCAGATCACCATCCTCGGATTCCACCTTGATTCCGCCGGACAGGAGATACTGTACTTCCTGATCAACCAGCTCCGTGAAAAAAGGATGGGATACCCGCACATTGCTTCGCTGGTAATCCCGCTGCAGATTCCCGTCCGCATCGATGAAGTAGATTTGATAGTCCAAGATCTCATGCTTTCCTTCATAATAATCCTGACCCTTTCTGGCGTGCCGTTTTGCCTTGCTGTATCGATCTTCATTTATTAAAGTTGTCATTTCTTCCGGTGTCATAGGATCCTCCTAAAATAACCAATCATCCGATTCTTCTATCTTCTCTGCTACTCCGGTCACTGCATCTGCAGCGTCATCATGCGTATCCTTTCCGTTGCCAAGGAATGTATTCATTGTCATGTAGAATTCCGGCCAGCGATCCGCCCAGTCTTCCGGAAACAGCATATGCTGCTGTACCCATGCCGATTTGCTCTTGATCCGGGCAATCTTATTCGCGCTCTGATGGAACCATTCAATCACGGTATGATTTGTATGCAGATCCTTCTGAAGGATCCTCTCCACATTGCGGGCAAATCCACGACCTCCATTATTGGACTCGATATCAGCCAGATCCACCCGGAACATATCATAAGCCTGTGCAACCATTGGCTCTGTCTCTTCCATGCCCTTCTGGGTATAGATCACATCCAGAACATAAGCTTCCATCTCGTAGACACCATAAATGATGTTACATAAGTAATCGTCACCTTCATCTGCTGTATCGCAGTATGCCTTAATCATTTCCAGCAGACTGTTATCGTGTGTATCCACAGGAAGTGTGTCATAGGTGCGGAAGCTCTTATATAATTTACCCTTAACATCAAATGGTCTCTGATTATAATTGGCTTCAAAGATCGTTGGCGAAGTCTTAGCTTTCCGCTTTAAGTATGTCTTATAAGACAAAAGCTCCGGACACAGCATCTTACCCGCAGCTTCATCCAGACATGCAGGATAGGACAGTACATACCATTCATCCCCATCTTCAGCTGCCAGTATCCGCCCAACCAGATCATCCGTTGACCAACGCGTCATATTGACGATCTGAATTCCGCCGTCCCCTTCATCCTCAATTCGGGACAGGAAGGTATCGGTATACCATTTATACTGTTCATCCTTGATCCTCTGGTTGAAGGCTTCGGTATCATTCTTGATCGGATCATCGATCACTCCGATCTTACAGCCGATGCCGGTGATCGTGCCGCCAAAACCGGTTCCAAGATAAGAGAAATGACTCCCCTCTAAGCTCCATAACTGCTTTGATCCATCTCCCTGTTTTACTCGGATATTCGGGAATACATCACTAAACACAGTAAACCGGTCATCGATCTTCGTTGCCTCAATCCCATCCCGGACTGTCGCAGAGAACCGTCCGGCAAGGATCTCATTATATGTGACGGTAATTATGGACGTTGACGGATCTACACCAAACACCCAATCTTCAAATTGACTCAGACTATAACTCTTACCATGCCGGGGCGGAATATCCAAAATCAGATTCTTACAGACCTCATACTCCATCATCTGAAGCTGTTCCATCTCTTCCTGATCTGCAATATGCCACTCCTTCTCTGGTGGGATCCGGATGATCCGGCGCTCGACCAGAGCCTGAAGTGTATCCGCAATCTCCTTCAGATGCCAGCGGCTGTCCTTGAAGAACTTAGGATTCATCAGCTTTTCATATTCCCACAGGTTGCCACGCGCAGCTGCATACCTATCTTCTGTCGGCTCCTGACGGATACGATTGCGATATTGACTTGCAATGGTCTGTGTTTCCATCAATGATACCTCTCATGTGACAGCTCCATAACCGCCAGCTCATGTTCCCGGCGGAGTGTATCGCCAGTTACCAACATATGCTGCGGTACCCGGTTCTTTCGATCCCAGTTCCGCTTGTAGCTCTTTCTACGGTCTGCATTCTCTGCCTTCCGTCTATCCTTTTCTTCCTGATACTCCGGCAGACTATTCAGATATGCAGAAACTGTCCGGCGTGACTTTCCACATTCCCGGGCAATCTGATCGATCATCTTATGCTCTTTAAAGTATTGATCATGAACAATCTCTTTCCAATCTGCCATATTCTAATCCTCACATTCCAGCTCCTGATAGATCTTCCGGAGCTTTGGATACTGAATTGCAAACCAGTCAATCAGGGTTTCTTCATGACCCATGGACTTATGTTCCCAGTTGTCACCTAATCCGGATTCATATAGGAATGCATGAAGGATCTCATGCCGTAAGGTTTCACGGATCACATAATCAACATCTCCACTGTAATCATCCGGATAAGTCTTCCGAACCGCAATCATTTTTTTGGTATAGTCGGCATAACCGCTACAGTTTTCCAGATCTTCACTAGTATGAAGTTTGTATTCCAGATCATAAACTGTCCCTAATATGTTAATCTTTCTGTTCTTTGTGACCATGCTCTTACCTACTTCCCATTTTTGTCGGATTCCATCAGGGCGTGGCTGCAGACTGCACATGCCGCCCGGCATGTACCCCTGAACCTACTTCAAAACCCATTTAAAACCCCTTTAAATTCGTTCAACAAAATTTCAGCGTCCAACCGCCCACTTTGAATCCAAAGTGCCTTAAATCGCCGAATTTTAAACACTCATCTTCTGCATCTCGGATTCGGTCTGCTCCGCAAGCTCGATCAGAGCATCCGCGATATCCGGATGAGAGGCTCCGATCTCGGCAAAGACCTTGTCCTTGAACAGCTCCATCGCCGTATGAACAGCTCCGGCATCCTTTCTGGCATCCGCCTTCAGCTTCTCATTTTGGATCTGTGCACGCTGCAGCGTGGCAATGCTCCTCGCAGCAGCAGCTTTTTCCTTAGAAGACATGTTGTCATCCAAGATGCTTTCCATGATGATCTGGCTCATCAGCATGTTGTTGGCTTCGTGAAGCTCGGTTGGAGGACGTTCGATGCTATCCTCTGCAAGCAGCTTGGCATATTCCTTAGCAATCCGAACAGCCTCGAACTTCTTCAGATACTTGCGGCCATACCGTCCGATGCTGGAATAGTGGACATCCTCGCCCTGCTCTGCCAGATAATCCGATATTCCCTGATAGGTTTCTCCGGCAAGCAGCTTCTCGTCCACCTGACGATGCAGCTCATCCGGGAGATCATCGATCTTGCTGTGTGCCCGATTATCCATATCACTCACCTACCTCGATACCTTCTACCTGAATCGTTCCTTCCAGAACATCTATACCTCTGCTGGTTATATGAACGATCGTCCGGTGGATCCCCAATGCCGGATTGGACACCTGATCTAACTGAACCAGATTCTTGCCCTGAAGATATTTGAGCTCCAGATTCAAGGTCAGATCGGTCAGTTCATGTCCCTGCTTACTAAGCGCAAGCTTCAGCACCTTCGTCGATGCACCTTCCTGATCGGTCTCTGCCAGGATATCTAAGATCTCCTTCCGGATAATCTGTCGTTCTGCAACTTCTGTTAATTTACTCATATCGCATCACCCCTATATCTTCTATATCTCCCTCGGCAAGATTGACACCCTTCGGTGTCAGCCAGATCAGGGAGTTCATGTAATCATCTTCATTCAGAACCAGCTTGACATATTCCTTTCCGGCTCCGCCCAGATAATAGATTGCTTTCTTGATCTCCTTGGTAATATCTGTCCCAAACAGCGACATCCGAAGGACACTCTTCAGAACATTTAACGATATATCCTCTCCATAATATTCATATAGCCGGCTTATGATCTGACCACGCAGCTCCTTCGCCTTATTAACTTCCATTAGATTCATCTCTGCCACCGCCTATATTGATCTTTGATTCGATCCTAGTTATATCTTCCTGCATCAGCTGCATGTTCATGTTGATCTCCTGCATGGCTTTTGAGGTCTTCTCCATCGATTCTACGATCTTATCCATATTGATCATCAGATGATTCTCACGCTTGGCTGCTTCTTCCTTGATCATTTTTTCCCGCTTGTCCGCTTCTGTCCGGATCAGTTCTTCCCGCTTGGCACATTCCGCCATGATCATATCCGTCCGCTTATTATTTTCCTCGATCCGTTGATCTGTCTCCTGCCGGCTTGTCTCCATCTGCTGCTTCATCTGTTCGTCTCTCGTCTTATCCCGGTTCAGGAAATACCAGACAAACAGCACCAGAAGCACCGGAGTCAGACCATTGGATAATACAAAACTGAATACCTCTGCTAATGTTACATCCATATGCTCCTCCTATCTGACTAACAGCAGATACAGGTTACATCCTATCCGGAGCAGCTGTGTAAGGGCTAATCCATACACTACATAAGTCATCTGCCGTTTCGTTCTCATGTCATTCACCGCTTCACTTCATATACTGCCTGCTCGATCCGGTTCCGGATAAAGCCCTCGGAATCCTGAATATTATCATTCAACACTTCCATGATATCCGGACCTGCCTGCTGCAGGATCGTATCGTATGCATCCTGAGACAGCTTGATCAGATCTTCCCGGCTCGCCGTCCCATCCTTGACTGCCACCCTCAGATCCTTGGCAACATCCTGTTCAATTGCAGATACTGTTGCCGTCGTGATCGTATCGATTACCCGGATTGCTTTCTCCCATGCTGCAGCGGATGCCTGATTGGCACTGGCAAGTGCTTCCTGCTTCTTGCATTCCATCCACTGTGTCAGATAGGAGCTTCCCAGCCGGATCAGAGATACCACGATCGCCACGCATATAGTTACTACAATTCCTATCAATATATCTTTCATACCAATCCCTCCAAATAATTAGAGTCAGTCCAAGCAGCATCTTGAACTGACTCTGTCGTCAGAATCAACAAGGAGATATAATCATGCCTTTTCGGGGTGAACCAAAAAAGAAATAACCTTGTGATATGCTGCTCACAAGGTTATTGTACCAGATACTTCTTTTCACTTCTCGTCTCGCTGATAAAACTTTTGAGAAAAGCTACTCATCCCCGAAAAAATCCTCAAAGGACATCTGACCATCAACTGTAATATGCCGTTTTTTCGTTCCGCCCAGCCGCTCATTGATCAGGCGGTATACTGTAGCCTGTGACACCTTATGCTTCAGTGCCAGCTCCTGTGGATCCATGCCTGACAGATAATCCTTCAGGATTGCTTCATAGCGCATTGGCCGCAGCAGGTTATGCATCTGTGGAATGGTTAAAGTAATTCCGCCGAAATGCTCCGACAGCTGTATCGTCTGTTCGACTCCGATCAGCTCCGCTACACCACGCATGGATTCCGCAATATCGTCAATCGTGATTCCTTCGTCTGTCATACATGCCATCTCCCTGATAATAATACAAAATGATCCGCTTGTCAAAGTCAGGCAAGCTTCACATTCGTAATGCTGACCTTGCCGGTGATCCGGCTTCCAACTCCAAACACCACAGTATCATTCTTAATGGAAATCACTGTATAGGTGTTATCATACACATACTTTGCAAATGTTGACTTCGTATTCAGATCTCTTGCCCCCGATGCGATCCGGACAGCAGCTCCGATCTTCAGCTCATCGTTTGCCTGAACCACAGCCCCTAACTTCCGGAGCATGGTAATATTCTGCTCGGCTGTCCCTCTGTAACCGGCAATACCAAGCTGCTCCGCAAGCTTCTCCCGATAAGAATAACTGTTATCATATCCGCACTGCTTCAATGCTGATGCAATCGAGATACCTGTATATCCTCTCAGATCCGGAAGCTCTGAAGGCTCCGGTGGAACAACCACATTTGCTTTCTGTCCGGACAAGATTGCCGGATAATCCTTATAGCAGATATTCACATCCACATTTCCATTGATTCCATTTACCCGGCCATCCGATCCATACTGCCACATACCATAGCTGCCGCTGTACGTACATTCAGAATAATACTGAGCCACCCATCGTTCCCACTTGTTGTATACCGATCCGGTCAGCTTCGTCGTCCACCAATACTTATTGGCATAGATCCCAACCACATAACCGGCTGCTTCGATGGTCTTAGCAAACTCCTCAGCAAGCTGTTCGATCTGTCCATTGGACAGCTTACCGGTCGTATTGGCATCCTCCAGATCATAATAGACCGGATAATCCAGCGTCCGTCCCCCAAGCAGCCGGAGGACATGCTCTGCCTCACTTCTTGCCTGAGATACATTCATAGCATAGCTGTAAATATAGACTCCTACATTGATTCCTAATCGCTTGCATTCGGTAATATTCCGTTCAAACTGTCCATCATCCTGGCTGACTACATTATCCCCATAGCCGACACGCAGGATCGCATCTGTGATTCCGGACCCCTTCACAGAGTTCCAGTCGATCACTCCCTGATGCTTACTGACATCAATTACTTTCTTCATATTCATGCCCCTTCCTTTCCACCATTGCTTTCAAGCCTTCAATTACCTTGCCGGCTTGGGAGCGGTTAAGCCATGTGTAAGATCCAACACTATACCGGCTCCGGCAGAATCCGTCCAGACGCTTCCGGTCAAGATTACCGTCTTCGTCCACCATGCCAAGCTGCTTTGCCAGATCGATCAGATACTGCTCCTGACGGCTGCTTAAATGATCCGCCGTTTCCACTGGCTTTCCAGCCAGAGCATCGATGACCTTGACAGCTTCCATGATCGTCAGCTCCTTCAGGCTTTCCTTCTCGGTAATCCGTGAGACATACAGGTGCAATAGTTCTGTATCCATACCGTTATCACGGGCTAGAGCCCATATCCGCCGCATCTGTGCCGGTGTGATATTACGCATAGCTTCACGCTCCTTTCCGTTTTCATTCAACTGTCAATCCAGATTCTTGACAGTTACCTTCACAGTCTCTTCGACCACCATACACTTCCGGATCTCTTCGGCAAGCTTTGTAAGCTCCTCTTCCGATAAGTATGCCTTGATCAGGTTGTACTTCTTGATCTGATAGATGTAATACAGTTCTTCATCCAGATTGAAGTTATCTTCTGTCAGTCCGATCACATCCATTAAGACCTTCTTGTCCTTCTTGTAGTCACCCTTCAGCTTCTTCAAGATCGTCCGCTCGGCTGCAGCATCCAGATCATAAGTCTGTGCAATCTCATGTACCACCTGTTCTAAGGTGTACTCTGCAGTATATTCACCCATAAAGATTGCGATCAGTGCTTCCTTGAATTTCGCATCCACCTTCTGCTTCGGCTCCGGGATCAGGATCACCTTCTGATCAACCAGCTCACTTCCCAGCAATTCCTTCAGCTTTGGAAGATTCAGGATATCCAAGCTCTGTGCTGTCGTCACAGAACAGATCCCTTTTGATCCGGTGAATTCAGTGAACTTGATGTTCCGGTCTGCCGTAATCTTTTCTGCCCGGCTCTGAAGCTCCGCCTGTGCAAGATCCAAATCTGCCTTGGCATCCTCCACTTCTCTGGACAAGCTCAATACGGTATCCACCAGCACGCCGCTATCCATTCCGGACAGCATCTCCTTACTCACCATGCAACAACGCCTCCTTTGCCTTGACGACACACTCGGCACAGATCCCGCGTCCGTTCATAATAGTCACATGCTCAGCAGTACCACAGAAGATACATCTCGGTGTATGTGGCTGCAGAACGATATCCCCATCATCTTTGACAGAGATCTTATAGGCATCGCCGCCGGGAATCCCATACTGTGTACGGACATGCTTCGGAATCGTGATCGCTCCGGACTTGGACATCTTCTTATACACATCTGCCATCGTGCATCCCTCCTTATGTAATTATTTGCTCACTCTGCATCATGCGGGCTTGTGACCGCCTTCGGCTGCATTAAGCGGGGCTTTAAGCCCCTTACGTGTTACCGCTTATCTGCCAGTTCCAAATCCTTAACATTAAAGCAGTATTCCACGCCCTTGATATCCATTACTGCAAATACTTCATCCGGCTGCACGTTATCATCCAACTCTCTCACTGTCCCGATCTCTCCGTATGCGCCACCTATGTATGCCGGATTCGTTACGATCACCTGATCGCCAATCTCTATCTTCTTTTCACTCATATGTAAACTCCTTATTTCAGTGATACTGTTGGAATTCTAATCTGTCCGGTATGATCATGAATTTCTCTCTGCCGGATTCCTATTACATCAGCCTTCATCTCTTGAAGCTCTCTTATAATCTCCCGCATCAATTGTTGGGTCTCTGCGCTCTCATCCTCAGCTTCAAATGTTATGGTTACTTCTCTCATATCTCCTTACCTTCCTTTCTTCAGAATCTGCTTTTCGTTCCCACTGATCCGGTGGATCAGATATAAATACCTGTCATCCTGTCTGCATACCAACCAGTTTTCCACATTCAATCCCGCATCCCTGATGTACACCTTTTGAACGCGGGTTGGATTCTTCCCTTTCTTGTGCATCCCCTTGTCCTTTCTATGCAATCCGCATCTCCTTCGCCATCTTAGCGATATGACCGGCTTCTACATCTCCAAAAGCTGCTACCGTATTCACATAGCAGTTGACGGCCCCGCGCAGCCCATAATATGTCCCGGCGATCTGGTACAGGATCCGGATGGACTCTTCAGACACCTTATACGGTTCAAAGATCGCCCGGATATCATCTTCAGTGATCTGGTTGACAAGCACATGTGACGGCTTACCTACTCTTGAATAGAGCTGTGCGAAGTCTGCCTGACTATTCCTCTTGATCCGGCGATATACCTGTTCATTCCCTACCAGCACAACTCCGGCTCCAGATTCATCACACAGGCACCGGATATAATCAAGCGTCTTTGAGGTCAAATGCTGTGCTTCATCCACGATCAGCACCATTCCGGTATCCATAAGCTTCATAACTGCTTCCCGGTAGATTCTCCGGCTGACACGCTCCTTAATGTTCAGAACTTCCGCCAGAAGCTCATTGAATCCTGCCACCGATGCAAATGCCGGTGATATGGTAATCTTGATCGCCAGCCGGTTGCCTTTGCAGAAATGATTGATCGTTGTCGTCTTGCCGACTCCGGCATCTCCATAGACACATCCAATCTTCCCCTGCAGCTGGCAATACTTGATCGTTGCCAGGATCTGACGCGATATAGTTGTGGCTGCGTAGTCCGGAGCAACCGGTTCCAAGTTCTTCTCTGCCTTATACTTAAGTAGTGCATCGATCTTGACGATCACCGTATGCGGAGCCTTGTACTTATGATTCCGGAAATCCGATAACGCTGTCTGACTGATTCCCAGCTCCTTAGCAACTGCCGCATATGAGATGCCGGCCAGCTCCTTATACTCCTCGATCTTCTCAATCGCTTCCTGTTCTGTCATCGGAAGCTCCTGCTCATCCATGGCTTCCGTCTCGTTCCTTGTTGATTCCTTCATACCTACTGACCTTCCTTTCTCATCTTTGCCTTAGCAAAATTCTGGTTTGCCGTATCCCAATCTATGACATCTCCTACAGCTTTCTGGAGATCATCACCAATTACCTCATCCACAAACCGGTGCAGCGTGACAACCTTCGGATTCAGCTCTAACTCGGATTCCAGATTCTCCATTGCGTGATCCAAAGTAAGCTCCAGGGCATCCCTCGTCTGAATGTCTTTCTGCTTCTTGTACGCCTTGACCGTCTTCTCCATCTTCCGGGTCTCCTGCATATGTGCCTTGATCTCCTCGGTTGATGCATGGTAGGAAAGTGGTGTCTGAAGATCTGCTGATCCAATCAACCGATCCTTCAGGTCATACACCCTGACATGCTCCAGATCATCCGGATCGTACCGGAGATAGACCTTCTCATCAAAATGGCTGATACAGAGATCATCTGTCCGGTACCACAGCTCTTTATCATAGAACTTAAGCAGCACTCCGTTCCGCTTCACCTTCTGGATGCTTCCATTCCGGAGCATCATCAGATTCAGTTCTTCCGGAAGCGCTGTCCGCATCTCGATCAGATTCGCAGCATATACTTCATCTGGACATTTCCCGTACATCCCATCGCCGGTATGCGGCTCCTTGTTGTATACTCCGTCAATCCATGCATCTACATATATGCGGAAATCCTCAACCGCCGTGAAGTTCTCTGCGTCCTTGGCTAGTCCCTTTAACCGTTCCGGACGCTCCAACACATGACCGCCGGTATAACCCTCAAACAGTCGGGAGAACTGCTCCTTGACCGTCCGGAATGACCGCTCAATGATCTTTGCTTTCGCATTCCTTACTATTGCTGTCCGGAACTCGATACCCAGTAGATCCAGAATCGTCGGCGGTTTATGCTCATCCGATTCCTTATAGGACTTCCGTTCCCGGAATCCCTTACCGCCAATGTCATGCGTCAGGAACTCGCGACCATTATCAGAGTAGATCATCTTCGGAATGCCGTATCTCTGTATACCACGCTTCAGAGCAATTACCGTCGCCTGAGAGCTTGGATTCTCCGTCACATACCATGCAACGAACTTCCGGCTCCGGACATCCAGGAATCCGGTCAGATATACCCGGACAGTCTTTCCGGAATCGTTCACCATGATATCGAAGGTATGATTATCTGTAACCCAGACATCGTTGGAGTGCAAATCATCATACATACGCTTAATATACGGTGCACATTTATCCCGATACGCTTTCTGACCAAACCGGAAATACTGGATCACCGGCACTGGTGTCCTGCGGTCTAACGCTCTGGCAAAGGTCTCCTTACTTGGAAGCGGAAGATACTCTGGTGCTGCTTCCTTCAGATACCATTCTGTCAGCCGCATACATTCCGTGATCGTCTTCCGGCTCTCATCCAAGTAGTAATCCTCGAAGATGTCATACACAAAGTCCGATAAGATCTTGTGGTGATTTCCATGCTTGCCCCGATGATCCACCAGAGCGACATCCCCTTGCTCCTTGAAGTTATCCCATTTCCGCTTCAGTGTTCGGTATGATACCTGCATCTCTGGATACTGGAGCTGCAGCATGGCTATGTACTGCTCATCCGCCACCTTCTTGTTGATATGCCGGAGCTTCGCTTCGTCCCGAAACTTCATCCAGTTATCCAGGATACTCCGCCACAAGACAACCTCTTCCCGCTCCTCTTCCGTCAGCAGCTCCACATTGAATGGGATCACCTTATCAAGTGGCTGCTCTGTCGGTTCTGAATCCAGCCCGGCTTCCTGCTTCGCTTTCTTCCGGTTGTATTTCTTCTGGAGCTTCAGGTCGAGGACTGCCAAAGGAATCCGGTATACAACTCCATTAGCACCGCCACGCTGCCCAATCTGTTCCTCTGCCTGTATAACGCCTGTTCGACAGAGCTTACGGACATATCGCTCCGAACACCCTTTTAGTTCTGCAACCTCTTCCACTGTTAATATGTCCATTCCATCACCATCCTTATTTCCTGTTGCTTTCTATCTTCATATCTGCTATCCTTATCAGTAGATGGCTTTCTAAAATCATCTACCTTGATTAGCTCCGGG
>JAFUAW010000066.1 GCA_017460485.1 Lachnospiraceae bacterium | reverse complement strand
TTGAAAATGTTGATTTTCCTTGCTAAAATGAGCCTATATGACTACGGATGAGGAATGGATCATGACGGCTTTACATACGAACTGGGATGAGAAACATTACAAATTGATCTGGACGACAGGGGAGCTGAATGGTATGTATATGGACTTTACATATCAGGAGGTCGGTTTCTCCGATTGTACGGCGCAGAGAATAGAATATAAGAAGTTATTAGTGGTGAAATATCTGTTGGAGCATTCGGATGATTATGTGACCGGTACACAGCTGAATCTGGTGGAAGAGATGAATTCCATTGATCTCTCTAAGAGTATATCTTCGATCAAGATGGGTATTATGAAGGTACTCACGCAGGTCTATGACAGGGATAAGAGCGAGGAATTATGGAATCAGATCATTGACCGTAAGAAGATCAATGGACGGATGGGATATATGCTGGTGACTGAGGGAACAGAGCTGGTTGCGGAAGATCTTCCGATAGAAATGGCTGCAGATCATAAGGTGCTGCCTAATACTATGATAGAGGAAGAGGATACGGAAGCCCTCTCGGTAATGACGATTACGGAAGAATTGCCGGACGAAGAATTTAAGGATATTTCTATAGTAGAGATGGAGGCATCAGCGGTGCCGGTGAAGAAGGGTCAGGAGGAGGCTGTGGCGTATCTGCCTGCCAACTGGCTGATGTTATTTGCAATTTTCTATGCGGGAATTATGCTGTTATTTATTATGAACGCACGGGATCTGACCTATGGTATGCTGCTTACCCGCCTGATCGAGCTCCCTATACGAGAGAACCTCCTGATATTTATCGGTATGAGTGTATTACCGGTGCTTGCCGGTGTTCTGATCGATACACCGATCGCATTATTTCAATATAAGAAGCTGACAGGAAGACGACCGGTACGTCAGGAGATTCGTTCGATCGTTATGACCAAGGTGCCGCGGTTTGATCTGTCCATCAACCATATTCTGTTCTTTTTGCTCTGTAATCTGACGGGCGCGATGACGGTGGTATCTATGATCTATTATGTGGGTACGATCTCACATTATACAGAATATCTGAACCGGGAAGAATTGAATCTTCCGTTGATGATCATTGCGCTCACGGGAGTTTTGGTTGCGTTATATAATAATTACGCGCTGCAGACGAAGGTTGATCAGGCGAGAAATAATCAGAATTATATCCTTACCAGAGCGCATGCGCTGCTCAATTTAATATGGTTAGCAGTGAGTCTGGCTATTATCTGCAGCCTGATGTTCGCTGTTCTGCTTTTCGGACTTAGCAGTGGGTATGTTATACCGAAGGGGCTGGATTCGTCGTTCTGTATTCTGCTTCTGGCGGCGTACTCTTACCTATGGTTTTCTTCGAATTCTCCTTTAGCGGATCATATGGATTCGATCAGTAATGGGAATTTTCTTGCAGGTGCGCCGATCCTGTCACTCTTCTCTGTCCTGTATACGATTCGCTGTTTCGACCATGGAGTTGCCTGTTATTTGTCGTTTGCGATCACGGCCATATGTCTGGCATTATGGTTAATCACGATCGTGAAGGTTCGGCATAGAATCGTGTTGCGGATCACGACCTCATTTTTCTTCTGTATGGCGGGGAGTGTGATCCTGTTGTTGATTTTTCTTGTTTAATATATGAGAATAATGAGAAAGGAGACCGTTGGGAGGTCTCCTTTTTTTAATTTGGAATTATTATTTATTTGAGAAACGCATAAGATGTGGTATACTTATATCACTTCAAAAAACTTATTACATCGGAAAGGAATATCATCATGGCAGCATATCAGAAGATTACCGATTTGATCGGACATACACCGTTAGTTCAGTTACATCAATTTTCAGAAGCAAAGAACTTAGATGCCATATTGCTTGCAAAGCTGGAGTATTTCAATCCGGCAGGAAGCGTGAAGGATCGGATCGCAAAAGCGATTATAGAGGATGCGATGAAGCAGGGAAAGATTAACAAGGATACGGTCATTATTGAGCCTACCAGTGGGAATACCGGAATTGGTCTTGCCTGTGTGACAGCATCGATGGGACTAAGGCTTATCATTACGATGCCGGAGACCATGAGTGTGGAGCGGCGGACGTTGATGAAAGCATATGGAGCGGAGCTGGTGCTGACGGATGGTTCACAGGGAATGAAGGGCGCGATCGCCAAGGCGCAGGAGCTTGCCAAGCAGTATGATAATTCCTTTATCCCGGGACAGTTTGAGAATGAGGTAAATCCGCTCACGCATTACTGGACGACCGGACCGGAAATCTGGGAGGATACGGAGGGTAAGGTGGATATCTTTGTTGCCGGTGTCGGAACTGGTGGTACGATATCCGGTGCAGGTAAATATCTGAAGGAACGGAATCCTGATATCCGGATTGTAGCGGTGGAACCGGCGGCATCTCCTGTCTTAAGTGGAGGAAGACCGGGACCGCATAAGATTCAAGGCATCGGAGCCGGCTTTGTTCCGAAGACATTGGATCAGAATATCTATGACGAGATCCTGACGGTCAGCAATGAAGACGCATTTGCGACAGGCAGAGCACTTGGCAAGCAGGAGGGAATCTTAGTCGGAATCTCCTCCGGAGCCGCATTGCACGCAGCAACCGTTCTGGCGGAACGGCCAGAGAATCAGGGTAAGACGATTGTTGTGCTCCTGCCGGATACGGGCGACCGTTATCTGTCAACGCCAATGTTTGCATAAATAAAATGATCTGCATTCTTGTGGTGTATGAACAAAAGAAATATGAGGGAATAAGATGGATTACAAAGAAGAGATATTCAATAAGATCGCAGAGGCACTGCTGATCGACTATACAAGTGTATATTACGTGAATGCCGTAACCAATGAGTACCAGTGGTATTCAATCAATGCGGAATTCCATTCCTTAGAGATCGAGCCTTCCGGGAAGGATTTCTTCAAGAACATGGCCCGGGATGCCGAGCAGGTGGTCTATGAAGAGGATAAGCATATCTTCCAGAATGATATTCAGAAGGAGCATCTGACTCAGCAGTTGAAGGATGGCTCCATGCGGAGTATTGAATACCGGCTGATGATCGATGGCAAGCCGGTATGGCACAGACTGCGTATGATCAAGGAAGCATCGGATACGGATGATTATTTTATTCTTGGAGTTTTAAATGTTGATAAAGAGATCCGTATGCGGGAAGAGGCAGAGAAGCTGGAGACAGAACGGGAGATATTCAACCAGATCGCAGGGAGTCTGGCAGAGCATTATGATACTCTGTATTATATTGATATGGAGACAAATCATTATTTTGAGTTCTCTTCTACAGATATCTATAAAAGTCTTAACATTCCGACACGCGGAGATGATTTCTTTGCCGAGAGTGCCAAGAATATACCGCTTGCTGTATATCCGGAGGATAAAGACCTTGTTCTGGGAATCCATCAGAAGCAGAATATGCTGAAGAATCTGAAGGAAAAGATATCATGTTCTTATACATATCGTTTGATTGTGAATGGTGAGATGATGCATTGCAGGAATATGCAGATGTGGGCAAGCGATCATAAGCATTTGATCGTATGTATTGAGAATATCAATGCGGAAGTGATTGCGGAGCAGGCATTTCAGGAAAGTCAAAAGAACAGTATTACTTATAGCGCGATTGCGGAAACACTGGCGGCACGTTATGATATTATATACTATGTGGATATAGAAAGTGATAATTACGCTGTATTTACGACGAATAATATCTATGGCAATCTGGAAATGCAGGAAGAGGGACACAGTTTCTTTGCGGACGCTCAGAATAATGCGGAACATTCCGTATATCCGGAGGATAAAGATCGTGTACTTGCCGTACTTACCAAGGATTATCTTCTGTCCTCTCTGGAGGATGTTAAGCAGTACAGTACGGATTACCGCCTGATGATCGACGGGAAACCGCAGTATACAAGGCTGACTGTAATGTTTTCCAGTGATCATATTCATTTTATTATTGGTGTGGAAAATATTACCGAAGAGATCCGTAAGGAGGAGGAGCATCTTCACGCACTCCGTATTGCAAATGAAATGGCAAGGCGCGATGAGCTGACCGGAGCCAAGAATAAAAATGCATATCGGGAATTAGAGTCTGATATTCAGGAACGAATAGACGCAAAAGAATCGGATCATCCGTTTGCGATTGTAGTATGTGACCTGAATAATCTGAAACTCATCAATGATACCTTGGGACATAAGGCTGGAGATGAAT
>JAFUAW010000065.1 GCA_017460485.1 Lachnospiraceae bacterium | reverse complement strand
TGATTCACTGCATTCTGAATCTGCTTGATATTCTCTGCAAACTGCTGCCTGTCCTGCTGCGTTCTTCCACTGAATCGACCGTAAATGCCCTGCGGATGGAACTTCACGCTTTCCCCATCCCAAAACGGCGAATGATAATACTCGCTTGCCGTTCCCATCAGCTTGCGGATCAGCTTAGTCTTCTCATCTAAGGATAGCATATCGGAAAAGCTGATCAGCTGCATTAGCTGATCGAGCTCTGCATTACTGAATGTATGGACATAGGAGAATCCCGTAATAGAAGGAGCCTTCTTACCGCCTTTTTTGCTGCCTTTCTCCTTGTTTTCTTTCTCGCTTTCCATATCCAATCTCTGTTTCAGACGATCTTCCTTATAGCCATTATATCGGATCTTATATTCTGCCTCCCTGTTCTCCGAATACTCCATCGGATCTAACTCTTGAAGTATATCTATCAGCGTGTCGGTAAGAGTTCTTGGATCTTCCAGAGGCGTTCCGTTATCATACTTGCCAATCCGGTACAACCGCAGCAGATTTCCAAGCTCGCTCTTCGTTATGCTGTGGTCTTCATCTGTTTGAAGACGCAGAACCTCCAAGATCTGGAGCACTCTTCTCTCAATACTGTATGTTCCGCGATCCGGAGCTTTCGGTACAGAAAGCTCCTTCTCAGATGGCTGCGAGGGAGTACCGATCTCCAGAATCGTCTCCAAGGATACCTTCGTAATATTTCCTGATCCTTCCCTGTTACTCCCATTATCTCTTGCTTCTTCGCTGTTCCTCACATACTTCGGTTTGTTTTTCAGTCCTAACGGATTCAGAAGTATCTGCAGCTCCTTGGTAATTTCCCCATTAATATAATACGTGGCATAGGTCAGGAACTTCCCCTTTCCGGGATCATGATTCTTGATCGCATTCACAAAGCCCTCCCAGCCTGCCATGAACAGATCTTCTTCCATATCTTTATAATAAGAATCGGCCATCTCCATCTTCCAAAGCCGTTTCCACACACAATTATGAACGTAACGCTCGTAGTTGTCATACAGCTTCTGCCATGCATCATTATCGCCGGTTTTTGCCTTAGCTATCAGATCTTTGATCTCTTCCTCTGTTAAGAATTCGCTCATTCTATCTCTCCTGTTATACCTTTCATTATTAGCTCCTCTATCTCAAGAACTCTATTCAATCAAATGCATTCAAGCAATCACGCATTTCATAACCGCTTCTCATAGCACCAGAATTCGTCCCCGAACAATGCCGCTTCTCCAACCTGCACCGCGTGTAGCTTGCTATAAGATCTCATCGCCTTTATGTTCCTCTTGCTGACCATATACCGGATTCCGGAATGTCCCTTAACACGCAGGATCTCCATCAGCTTACCTATCATATCACACGCCATACCCTGATTCTGATAATCGGCGCGCACGACCAGCCGCGAGAGCTCCGGTTCCCCTTGAAGATCCTTGCTCCAGCAAGGCAGCGCATTCACATCCGGATCATCGTCAATCGTAATCGCACCAATGATCTCACCGGATTCGTCTCTCATAACATATAACGCATCCCTTTGCAGATCAAAGTCTATGGTCTCCATACTTGGATAACTGTCCGTCCATGCACAGTATTCGGAGCCAACCACAGACCGATATAACTTAAGCACTTCCTCTGTATCTGATTTTGTTGCAAGCATGAATGTCCGGTTTTTCATATTTCTCATTCCTATCCTTTACTCCCCTATCAAATGTACAATGGTATATTCGTGATGAACAGCCGGCAGATATTTCTCAATGACTTCTGCTGTCTTTAACTTCAGGCTGGAGGTATTCACACAAGGGTGACAGCCCAAATATTCCCCTTTCAGCACATCCTCATCGATCAGAAGCTTTACATGATTCTCTGTATCATTCATAAGACCCATGATACTCACACTGCCCGGCTGGATCTTAAGATAGTCCCACATGAATTCCGGCGTACCGAAGGACAGTCTGGCACTGTTGATCTGTGAGGATAATTCCTTCGTCTTAAATGGTTTGTCCCCCGGCATCATAAGCAGATAGAAGCTCGTCTGCTG
>JAFUAW010000064.1 GCA_017460485.1 Lachnospiraceae bacterium | reverse complement strand
TCCTTAATCTCAATCGTGATCGCATTCGCACCGGCATCAATCGCGTTCTCCAAAAGCTCCTTTGCCACCGAAGCCGGCCGCTCAACCACCTCGCCGGCGGCAATTTTATCAATCGTAAGCTGATCTAAGACTTGTATCATACGTATTACTCCTGTTTCTTGCTTCTATTATTTCTAAATAATGATCTATAATCTTTTTTATGTCAATCAATTGTAAGATTGACGGGATGCAGCAATATTTACTTTCCCTCCCAGAAATCCTCCGCATCATAGATATGATATCGAAATGATTCCTTTAGATGATGATTCTCAAATATGCAGTTTGATTTTCTTCCGCGTTTATAACCGTCAACCCAGATCCGATCCTTATATACCCATACCGTACAATATACAGAAACGATCCTTTTCGCATAATAATCACTGATATATGGTGTCGTTACTTGAGCATTATCGTATTTTACCTTCAATTTGACATACGGAATCAGTTGTTTGGGTGCCTTATGCACTTCTGTAATATACAAAATCGTTCCTTCCCATTTCGTTCCAAAAGCTTTAGCAAGAAATTTCGTTGTTAATTCCCTGCTATACACCAAAATCAGTACCAAAGCAAATATCAAAGGCGGGATATACTCTCCGATAATAAATACCATCGGATGTATTGAAAATCTTTGAATCATTGTCTTAGTCAAATCCGGATCCATATTTCTGAACAAATAGATCGTATAAACTGCATACAATAGCCCCCCTACTGCCACGATAACTGCAAGGAGTATGAACTTTTCATAAGTGTATCGTATACGAAACATATATATCCCCTCTGTTCAGTACTTTACTTCTATTCAAACTTAATTGTAAACATTGATTTCATTCTATAACAGCTTATTTAAAAAACTGATCCATATACATTTTCGAATCATTTCAATCATATGATCTATATAGTTTCTATAATATACAAGACATTATTGTTAGCTCCGTATAAATGCCCGGTCTGTCTCCGGAACACCTGCGTCGTCAGATTGATACCGTTCCACTCTCATATGCAGATCATATTTCTCCCGCAGCTCCATAATCCGCTGCATCATGGGAGACGCATGATGTGCATCGATCGCCTTCTGATCTCTCCAGCTGTCGATCAGAAGAACCGTTTCCGGATCCTCCAACGAGTAAAAATATTCATATCTGAGATTTCCATCCTCTGCACGGATATCCTTCACAACACCGCTTTCCAACATTTCCTTGGCAAATCTTCCGGCATTGCCATTCACGCCTGTATAGTATATATTCACTGTAACTGCCATCTTCTTCTCCTTTCAAAGTTCAATAAGAGGATCAACCTCTATCCGGTCCAATCTTCCCTTCCTTAAAAACCCTCATCATCTCATTGGTAAGGCTTAGATCATCGGGTTGAAGCTCAATATCCTCACGTCTGACCCATCCGGCATATCTCAACTCATTTTCATCCATCCTGATCTTATAATCATCCGCATCGCAAAAAAATCCCATCAGAACATCCTGTGCCATTCCCCAAGGCTGTGACTTATAATATCGAATGTTTTTAATCTTGATGCCGGTCTCTTCCATTACCTCACGACAAACGGTCTGTTCCAGTGTCTCGCCAATCTCAACAAAACCTGCAACAAGCGCGTTATGTGCATATCCTCGTTGGTATCTGGTGATCAATATCGAATCTCCGTTGATAACTCCGACGATTACAGCCGGATTGATACGCGGATAGATCGTATTCTCACAGCACTCACAAACCAGCGCTCTTTCGGTATCCTTAAACTTAAGCTTACCGCCGCACCTTCCGCAAAAATGATGATCCATATACCAACGCCATAGGTGGTATGCCGTAAAAACAATCAGATTATCAACATTACAGCAGGTCCTGCGAAGCTCACGAAGCCCCTTATATAAAAAGCCGGTTGAACCCTCTTTATATCGAATTTCATCATGGTTCAACAACAGAAAATAACGCACTTCATCTACCGAAAACAGATAAACGATCCGGTCAACATCCTCCTCTTCATACCCCTTTGGAAAGACAAGACGATCTCCGGAACAAGCCACCCATATTTTGCCATCCTGATCAAAGCGTAACACATAATCGATCTTTTCAGGTCTGTAGTTTTCAAATGTAATATCGAATCTGCTTGAACCTATATCCTGTATCATTTATGCTTCCTTTCCAATCCGGCAACTGACTCTAGTTTACCGCTTTCCCTACCCGACAGAATACATCATTTTGTCTTAACATCCACAATTATACCCCTTCCTGTCAGACATCATCAATATAAAAATACATATTCAGATGATTTCATGCCCTTTTTCCAATTCTTCCAGCGTATGATGGTGGCTATGCTTATCATCATGAAAATAGTGATTATGCGCATGGCTGTGAGTGATCGTATGTGTATGCGTATATCCATCATGCGTGTGAGTATATGTATGCTGATGCTCATGTGTATGATTCCTGATCAAAGTGTCCGCTACAACCAGACAGGTTCCCATGATCATAACAATAAGCGCAATTACATAGGTAAATGAAAGCTTTTCTTTAAGCAGAAGAAATGATAAAAATGCTCCGATAAATGGTGCCACAGCATAATACGCGCTTGTTTTGGCCGCACCCAATGTATTCTGAGCCCTCACATAGAGAAAGATACTAAGCCCATATGCCACAAATCCCAGCAATAAGGCTTCGGCAATATATAGGATCTTCGGAAATGGTTCATGCAGTATTATAGCAATTACCAGTGAGCCCAATCCGGAAAATATTCCCTTCAAGATCACTATTTCATAGGTACTCTTCGAGGATATATTTCTTGTACAGTTATTTTCAAATCCCCAGCATAAAGCTGCAAGAAGGACGAATAAGGAACCAAATGAGAACCGGAAGCTGCCCGCTCCCTCAAAAGACAAGAGAATACTTGATATTGTGATCAAAGAAATAGCCGCCCACAGTCTTAAGGATACCGTCTCTTTAAAAATAAAAAGTGCGATCAGTGTTGTTGCTACGATTTCAAAATTACCGAGCAGGGAAGCATTCGCGGAGGTGCCATATCGGATACCTAACATAAGAAAGATCGGAGCGATTATATCAAGCACGATCATTCCAATCACAAAGGGAAGATCCTTCCTGGTAAGATGATCTTCCTGCTGCTTATGTTCTCTATGAAAAATCGACATAATACCGATTCCGATTCCCGCGCCCAGATACAAAAGAGCGGCCATTGTTGTTGCACCCACATGCTTAAGCAGCAGCTTAGACAGAGGTACATTCAATGCATAGAACACCGCCGCCATAACAGCATACATGATTGCCTTCATATTTCCCTTTTGCATAAGAGTTTATTTCCTCACTTTCTATGATTAGTTAGTTATTTCTAACCTATCAAAAGTGTACTACTCATCCGCAATAAAGTCAAACATCGAGCAAAATCTGACATTCTTCGGGATATTTCTTTTCTCTGGAGAGCATACTGTCTGTATTTCGAGACCACTCTCTAGATCTTATCCCATTCGGCATCATCTAATATCCATCTGAAAGCATGATATCGCCAATAGGTAGAATACTTTAGCAAATCCTTTTGCCACTTATACAATTCCCGTACCACCAAATTAAAAATTACAAAATCATCAGAGCTTCGGGGATTTTTTGAAGTATATATTTCTATATGTTCTAGAGCATTTTTGTACCGATCTCCAAATTCGTGAATAATAAGCTCTGAGATATTATGATTGGCTCCCTTAGTGGCTCGTAATTCAATTTCATTCATTCGCCAATTCCATAAAAATGCAATATCTGCTTGGATAGCTATTTCACTTTGCGGTTTCAATTCACACTTCGAAACCTCCTTATCAAAATTATGATCTTTGGAAATATTCAAAATAGAATGATTATCACTGATAGCAACTTCTTCTAATGGTAAAATATCATTTGTTTTACACAGTACCCAAAGTAATACATCCATAGCCTTACTTTGAACATCAATTTCTATAAGTTCATTTTTCTTAAATGATTTTTTCCCAATAGGCAGACAAAATAATTCTCTTTCTTGTGCAGTAGTATATTGAACATATCCTTTATTATTCAGCCAATTAAAAATCAGCTGTCTCTGCTCTTCACGTTCTTCAAGTTCCAGTGTGTCCTCTTCCCAATCCATATCGAGGCAGCAACGATCAGTTAAGCACTGCAATATCACTGTACGCGCATAAATTTCATTCCTTGTCTTCATAAATTCTTTCCTCAATTCAAAAGCATCATACCATGAGTCTAACTCTCTATTTCCAGAAAACTCTGATCCAGACAATGATTTAGAAAATGCTTTAAGTTGAGCTTTCTTTCTCATGCTTTTCTTTATAGAATTATTTCCAAATGTTTTAATAAAATATAGTTTCAAAAATTATTTTAAATGTATATCATTTTATAATCTATTTAAATTAAATACTCTTACAATAAAAGTATTTGCTTAACAGCGGATCCCTATCCTCTCTAACAAACTCCAAAGAATACCCCAGTTTTTTATAAAACTCCGGAGCTTGAAATCCAAATGTAGTTATCGTTATCTTTTCATAGCCTCTGTTGCTGTATGCATGCTCAACTGTTCTTATTAGCTCAGAGCCCACATTATGTCCTCTATAGTTTTCATCAACAATCAGATCACCGATATGAACTTCGTTATAATATGCTCTTCCTGTAATCGCACCTATTATCTCGCCATACTCATTTTCTGCTATATAACAATATTCTTCGAAATTAAGGATTACATCACTCTTTTCTGCATATTCGGTAAATGCCAGATTAATAAACTTACCTGCTCTCGAATCATCAATGCTCATTCTTTTTATTATCAAAATACACTACCTCCAATAACTATCTTTCTGAAAAACTAATTATCTTCCTCGGACAAGAATGCAAATATCAGTTTCATTATATCGTCAGAAGAATCACTCTGAAATCCTGGGATTTGCATAATAAATACTCCGGACCAATTATCGTAACTTACCATAATATGTTCTTCTTTCATTTGATTATCAAACCGGGATTTCAGCATCTGTTCAATTCTATCAATTTCTTCCGAATTGTATTTATAATTCTCACATGACAAACTTCCTCTAGCGATTGTGCGCAGTTCCCATCCATTATCACTTTTTGATAATAACATATCCTCCCCTCCTGATCATAGCTTTTTCAGTGGGATACCTATATAGCTGACCGTATCGTTGGGATTCTCCGCAGGCATCGGATAGAACTCCAATGAATAATTACCTGCTAAGGTATAACCCTGCAAAGAGGGGAGCCATTCCGACCAAATCTGTGTATTGACCTTCTGCATACTGTCCGGCAAAGGTCCTTTACACAGAAACAAAGCCCAGAGTCCGCCGGGAATCTGCCAGGTGCTTAAGCCTTCCGTGATATCCTCCCACGGCAGATACAGATCTGCAATCCAATAGTCAAAGTTTTTTCCGTCCATGTCCGTACATATGCCGAACATCCCTTTTAAACCTTTCCTGTCTAACATCCATTCGTCCCAGAATTTTGGAACTTCCCTGTAGCTTGTCTCGGCATCAAATCTCTTTTTCATGCCGACAACCGTAAACGGTGCCTTTTCAACAATTTGGTAATCTAACATATTTCCGCCCTCCAATGTGATCTTGATATGCAGTGGAGCAAATGAGCGAAGCTTTGCCCCCGACTCCCTTGCCTGTGTCGGGGTAATACCATGAAAACGCTGAAAAGCTTTTGTAAAGCTGTCAGGTGAATCATAGCCATACTTCATAGCGATGTCGATCACCTTATGATCAGAGCAAGCCAGTTCCTGTGCTGCCATCGTCATACGGCGGGCACGGATATATTCTCCGACAGTCATGCCGCACAAAGCACCGAAGATACGCTGATAATAGAAGGAAGACAAAGCCGCTTTCCCGGCGATTTCTTCAATGTCCAGTTCCTCGGTCAGGTTGTTTTCCATGAAATCGATGGATTCCTGAATTCCTTCCATCCAGCCCTTCATTGCGCCACCTCTTTTTGCTTACTACATGATCAATATACCAATCCGGACGAGCGGGTTTCCGACTTTCTGTGCTCTCTTTGACGGGTATTCTTATATAATTTTTACCCATATCGGCTGTATTCAAAAACACAAACCGTAGTTCTCATTCATACAGGTATGTTCTTCGAAGAGATGTGTACGGTCGTTGTTTACGTATGTTGGCAGCCCCAGAGAGATTCACCTCTGCCAATAGCAATTCTTCCTTATCACCAGCAAGCGCAATTGTCTCTCCGTCAAATCCTGCAACAAGAGACTCCCCTGAGAACTCCATATGATCTTCCAAACCAACTCTGTTACACATTGCCACATTGACACTATTTTGAAATGCCTGAACCTTTACTTCCCATTGGAATAAAGCAGAAGGCTCCGACTTGGTATTTGCTGTAGGAATGATAATCAGCTCCGCACCGCGCAGTGCTTCAGTACGAATGCTCTCCGGATAGTGTCGATCAAAACATACAACGATTCCAATCTTTCCAAGTCTGGTATCAAACACATGAAAACCTTCTTCCGAAGGCGTGTAATAGCTCTGTTCATAAAACATTTCACACTGAGCAATATGAACCATCTTCTGTCTGCCAATGATTATTCCCTGATCATCAATCAAAAGGCTCATATCGTATCTGTGTCCATTATCCTCAATGTACAAATTCGGTGCGGCAAATATATGGTTCTCCCTGCAAGCTCTGCATATCCCTTTCACATATTGGCTGTCCTCAGAAAGAACATATTGTTCCACATCACAGTCCGATCTTTGTGGGAAAAATGGAGAAAGCTGAATTTCCGGAAAGCAAACCAGATCCGCTTTCAGCTCAGCAGCCATATTAATAAGCTCCAATGTCTTATCGTAATTATTCTGAACATCCGCAGACATCTTCATCTGCGCTAATGCAATTCTCATTCTCTTTTCCTTCCCAAATCCGGATTTGTATTTCTCATTTATATTCTGATAGTTTTTTACGGTTCGCCTTTTTCATTCTGAACCTTTTTATCAGGATATAGAACCACAATATCATCAAACAATTGAAGAAGCGGATAATCCGTGTGATCACCTTTTATAAGCTTATCCATCTCATCTATATAGGCACTATCCTGCAAAATCACAGTATGAGCCTCCCCCTCTATACCATCCTGAAAAACGAATTCTAACCGAATACAATACTTATGGTTTCTTGAGATTCCTCTATCAAGTCTGTAGTCAATGGTCTTTACTTTCTGCAGATCAATCTGGTTTTTTCTAAAAAATGAGCGAAGTCGAATATACCTCCCGTCGTAATATACATCCGTCCTTATTACGGCAAACAACAGTATCGGTATAACTATGGTCAATATTCCTAATATCAGCATCGTAACATTCGTAACTGTTTTTGAATGAATCGTTGTCACAAGAACCGGAGCCAGTATGCCAAAAAATATAAGAAAGGAAGCAAACCAAATTACTCCGTTAAATGCGGGGTGGATATTCGTTATTTTAAACTGTCTTTCCATACTACTCATCTTTGCACCACTCATAATCATATTATCCCTGCCATAAGCTATGTTTCAGCAGCATTTTCACTCATAAATGCGTCAAGTGATTGTATCATCATCTACGTCTGTCACCATGTTTTTCATAATATGCTCTTTTATCCTCATACATCATCTGATCTGCCCGATTGAACACATCCTCGAAGCAGGTATCCGTATCTGAAATATATGCTGCCGCCCCCTTAGAAACAGACAGCGGAACTACATACGGATGTTCTTTTTGGTTGATCTCATTAAGTTCCCAGTCCAAAAGATTGAACTTCTGCTTCATCTCCTCAAGCGTACAATTCGCCTCAAGTGCGATGAATTCATCGCCTCCAAAACGATAGAGACAGTCATTTCCGAACACCTTCTTTAGGCATTTGCCTACATCAACCAAAGCCATGTCCCCACACTCATGCCCGTAGTTATCATTGATGTTTTTAAGTCCGTTCAGATCAAAGACCGCCACTACATAATCATTAGCATTATCTTTTGACTTGTCGCTTAACTGCTTAACTGCAGCCTGATAGGCTCTCTTATTACCGAGGCCGGTGAGAATGTCTATATTGGCCTGATGATGAACACGCCATACCGCAACGGTAAGTCCCGTGATGATAAGTATCACGGAAATGACAAGCAAAGTATGATCCAACACAAAATCAATAATAGAATATTCTCTGGTAGAATCTATATATTCATACATCGCATTGTTCAGAACAGATTTATCTGTAAGAGATATTCCACGGGAGAGAATGGAATACAAGACATTATTGCCCTTCTTCACTCCCATGCAATAACCGATCTCATCTCCTAACGTAAAGTGATTCAGTGATCTGAACTTTCTTTTGGATAGCATCGGCTCCGCCTGCCCGCTGTCTAAGAAGGTGCAGGTGGCTTTGCCGCTTTTTACCGCATTAAGGCAATCCTCCAGCGAATCCACTACATATATCTCACTATCCGGATAGTTTACTGTCACATAATTAAGCTGAAATGCACTGTGATCCGATACAGCAATGATTTCCGTGGTAGTCACATCCTGATATTCCCCTTTATATATCAGATGGACTCCGGTCTCGATCAGTTCATTTGTCTGCACGATTCCCTGTTTTTCTGCACTCCATATACTGTCATGTACCGGAAAGGCAACGTCGACCTCACCGGATACAAGAGCTGTAATAAGATCGGAATACTGCGGATAAGCCTTGTATTCTATGTTCAATTGGTCCGACAATCCGAGCTGTCCTTTCCAATCTCCGATGATATCCGTGATTATACCGTGTACCTCTCCGTCAGAATCTATACTGCAATATGGCATATAATCATTGATACAGCCCACTTTGATGGTGCTATGGTTTTCCAACCATTCACTTTCTTCTGTCGAAAGTGCAGCGTTAACCGCCGTCTGATTGAAATACTTAATCTGCAGACTTTGGATAAAATACGGATTGCTCTCCTCCAAAGATTCAAGTGCCTTATTGAGTTCATCCAAAAGATCTGTCCTGTCTTTGGTAACAGCAAGATAGTAGGAAGACTCTCCAACCATTGTCACCGGAGTAAACCCCGAATTGGACGGTACATTATTATTCACCGCTATAAGCGCATCAATATCCCCGTTCGCAAAGGCCTCATCCCTTATTCCAAAATCGTCGAACATTACCTCGCTGCATGACAGTCCGGATTCTTCCATCCAATCCTCAAAATAGTCAGTCATCAGATTGTTTCTTAATGTTCCAACCTTTTTTCCGTTAAGGGTGGATAAGTCGATGCTGCTTATCGTTTCATTGCCAGCTCTTTTGTATATATAGTAAGACTCTGAACCCATCTCATAGGCAGGATAATTGATCAGTTCAGCGCGTTCTTCCGTATATGAAAGGCCCGCCAAGACGTCGATTTCCCCCTCAAGCAAAGCATCATATAATTCCGACCAACTGCCTGATACGTATTCATATTCCCATCCTGTATAGTTAGATACATCCTGAAGATACTCGTAAGAGTATCCGCTTTTGTAATCCTGATCAGCATCTCCTTCCTGAAAATGGTCAGACTGATACCAGCCTACTCTTACCTTATTACTTTCCTTTATCTCATCTGCCGCATTCGCAGAAGTGGAAGGGAATGCCAATAAAACAAATGTTAATAACAGCAATAATACTATTGATCTTTTCGTGATACGTTTCATCTTATCTCCTCTATCATCCTTGCGGTAGTGTCAAGTTTGAAACCCTATTTTAATAAAAGCTTTTTCGAAGGGGTTCAGAATTAAATGAACAATGCCCTCACTTTATAAATGGTCAAATGCATCAATACACTCCGCCAAATAAACCTCTGGCGATGTATATTGTGGATGTCTTGCGATAACCGTTTTAGCATCAAAAAGATAACCGGTGTGCTTTACATACTTACCATGATAAGGATGGAGAAGTTTTATTATTTCTTCAAAACAGTACTCCTTATCATTTGTCATAAACAGCAGATGTGTTGGTTTTACTATTTCTAACTCTGAAAAAAGTATTTTTAAGCATAGTTCACGTTGCCTTTTGATTCTCCACGACTTTACATTTCCCTTCCCACTGTCTTCATAAGTAATCTTTAGAGTATCGCTTTGGACAATATAATCCTGCCAGATTCTGTATTTCAACTCTTCACCTTTTGTTAATGTAAGGAAAATCATTTTTGGCATCCTCCAAAAAGCATGCCTTTCAGGATAATATCCCATCCCGTTCCATTCTTCTCCTTTTTCATCTAACAGAATCCAATCAAAGGCTTGTCCGTTAAATAAAGAATTAACATAGTTATCTGCAAATTCTTCCGCACTCTGGTTTCTGTCAGTAGGCCATCCATTGGCATTTTGTCCGTATATCATAAGACGGATTTTGCTTTCACCGTATTTGCTGCCTATCATACATGGAGCAAACGCATATTTCTGATTGTCTGTTTGCTCAAATTCATTTCTAAGCGAATAAAGTTCGATATATAACTGTTTCAACTCTTCTAATTTCTTTTTTTGCATGTCGTTTATCCTTTTTATTTCATAGAAAAATCTTATCATATAATTCACTATTTTTTTTCAGTTTATTAGCGAAAAAAAAATATCCTGATCAAACTTTTACCTTTTCTATGCCAAGTCTTTTAGCATTCCGAATATTCAAGCGGAGCATTTCTTTACCATATCCCTTTCCCCGTTCCGAAGGTCGGACGGAATAACCACAATGCCCCCCATGTTCCAAGGATAGAAAAGTCATTTCCTTTCTCTCCATTAGTTATAATTATATGTCTCTCCTTGATATTGGACAGTTACTACATAAACTATTTTTTTTTCTTTATTAATCCTAATAATAGCAACATAGTCATCAATAATAAGTTGTTTATACCCTTTTTCAGCATAGCGGCCAACAAGTCTGTCCTGATGTGATTCAGGAAATGTATTCAATCCCAGAATAGCCGCTTTTATTCGTTCGGTCTGTCCTTTCGCATTTTACGGTGACAGCTTTTCTCTAGCGATATACGCATAAATATCCTCTATGTCCCTGCTTGCACGTTTCATCAGTTGAACTTTATACTTATTCAAAATACTTTTTCTCCAATTCTGCAAATACTATCTCAGCATCCGTCGCCTCACCATTTTCAGCAAATTTCTGCTCTGCTTCAAAAATTGCCTGATCAATGCGATTTTCTCTGGCGAAACGTTCATAATATTCCGCACTCATCACCACAAGATCACTATATCCATTTTTAGTAACATAAATCGGTTCCTGTTGTTTATGTGCAAGTTCTGATACTTTGCTTGTATTTCTCAAATCTCTAATAGGTATAATTATCGGCATAAGACCTCCTTTTACAAATTATATTGCAGGTAATCTTTCTCGTCTTTTATTACTCATTTATATTCCGAGATAAAAAACTATGCCTTCATCTCAACTTCCAACAAACGACTTGATTTCCTGCTCCAAAAGTCGAAACACATTTGCGACCAGATACCCGTCAGCTATCGCATGGTTCAACCTAACAGTCACCGGCATAACCAGCCTGCCGTTCTCTTCTCTATATTTTCCCCAGTTGATAATCGGAGCAAAATACAAATAGCCGTCCGGCAGTTCAAGATGCAGGGAATCATAAGAAAGCCATGATATAAATGATGCATCAAACCAATTTGGGTGATTAGTCATATCCAAGCCGTATTCTCTTGTCTTCTTTGCTTCTTCGACATCCCGCAAAGCGCCCGTGTAGAACTTTTCATAGTCCTCGTAGTATTCTGTATATACGGGAGTGCATGTTTCAGTATCTTCATGAAAAACATACTGTGTAGGATTGATCACATCGTAGCAGATCAGTTCATCAGTCTGCCAAAGATATCCCATTCTGTAATCTTCTCGTGAATTCATAACCTTCGAAAGAATATATAGAAAATTGATATAAAACTTAGTCTCCGCCTTCTTGGAATATTCGACAAGATCCGTGACATCTACTCTCGCCGTCATGGATGTCGAACATTTACAATCTTCTGAAAAGTGTCGAAACACACCTTTTCTATAGTATTTTTCTCTGTCAATTACCTTATAGTTCATTTTATTTCATCCTTGCTCCATTATTTTCAAAGTTAAAATTCTCTCATCATCATTAAAAAATCAATGAACAACAACACAACAGATGCCCATATTGTAAATATGCCAAATACCCTTGACAACAATCCTCCCACACCGGCACCCATGGCAAAAATAAGTATAATCCCATAGTAATGTGCTGCTCTGTGAATATCCTGCTTATCCTTAGTCCTAAAATACTGAGACAAGCTTTCTGTTCCGCTTCGCAGGTTTCCTATGCACATTGTGCTGGCATAGCCATAACCATGAACCTTACGAAATGTCTGCACCTGCATAGCACATGAAAGTGATACCAAAATGTTTGCAAGCATATTGAGCTCTGTCGGCAGGAAACCAACAACACCCAGTAAAACAATCTCTATCAAAATGATTACCTGTCTCCAGTGAATTTTATCCGCATTTTTTAGTCTATGTTCAACCTGCTCCGCCAGAACTATTCCAAGTGCAAATGCAATGATAGGAATCAGGTATTTAGCACCGGTTCTGAAATCCCCGGTCATGAAGTTCTGACTCATCAGAACCACATTTCCAGTCTGTGCATTAGCAAACACATTTCCTCTGACATTATATGTATATGCATCCTGAAGTCCGCCGGACAACGATAGTATTGCACTCAGGCGAAAGCTTTCTGAAGTCTGTCTGCCTTTATTCATTATCATAATGCTTTCTTCGGGCAATTTCTCACACATTCCATACAAAGAATGCACTCTGTCCCATTCTTTCTTTTTCTCGAATTATCTGTTACATCCACATTCATCGGACATACCTTTATACACTTACCGCATTCGACACATTTATCCTTGTCACATTTGATCCGGAGCAATGAGAAATAGCTCATCGGCTTAAGAAATACTGTTATCGGACAGATGTACTTGCAGAAAGCCCGATTATCTTTGAATACATAAGCAAGAATCACTCCAACCAGGTAGTAAATGATATTACCGACAATAAAAGCCCAGAACATAATTCGCTCGATATTACCTACTTTAGCCAAAAATAACCCAGACACAAATACCAGCGATACAGCAAACGTTATATATCGGATCCATCCGATCTTCTTGCGTGGTTGTTCTGGTGCTTTATACGGAAGAAAGTCCAACACCATGGCAGTCCAGCACGCATATCCACACCAGCCTCTGCCGAAGATAAGAGGACCGAATATCTTTGCCACTGCATAATGAATGGTTGCCGCCTCAAACACACCTGTAAATAAGTAGTACCAAAATCCTTCAATCTGCATATTTTCATTGCAGATCAGGCCAAGATACACCAACATATACAAGCCTACCAGCAGCTGAACGATTCGTCTTGCATACTTATACTTCTTGATAAACAGAAATATGCCTAACGAAATAGAAACGCCAATATAACTGAAATTAAACAGATAAAACAAATTATCC
>JAFUAW010000063.1 GCA_017460485.1 Lachnospiraceae bacterium | reverse complement strand
TGGGCTTTAACTTTAGAGAATTGGGATGAACCAATAGCGAATATTGATGATGCGGAAAGGGTGTTGGATCAGGTTATACACTTATCGGATGAAAAGATCATGTCATATTGTGAACAGATCAAAACAATTCAGGATTATAAGGATCGGCTCCTTCAAGAAAAATATGTTGATGAATTGAATTGCATGCTGTGCGAAATTGCTGTTGGTGATATTCAGGAAGCATACGACCATGCACAAAAAGAATTAGCTCGTGGTAAAACTGGTGGTTTCCAAAGTGTTTCTGGTGGAAGTATATATAATTATGTCATAAAATATTGTGAACGACGATTAGCTTCCGATAAAGTTGGATAATCTAATTCGTATTATCAATCTAAAGGAGCAGATGGTGTTATAATGATGTTAGAGCATTTGAAGCCTGAACGGGTCTTTTACTATTTTGAAGAAATCAGCAAGATCCCGCGGGGGTCATATAATACAAAACAAGTGAGTGATTATTGTGTGTCTGTGGCTCATGAGCTGGGACTTGCTGTGCGGCAGGATTCTTTGAATAATGTTGTGATCAAGAAACCGGCGTCGAAGGGCTATGAGCATGCTCCGGTCCTGATGCTGCAGGGGCATCTGGATATGGTCTGTGAGAAGGAGTCCGGTGTAAAGCATGACTTTGAACATGACGGACTGGACTTGATGATCACGGAGGACGGTTATGTGACTGCGGATGGCACGACACTTGGCGGAGATGATGGAATTGCGGTTGCAATCGCGCTGGCGATCCTGGAGGATGACAGCCTGATCCACCCGCCGTTAGAGGTAGTGTTTACTACGGAAGAAGAGGTTGGCATGGATGGTGCGTTGGGACTTGATCCCTCCGACCTGTATGCGAAGTATCTGCTGAACTTAGACAGCGAGGATGAAGGAATCCTGACGGTCAGCTGTGCGGGCGGCTCTACGGTAGAGCTTCACCTTCCGTATGAAGCAGAGGAGAGCAATTCCCTGTCAGATAATGATCAGATCTATATGCTGAAGATTCAGGGCTTACAGGGTGGTCATTCCGGTGTGGAGATTGATAAGGGACGTGCCAACAGTAATAAGCTGATGGCAGTTCTATTACAGGATCTGGCAATGATTCCGAACCTTAATTACCGCCTGATCTCCGTTCAGGGTGGATTAAAGCATAATGCCATTCCGAGAGAAACAATTGCCTATCTGACCTTACAGTCCGAGGCAGATGTTAAGCAGATCACGGGGAGTATCGGACGATACCAGCAGTTATTTCAGAAGTGCTATGGCAGTGCCGATCCAACCATTGAAATTATTTTTGAATCCTGCGGAATGGAATATATGGTGAAGAATGGGCATGTACCTGTAAATTATGGAGATGGACAGGATTTCAATGATATCCGTGTGATGACAAGGGCTTGTTCTGACCGTCTGATCCGCACCTTATACTTGCTGCCGAACGGTGTGCAGGCAATGAGTCAGGAGATTCCGGGACTTCCGGAGAC
>JAFUAW010000062.1 GCA_017460485.1 Lachnospiraceae bacterium | reverse complement strand
CGCTCCAATTCCACGAAGGTATTGCTGGAACGAAGCTCCGGATACTGCTCGGCGATCACATTGATCTCCCGATGCAGCTCATCCATGCTCTGATTTGCGGCACTCTTTTCCTTAATGCTCATACCGGAACGAAGCTCCACAATCTGCGTCAGAACCTCTTTTTCATACTTCTGAAAACCCTTGACAACATCCAGCATCTTGGTGAGCACATCATATCGCTTAGTCAGAGCTACATCAATGCCGGAAAGGCCTTCCTTCACCTTCAGACCAAGCACCTTGATGTTGTTGTAGGTTACGATCCACCATACAGCAACCGCTAATACAATTACGATCAATCCAATAATTACAAATGGCATACTCAATTCCTCCTTATTCCTTATACTATCCTTCAACTACAGTTGCATAACTTCTGTCACAATAGATAGTCATTTCCTTTTCTATACGCCTTGAAATGTACTCTTACCATTACGCTTCTTTATTGAGTGACAACTGCTCTTGCTATTATGTATCCTCACTCAGCGGCACCAGCTCCAGGATATCCACCAGATCCTTGATCACCTGCACATCCGTCTTGATCTTCTGCATGATGTCCACATAATCCAGCGGCTTGTTCATCGGCGGATCCATGGAATCCTTAAGATTGTCAACCCCGACATAGACCATTTTCCCACAAAAATGAATCGCAAAGTTCGGATATTTCATACCCAGCTCCAGAATCCGTTCCATCATCTGCGGTGTCAGCAGATAGAATGCATCATGCTCCGACATCGTATAGGTATCATATTGATCATCATAGTTCAGATTCTCCAGATGAACGCGTTTCATGCTCCCATAGCCGGCCCGATAATCAAATTTCTTGGAATAGATCTTGATCCGATCTACACACTTCATGTCCGGATACTGAAAAGCAAACATTCTACCACTGAAATATGTATATGTATGTTTCCCGGATTTGTTCCGGATCACCACATCCGCCTGATCAAACTTAATCCCGCGATAGGAAGCGGTTATATGATCCTCCGTCTTAAATCGATTCCCCATAGCCGTCAGCCCGAAGCCCCGGACATCCACATTCGTAAACACGCCATCCCAATAGTAGGTCAGATCGTCAAAATGATTTCTTAAGATCGGGAATACCAGCTTCTCCTTGAACTCCTTCTGGAACACCTTGCGCTTGCGCATCTTGGGAACCACAATTCCGATCAGACATCCCATCATGATAAACGGTGTCAGCAAGGTTATCGCAGAGAATAACGACGGATTGACATCAACGATTCTAATAAATGATTTTCCGAAAAATCCACCGAATATAATTACTATGAGAACGATCGTCATCGCAATATCATTTCGATTCAGGCTTTTCCGTATACCTTCCAGCTTTTCGATCGTCTCATAATTGGACATATCGAATTCCTTGGAAGAATCGTAGGAATCCGCCCGCATAGGCTCATTCGAAAGTTTGGGTTCATTAATAATCGAACCGGATAATACACCGGCCAGGGTTATATTCCCGCTGTCCAGATTCATACCGGACGGCTTGTGATCCGTCTCCGTCACATTCCTGATCACATACGGTTCATTCTCATTCAGATCCTCATACGAATCCGGATATCCTGAAGACTCCTTAACTCTTGTTTCTCCGGCAGGCTCTTCCGCATCTGCCAGCTTGAAAGCCGGGGAATGTCCGGTCTCTTCAGAATCCTCCATGTCTGTCATATCATCCATTCCTTCCACCCGGATGATATCTCCATATTCATTTATCAATGGGGTTTCATATCGCACATTCTCACCTCCGATTGATCAATATATCAATCATTTTCTATAGATTCTGTCTTCTGATTATCTATCTTCATTACATCGATCAGATCCTTAATTACCTGTACATCTATCGATATATTACCACGAATCCGATTATAATCAAGCGGCTTATGCATATACCTCCTTTCGTTCCACTTGTATCTTCGGATTATAATGAGTCCTTTTCTGTAATACTATGTTTTATTCACATAAAATAAGCGAAACTTCTGTTGTTTTCTAAACAAAAGTCTCGCTTCTTCCTTACTATCCGGGCTGTATGCCGTCTTGACGAATATGTAAACATAGAACTCTATGTGAACTACTCCCTTTTGATTGAAATAACTATATCACAAGGAATTATAGTTGTCAATTGTTTTAACTGTTAAAATTCAACTTACTACCTTTTTGCCTATTACACTTCCAACATAATGTTTGCAAATTATCTTCCACTGTACAGCCCCCTTTGGAAACAGGAATAATATGATCAATCTCCAACAAAAGATTAGGTTCCTTTAATGCTGAATTATCACAATACTTACATGTATAATTATCTCTTTCCAAAATCAGCTGTCGCAGCTTGCTAGTCATCAATGCTCTTTGTTCCTTTGCAAAAGATGCCATTGTAAGCTTGCCTTCAAGTATTTTTACAAGTTCAACAATTGTCTCTTCCGTCATAGGGACTGTAAAAGAGCGCTGCGCTTTTCCACTATTAGATGTATAAGAGAACTTATAATTAACGGTTAACACTTTCTCACTAATGGTAGCAAAACCAAGCCTAGAATAGAAACCGTCTTCATCATTCTCCATAACAAAAGAAGGTACATTCGCAAGATACTGTTGAATGTCTTTTTTATAATTCTCAATTATCTTTTTTGCCTCTTTTAATGTTTCTAATTCCTCTATCAGATAATGTAATTTTTGGATTTGCTCTGGATAAAGTTCCTTATTAGGATAAAAATTTTTGACCACATATTCTAATGGATTATTTTCTGCGCTTGCAAACTCATTTGCAGATACTTCAGCTGTAAACGGAGTGATACTTTTCTTATAAGGATGTATATAATTATATTCATCTTCAATAGAAGTTTCGTTTCGAACTACTTTTGTTCCAAATAAATTAGATATAGATTTTACTTTTTCATCAATATATTCATTAAACTCTTTTTGTGTATTCATCAAGCTATCACAAGTTTCCTTAAGTTTAAGGAAATCTTCCGAATTATAATAATCAAGAATTCACTTATTATTAACAACAATTTTATCAACTGCTTGGTTAACACTTGATATAATCTTGTCAATAAGCTCCCATTCTTCACTATCTACGTTCTTAATCTTTTTTATACTGCTAATCGTTCTGTCAAACAATGAATATACTTGCTTATCTAACTCATCCACATCATCTTTTATAATAAGAATATCCTTATTTTCGTTTGCAAAATCAATTATGTTATTTACTTTTTCATAATAATCGTGTTGTTTCTGATCCAGTTGTTCTTGTTTTTGTTCTTTAAGATATTTGTTATATTCACCCTTTGTCATAAGTAGAGACTTATCATCCAATAGTTCCCTTATACGTTGATAGCTTATGGACAGCAATTTATTATTGGTGCTTCTTCCCGTGGGAGAAGTATAATTAACAGACACAAAAAAAGCTTTTGTATAGGGAAGAATGTCATTCACGTTCTTTTCTATCAAAGAATACTTAGCTAAGTTCATATACTCGTTAGATTTTAAGAATTCCGTAATCGTTTTTTGATACTTGTTTTTCTGAGATATTATCTCATATGCCTCTGAAAGTTTTTCTGGATTCTCCTTAAAAAACTTAATATCAGAATAGTTATCTACCGCCTTTTTACTATTTAAACTAACATAAACATCATATTTTTTTAATGTTAACCAATCGGATAAACCAATTTTACTTAAAATGCTTATTTCTAAGGCTTTATAATATAAACTAGATTTTTTCTCAAATATTGTAATTATAATAACGCAAAACAAACCTACAAGTAAAAGAAAAAAAAACAATAAGAGTAAGTGATTGAATAGCTCCTAATTTGATTAGTATCACTCCAAATATAATCATTAAAACTACCAATATTGGCAAAAAAACAGTGCTATTTGTTTTCCATTTCTTGTACTCTTTCTCTTTGTCCAGCAATTCATCATAATCCATAATTATCATATCTCCTAAATTTTATGTATTTAAATCACTACGCACTATTTTTATAGTACACTATTAACTCTTTATTTTCAAGATTACAAATCATCTTTCACAATACAACATCCTTCATCACAGCCATGAATTCCCGTGTGTAATTCGTCGGGATCAGCCACCATACGGATGGTGCAGGATTTCCGAAAACAAACGAATATCCGTGGTTTTTCGCCAGATATATAGAACGGAACATATGAAAATCCGTGGTTGTCAGCACTACCGTCTCACCAATTCTTTTCTGTTCAACCTGCTCTCTGATCTGCCGGCTCTTTTCTTCATAATAGCTCTCCATATCATCGGTATCTTCCTGTTCGGATCGATTCGAATCCTGACCGTCATCTGATAACCGGACATCCCCTCTGTCATCATATGTTACAGGCGGGTTCATTTCTAATAAAACATCCCCATAATAGTCTTCGTTCTCCTTAATGATCCTAGCAGAGAATTCCAGATTCTCCACAGTAGAAGTCGACTGATCCTCCATCAGAATCCGCTCCGGTTCAATTCCCAGTGCCACCAGCTGTTCATAGATACACTGTGCTTCCGATATATTCTCATCCGACCCTTTGCCTCCGCTGGCGATCGCAATGGTATTCGGATTGCGTTTTAAGTATTCCGCTGCTGCTTCTATTCTCTGCTTTAACATCAGTGATGGCTGTGTTCCATTTACCTTTGCGCCCAGAATGATCAGATAATCTGCTTTCTCCTGCGGTTCGGTTCGTCCTCCGTGAATGATCACTGCCTCAATCAATACGAATACAAAGCAGAAGATCAACACGATGATCTCTACCGGTATTACAAGCCATTTAGGCGGTACCTTACCATCCTTCGTGGTGACCCGGATCCCGATCACAAGGATCAGACAGAGCAGAGTCAACCCCAGCCAGAAGTACAGATACGACGGCTGGAACCCCATCGAGATCAGCACTATGATCGCATAGAGCAGGCTGCCGCCTCCGATAATACTTAATAAAATTGTCCAGAACTTATATACCTTATTCATAGTATAGTTATCTGCTTCAGCCTTTCTGCTATTATGTGCTCTCTGTCAGCATAATCCTTTACTTTTCCATATTCTTCATTTTTCGCCAATTCATTGGCCTTCATCCCAAACGGAATTGTATATGGAATATCTTATAATTGTATCATTGATCCATTGTTTTAGAAAGAATTATTTCCCTTCCGCTTCATCCGCCGGACACGGTTGATATGCCGCTCGAAGTCTCCCCTGTTAAGCAGCTCCGCCAATACGAACTGTTCAAAGGTCGGCACCGTGCAGGAATAGAATCCAAGGCGTTCCGAATACCGCTCTATGAGCTGCTTCGGGATAACCATATATCCGATTCGGAGGGAAGGGGATATCGTCTTGGAAAATGTATTCAGATAGATCACATTATCCTGCCTGGAAAGGGAGAACATAGTCTCCTCCGGCTTACTGGAAATGGAGAATTCCGATTCATAATCATCCTCCACGATATAGTGTCCGGACCGTTCCGACCAGCGAAGATATTCATACCGCTTAGAAGCCGACGCAGTGATTCCCGTTGGATAGCTTCGATACGGAGATATATGCAGCACCGCAGCGCTCGTCTTCTGAAGTGCCTCACTCTCTATACCATCTGACTTAAGCGGCAGGAATTCATAGGATACGCCCGCCATCTTATAGACCCGTTCAATCTGTTCATACGACGGATATTCCAACGCATAGAGCTTCTCCCTGCCAAGCAGCCCGATGATCATGCTGTACAGATACTCTGCACCGGACCCGATGACGATCTGCTCCGTCTCCACATAAATATCCCGGTTGCGCGCAAGATAATTCCGGATTGCCTCACGCAGGATCGGACT
>JAFUAW010000061.1 GCA_017460485.1 Lachnospiraceae bacterium | reverse complement strand
AATTTGGATTACTCTCTCTAACCGCTTCCGTAGAAGCTTCCTGCTTATACTCTGCTGTCTTCTTATTGCTCTGCTCAATCTTCTGTCCGGCTCCGGAAACATCCTGGAGCTTCTCCTCTGCTTCATCAGATCCATCATCCGAATCCATTTCTGTATCGGCACGTCCCTCTGCAAGCTCCTTAAGCTCCGATTGATCCTTTCTTTCCTTCCGGCTGTCCGCCTGTTCCTGATCCTCTATATCTACGATCACAGAATTCGGAGAAATTAATATTCAGATTCCGGCAATGATACCCAAAGTCAAAACACTTATGATTGAAATAATCAAAATCTTACGTTTCTTCATAATAATCTCTCCTCAATTCTTTCTGTAATTATATACCTCTTCTTTATAATTCGCAAGGAAACACACCATATTTGGACTATCTGCTCTTTGATATCTATTATCCTATCCTTTGCTTGCAATTGGATCTGTGTTGAATCATCTTCTTAAGTATATCTTCACAATACCAATAATTTCCACCATCATTAGAACGATACCAGAACCATCTTGAAGCATTATCCGTACACCAATCCGTATGTTCAAGTATAGAAGTGACAGCAGCTATACTCTCCCACTTTCTACTGACATACATACCTTCTTCATCTCGCTGCACGCCTCGATTCTCACAGATCTCATTCACAAAGGCTTTCATTTTATCCAAATCATACTTACCTTCTCTTAACACCTTGTCATCATTAAACTTCAATAACATCTTATAAATCACATCCATATCAGCACCTGCTTTCTTCCCTGCCATTCTTTCACACTAAAACATTTTTTGATACTTTTCAGTTATTTTCCAACATCAATCCATTTCAAATTCAAATAGTCATATTTTCAACTTTTTTCATATAATTAAAAATATATTTCACCATCTGCTATATAACCACATTTACATCTTACGTAAATCCTCTCATTATTGCCTATAATATTTACAACAGGTTTCTCATTACATCGAGGACAAATTACTGATACTTTACCATTTTGCATCTGCTCAATCCTCGCTCTTTTAGCTAATAAATATGATGGGCTTGATTGCCGATCAATTGTTTCTTTTGACATTTCTGTTTTCATACGATTTTCAATTGAGCCCTTAAACAATTCATCCATATCAGCACCTGCTTTCTTTTCCCTTCTCTATCTCTTCTAGCAAATCATTCTCATACCAATAATTCCCACCATCATTGGAGCGATACCATATCCATTTTGCCATATTGCTGACAAACCCTTCTTCTTCTATTATGGTACAGGCTGCAGCTATCGATTCCCATTCTTTACTTACATACATTCCATTTTCATCCGGCTCTACTCCGCAGTTGTGAAAAATATCATCCACATATTTCTTCATTTTATTCAAATCATATTTTTCTTCTCTCAAAACCTTATTTTCATCAAATTCAATTAGCACTTTAATAATCACATCCATATCAGCACCTGCTTTCTTTTTTCGTATTTCTTCCCGTAACAGACAACTTTTCAAAGCTTCACTACTATTAATAGTATATCTATCGCAGCAGCTTCTGCCTTATATTACATCGTGGATCTAGTATTACTTTCTCCTAACATTTTCAATTGTACTTATTGTCAAACAATGCTATTTCTTCAATTACATCTTCGCTATACCAGTTGATTCCACCATCATCAGAACGATATCTGATCCATCTTAATGCATTTTCTATACACCAGTCTGTATGTCTTAAAATAGAAGTAACCGAAGCAATGCTCACCCAATTTCTACTGACATACATTCCTTTTTCATCTCGCTGAACTCCTCGATTCTCACAGATCTCATTCACAAAGGCTTTCATTTTATCCAAATCATACTTACCCTCTCTTAACACCTTGTCTTCATCAAACTCCAATAACATCTTATAAATCACATCCATATCAGCACCTACTTTCTTTTCCCTTCTCTATCTCTTCTAGCAAATCTTCCTCATACCAATAATTTCCACCATCATTGGAACGATACCATATCCATTTTACAGCATACTCTATTCACCAATCTGTTTCCTCTAAAATTGAATTGGCCGCTGCGATTTTTGTCCAATTTTCCGAAACATACATTCCATTCTCATCCGGCTCTACTCCACGGTTGCGAAAAATATGATCCACATATTTCTTCATTTTATTCAAATCATATTTTTTCTCTCTCAAAACCTTATTTTCATCAAATTCAATTAGTACTTTAAAAATCACATCCATATCAGCACCTACTTTCTTTTTCGTATTTCTTCCCGTAACAGAAAACTTTTCAACTCTTAACTGCTATTTATAAGATAACACGCCTCATTGTCAAAGTATTGCAAATTAAAAAAATAATTAAAAAACATCTCCCAAATCCATAAAACAGGAAGATGTTGAACCGGGACTGCTGCCTTACCTGTCAATGCCCTGCTCTCTTAGCAAAGCAGCAATCCGCATGATGATTAAAATATGATAATACTTACAGACCTATCTGGACATTGAGGACAAGAACGCCTCTGCCAGTATAAGATCCTCCGGCGTCGTGATCTTTAAGTTCTCATAGCTTCCCTCGATCACCTTGACCGACTGTCCGGTGTACTGCTCGATCAGCATGGTGTCGTCCGTAACATTATGATTTCCGGAGGCCAGCATGGCTTCATGTGCTTGTCTGATCAATGGCACACGGAAGGTCTGCGGTGTCTGAATCTGCCACAGCGTTTTCCGATCCGGCGTCTCAATTCCGTTACCATCTGCGTCAACCACCTTGATCGTATCCTTAACCGGCATTCCTACCGTGCATGCACCATACTTGCCTGCGATACCAATCGACCGTCTGATCATATCCTCTGTTACAAATGGTCTTGCACCGTCATGGATCAGCACGATTCCATCCGCATAGTTACCTTTGATCGCACCAAGTCCATGTTCTACAGACTCATAGCGTTCCGCACCGCCTGCTATCACGGAACTCACTTTATGAAAATGATAAGTTTGAATGATTTCTTTTTGAACATATGCGATATCATCGGCACCGGTTACAACAATGATCTGATCCACAATGCCGCATTCTTCAAAACAGCGCAAGGGATAATATAGAATCGGCTTGCCGGAAAGCTCCATAAACTGCTTTTGAATTGTACTTTTCATCCGTTTTCCCTGCCCTGCCGCCAGAACAAGTGCGGTTATCTTCTCAGACATAACGCCTGCCCTCTTTCTATATCAGACTATTTTTATCTTATACACCCCTGTATTATCTATGATTAAGTTTCTCTACCGCTCTCCCAGCTTCAGATTCGGGATCGCGTTCAGATCCCATCCGTGTCTTACTCCTTTTTGATATTCATAATAGGCTGCCGCACCGATCATAGCCGCATTGTCCGTACACAGGATTGGTGATGGAGAGTAGAATGATATTCCTTTTCTTTCACATGCCTCCTGTATAGATCTGCGAAGCGCGGAATTCGAAGCAACCCCTCCTGCGATTGCAAGCTTATCCATACCGCTTTCGTCAATCGCCATCATGGCATGATCTGTCAGAACATCCACCACAGCCTTCTGAAATGAAGCGGCTACATCTGCCTGATTATAAGTAATTCCCTTCATTTCACATTGATTCAGATAATTTAGTACCGCTGATTTTAATCCACTGAAACTGAAGTCATATTGATTATCAGCAATGCTCGCTCGTGGAAAATCGACCGCATCCGGATTGCCTTCCTTAGCAACTTTATCAATCTTAGGTCCTCCCGGATATCCAAGTCCAATGGCTCTGGCTACTTTGTCAAATGCCTCGCCGGCAGCATCATCTCTTGTTCGTCCCAGAATCTCATATTCTCCATAATCAGTAACTTTTACCAAATGAGAATGACCACCGGATACAACCAGACAAATATACGGTGGTTCCAAATCTTTATTTTCAATATAATTTGCGGAAATATGCCCTTCGATATGATGGACACCGATAAGAGGAAGTCCTTTGGCATAAGCAATTGCCTTAGCTTCTGCAACTCCGACCAGAAGTGCCCCCACAAGTCCCGGTCCGTAAGTGACAGCGATCGCATCCAGATCATCCAAGGACACAGATGCCTGATCCAATGCTTCCTGAATAACATAATTAATATTTTCAACATGTTTCCGGGACGCAATCTCCGGAACTACCCCTCCATATAAAGTATGAAGATTGATCTGGGATGATATAATATTAGAACGTACATCCCGTCCATTCACAACAACAGCTGCTGCAGTCTCGTCACAAGACGACTCGATTGCAAGTATCTTAATCTCTTCCATGATCCATACACCATTTACCTATATTTCAATCATATATCCTTATTTCATTTATCAGCTTATCCATACAAGCTGATTCTATTTTTGCTCTTCAATACTATGCTGAGAAGCCAGTCCCTGCCATCCGAGAATCTTCCATTTTCCATCTTCTTTTATCAGAAGATATTCCTGACTTAATGCATTCGTTCCCGCACTCTGCTTAATATTACAGCTCATCAGAACCAAGGCATACTCAACACCGTCCACAGTAGAATATTGAATATTCGCTTCCTGATCCACTGTATAACTGATATAGATCTTGCCATCTGAGCGGAATTCCTTGGTGGTTCGTTTTAGTTCTTCCAATTGTGTATCATAATCATTCTGCGCAAGCAATGCATCCGAAAATAGATTGCGCATTTGTGACGTCAATACGGCATAATCATCATCACTTAACTTCTCATTGTATGTGCATTTCAACATACGGCAATGCAGCTTGACTACATCCCGTGCCGTCTTAGGATACTTGCCGTCAAGATCATACAGCTTCAGAATCTCTGTCTCAGTCATATTCTCTTCCGCCTTTTTGGCACTGTTCTTGGACTGATTGGTCATACGAAGATAGACGGCAATGATTACTCCGGCCACCAATACAAGGATTATGATAAACCGAATCATCTGTCCAAGCTGACTATCCTTGCTTTTTTTCTTCTTGATGCCGTTAGCCGTTGCAGAACTCCGCCTTACCACAGAAGCATTGCCGGCTGCTGAAGTTCCCCTTACACCGGAAGCCTCATTTGATGCGGCAGAACTCTTATGTTCATTCAGTATTTGATTGTCGGGAGACAAAGCATTCTGCTTATCATCTTCTAACTTTTTGTCCTGCATACAAGTATCTCCTCATTCACAATACTAATCTTCGAAATTCAGTTCCATCTTTCTGCTATCCCTCGGAATCACAGTATTTGGAAATATTGACCGTACTTTATCTGCATATTGTTCCGGATGAATCAGTGATGGACTGTAATGAGTCAGCCACAACTCTTTGACTTCGGCATTCTTTGCCAGTTCCGCAGCCTCATACATGGTCATATGCTTATGCTCTTCCGCCTTCGCTTCTTTGCCGTCTTCCCCATACATGCCTTCACAGATGAACAGATCAGAATTCTTTGCATTATCCAGAATTGACTGTGTCGGTCTTGTATCTGTACAATATGTCAGCTTCAAACCTTTTCTCGGAGCTCCCAGTACCATATCCTGTGTAAAGACTTTTCCCTGATACTCTGCCGTCTCCTGCTTCTGTAAGATACTCCAGCACTCCATCGGCACCTGATATTCCTTCGCCTTATTTACATCGAATTTTCCTGCGCGCGCAAGCTCCACACTATAACCGTAACAGGTAACATTATGATTAACCCGAAAAGCATGCAAGACAAGACCTGTGACGGGAATCTGTACCGTCTCCTCTGCCTCATTCAGTTCATGGAATTCAATCGGAAATGGAAGCTCCGGAGCAATCGTCCGCAGTGCCGTTACCGTCTTCTCCAAACGCTTCGGTCCGATCATCAGAAGCGGTTCTGTCCGTTCCGCATTGCCCATCGTCAGCAGAAGCCCCGGAAGACCACTAATATGATCTGCATGATAATGTGTAAAGCATATTACATCGATTGGCTTAAAATTCCAACCGCATTTCTTAACTGCCACCTGTGTTCCTTCACCGCAATCGATCAGGATCGTACTTCCATTATAACGCAACATCAACGATGTCAAGGCACGATTCGGCAGCGGCATCATACCGCCGGTTCCGAGCAAGCATACATCTATCACTTCTGATTCTCCATTTCTAATAATATAAGATGATATCTTTACTGATTATTGTACCAAGAATAGAACCAGAAATCAACAAAAGCATATACATGTTCCTGCATCCCGCAGATAGCATGTACATGCTTTGATTTGACAGATTCAGTCTTAACTATAACTTACGCCTGCTGCTGTTGACCCATATGCTTTCCTACCAATCCGGTGATCAACGGGATCTTAACAACATTACCCTTGAATGATACAATGACCGTATAGATCAGAAGACCGAACTTTAACAGTCCAACCAATCGGTTTACCCAAAGCGCAAGATCCAGCTTTGTCAATATGTTATATGCATCATAAGATATCCTTCCGCTAAAATATCCGAGAACCTCTATATAACCATTGCTTAAGGATCCTAATATTCCCTGAAGGATCATAAAGAACAGAGCTAAGATCGTTGCCTGCGCAACATTCTGCTTTGCTTCCACATCCAGATCAGCAATTAATACAATACCCAGAAGTACAATTACGGCTACAATATTAAAGTAACCAAGTACATATCCGATGAAACTGATCAATGCAACAGAAATACCTAATTTTGTTAGTTTCATAATTCATTCCCTCCTGATTATCCATGACATGACATGGCCGACCGAAGCACTTGTCCATCATTCTTTTATTCCTTAACAACCATACAAGACATATTATAACAGAAATCATGCTTATTGTAAAATATTATCATAATCCCAGCACTTCTTTGTTCTCCCTCTTCGTTATCGGAATCAGAAAGTTCTGTACCCATGTATCATAACAATCCTCACACAGACAGAACTCGTGGATCTCCAGATCTTTATTTGAAAAATATCCCCATGTTTTTGTCACTTTCAAATAATCGAATTGAGGAGTGCTGACTTTAAGATTACCGGAATCTTTGTCCTGTTTCATTTCCTGATCCGGTCCGGATCCACGTTCTATGATCAACCTGCCGCATTGATTGCATCTGATTTCTTCCATAATTCACGCTCCTCTTCATAACAACACGTCTATAGAATCCATACTTGTTGTCTTTCTCTCCGGACTTCCATTCTATCAGAATCTTTGTCCTGTGCTCTTTGCTACGATCCTAGTATAATCCTTCAGAATCCATTCTGTATACTGGTAATGAATGGCTTATCATCTGTCACAGTTGCCGCTTATACTTACGGATTCATGAGTTTCTGCATTACAATTCCATGTTCTGCCGGATTGGAATAGTAGTTCTTACGAACAGAGATATCCTGAAAACCGTGCTTATGATACATTTGAATGGCTGGCAAATTACTTTCACGAACTTCTAGCATCATATTCAAACAATTGTTATCTTTTGCCAATTCTTCCAGTTTTTGTAATAATAGATTACCGATCCCCTGCCCCCTGTATTCCGGCAGAACACCGATATTGATCACATCAGCAGTATCAGCTGCTATAGAAATACCGGCAAATCCGACAATCCGTCCCTCATCCGTATTCTCCGGATGATCAGTTAAAATGACAGACACCACATAATAGTACGCCGGAAAAGCCAGCGTATCCCGGAACATAGCAACAGACCAGACCTGCGTAAAACAAGCCCGGTCAATATCTGCTACAGCATCACAATCTTCGATTGTCATTTCGCGTATTTGAATCATACTCATCTCATATCCTGATCATCTAAAGCTCAATATACATTTATTTAAGATCCTTGTTCTGCTTTTCCGCACGTTCCCGCTCTGCCTGTGATAACCGCAGGTAGTCCGGATGATGAAGTGCTGCAGTCTCGATCTTACCACTGCTCATATCATCGAATATCCGATTTGAATCCTTCATACTATCCGATGTTATCTTCTGTCTCTGCCACATCTGCATGGCGCAGAATCCCAATGCTCCCGCGCGCTGGCCGTTCATATGGGCAGGCGCGTATATATGACGGAATTCTGTATGCGCATCGATATATTCCCTCTGCACAGGAACACCATCTCCCAAAAAGACAACCGTGAAGCTCTCGTTGTTTTCCGATAGCGATCGTTCTTTTTCTTTCTCCGATACAACAATCCCAGTCAGGCGTTCCAACAGCTCATCAATCGAAATCGCGCACTGTTCCATATGAGTAATCAGTGTTCCATCCTGAAAACTATAGACACCTGTATAGACCTGATTCCGCCTTGCATCCATGATTGGGCAGATCAACTGATATGATCCGTAATAATTATAAGCAAGACCAACTACCGTCGGTACAGATATGATCGGCTTATCCAGTGCAAGACCAAGTCCTTTCGCCGTTGCGGAACCGATCCGAAGACCGGTAAAAGAACCTGGTCCCCCGGCAACTGCAATGGCATCTACTGTATTAAGATCAAGCTCAATCATCGAGGCAATCTCATCAATCATTGGAAGCAATGTCTGAGAATGTGTTTTTTTATAATTGATCGTATATTCGCCCCGCATCACATCATCTTCAATGACTGCCACCGTAGCGACCAGTCCGGAGCTGTCCATCGCCAATAATTTCATAATTTCGTATTATCCTCTATTATTTTTATTTTCTTAATATCTGTCAGGTTCTATAATCCAAATATCTGATTGCATCTTTTATATTAGCTCTATTCACTATATATCAGATAGCAATGTTATATCTTTCTTACCGTCAGTTTTCGGTAATCAAAGCCCTGTTCCAAGTCTTTCTCAATTCTGACTTCAGTATAATGCTCCGGAAGACTGTTCGGGATCAGGTCCGCCCACTCGATCAAACATACCCCATTGCCATCTATCATTTCGTCAAATCCAATCTCTATGAGTTCATCCTCGTCGGCAATTCGATAGACGTCAAAGTGATAGAACGGTAATCTTCCTTCCTCATACACCTGTACAATGGTAAATGTAGGACTGTTGATGGTATCCCGGGCACCGATTCCGGCTCCAAAGCCCTTGGAAAAAACTGTCTTTCCCACACCAAGATCCCCGATCAGACAGAATACATCTCCGAGCTTGGCCTCCCTTGCCAGTGAATATCCAATCTGCCATGTATTCTCTTCGTTTAAGCTGACCATTACCATATCATCACTCGCCATGCTTTCCACTTCTCCTGTAGCTAAATAAACTCTTGCTTTTCTATACATCGCATACTTTTCGGTATCCGTTTGATACCGGCCATATGGCACCCTTCTGTAATTATCCGGATAACCGCATCCTTCTGTTCTCCCAGTTCCTGAAATGCCAAGATCGATCCGGAATTACGGTTGGTATACAGGATCAATACAGAAGCCGTCTTGCGAACCATAACAAGCTTCTTCCACTCCATAAACTGAGACTGTTCGCCTTGCTTTACCGTCATGCCCTGTTCTGTGAACACATAGGTAAGCGGCTGCTTATATACCGGCGAAAGCGTTACCTGCCTCGCCGCCCGAAACAAGAGAAGGATCGGATTGATTACCGTAAACAGAAGACCGATCACAAGCATGATAAACATTCTGGTTCCGTCCACATTCTTACCAATAGACATAAAGAACATAACAAGTGCCGCCAGACTGATACCGACTCCGATCAAGCCCTGCAGAGACCGGTGAACATGCTGGAACAAAAAGGAGTACATATACTTCACTCGCATATTCACAGTCACAGATACACCATCTGCAATTTCTGTATTCTGACTATCTATGTGATTATCTTTCATGTTCTCGTTCTCAGCCATATCACGCGAATCTTCCATACATCATCCATCCTAATAATCAATCAATAATTTGAAAAAATTCAGATTTACGCATCATTGATACATGGCTAGAGCGTTCTCAACTAAGCGCAAGCGTGTCCACGGTTAGCCATGTTCAATATACGTAAATCGTCACTCGACCAAGATAATACTTATATCCCCTTCATCGTCAACTGAATCCGTTTTTTTTGAAGATCTACTCCCAATACCTTTACTTCTACAATATCACCAACGGATACAACCTCCAACGGATGCTTAATATACTTATCACTCATCTGTGAAATGTGAACCAGACCATCCTGATGAACACCGATATCAACAAATGCGCCGAAATCAATCACATTACGTACCGTTCCCTTTAAGATCATGCCTTCTTTCAGATCTTCCATCTCCATAACATCAGAGCGTAAGATCGGCTTCGGCATATCCTCACGCGGATCTCTTCCCGGTTTTTCTAATTCTTTTACAATATCTTTTAACGTCATCTCGCCGATTTCCAGTTCCTTTGACAGCTTGGCAGTATCCTTTGCCGCAATGGAAAGGCCGACCAGACCGCCATTTGCTATATCCTCTAATTGATAATTCAGCTTTGTAAGAAGCTTCTCGGCAGCCTCGTAAGATTCCGGATGCACACTGGTTCCGTCCAATGGATTCTTTGCATGCAGAATACGCATAAATCCCGCACATTGTTCATAAGCCTTCGGTCCAAGCTTTGGAACCTTTAATAATTCCTTCCTGCTCTTAAAGCTTCCGTTCTCCTCACGATAAGCCACAATGTTCTTAGCAAGTGTCTTATTCACACCGGACACATATTCCAACAGAGAGACTGACGCGGTATTTAAATCAACGCCAACCTTATTCACGCAGTCTTCAACAACTGCAGATAATGCCTCTCCTAATTTCTTCTGATTCATATCATGCTGGTACTGACCGACTCCAATGGATTTCGGATCGATCTTTACAAGCTCTGCCAGAGGATCCTGTACCCGTCTCGCAATGGATGCCGCACTTCTTTGGCCTACATCAAAGTTCGGGAATTCCTCTGTTGCAAGCTTGCTTGCGGAATACACGGATGCCCCGGCTTCATTGGTTATAATATACTGTACCGGCTCTTTGATCTCTTTTAACATATCCACGATGATCTGCTCCGACTCGCGGGATGCCGTACCATTTCCCACCGAAATCAATGTAATTCCATATTTCCTGATCAGCTTATAGACTTCCTGCTTAGCCTCCGTAACCTTATTCTGCGGTGCCGTCGGATAGATTACTTTCGTATCCAGCACTTTACCGGTTGCATCAACAACCGCAAGCTTACATCCGGTACGAAATGCCGGATCCCAGCCAAGTACTACATGACCGGCGATCGGCGGCTGCATCAGAAGCTGCGTCAGATTCTGACCAAAGACTTCGATTGCTCCGTTCTCCGCGCGTTCAGTCAGTTCGTTTCGGATATCCCGTTCAATCGAATCCTGGATCAGACGGTGATAACTGTCTTCACATACTTCCTTTAACAATTCTGTCGTATATGGATTATCCTTGACGATCACCTGTTTTTCCAGATATCCGATGATCTTGTCCTCCGGAGCTTCAATCTTAACCGTCAGGATCTTTTCTTTTTCTCCGCGGTTTACGGCAAGTGTCCGATATCCCGCCATCTTCACAACCGGCTCGCGGAATTCATAATACATCTCATAAACAGACTGCGCTTCCTTGTCCTTTGCATCCGATGTCAGCAGTCCTTCTTTCCATGTCGTATTGCGGATCCATGTCCGGTAAGAAGCATCATCAGAGATCACTTCCGCCAGAATATCCTTAGCTCCGGCAATCGCATCCTCTGCAGTCAGGACCTCCTTCTCTTCATTTATATACTGCTTTGCTTCTTCTTCAATGGAATGGTCAACCATCTGCAGCCATATGATCGTAGACAGTCCTTCTAAGCCCTTCTCCTTCGCGATCGTCGCGCGCGTTCTTCGCTTCTGCTTATACGGACGGTACAGATCCTCTACTGCGACAAGCGTCATAGCGTCTTCAATCGCTTTTTGAAGCTCGGGAGTCAGTTTCTCCTGTTCTTCAATACTCTTTAAAACAGCCGCTTTCCTCTCGTCCAGATTTCGAAGATAGGTCAATCGCTCATCCAGATCACGAAGAACCTCATCATTCAAGCCGCCATGTACCTCTTTCCGGTAACGGGCAATAAACGGAATCGTATTTCCTTCATCAATCAGCTTGATAACCGCTTCCACCTGACTATTCCGGATGTTCAGTTCCGATGCTATCACCTTTGCTATATCCATGTTACTAATTTCCTCCAACTGTATTCCATCTGTATATCTATGAAAAAGACCGATTGATCATAGTGCCAATACACCATCTTTCACATAGTCTTAATGATTCTTTATAAATGAATTATCACATCCTGGCTCTTAGGTTCAAAGGCGCGATAAGTAACTCCTGCCATTTTGAACATCCGCTTGGATGCGATCGTCGATTCCGTATCCGCATATTTGTCGGACAGATAAATAATCTCCTTGATCCCGCTTTGTATAATTGCCTTTGCGCACTCATTGCAAGGGAATAGCGTAGAATAACACTTTGCGCCCTTTAAAGATCCGCCGCGAAAATTAAGAATCGCATTCAACTCCGCATGACATACAAAAAAATATTTATTATCAAGGGCATTGCCAACCTTGCCCCAAGGCATCTCATCATCATTACAGCCAGACGGCATACCATTATATCCAACTGATAAGATCCGATTATTCTCATCTACGATACAGGCACCCACCTGAGTAGACGGATCCTTACTGCGCTCTGCAGACAATAATGCGATCCCCATAAAATACTGATCCCAACTGATATAATCCGTTCGTTTCATCCCCATAGTATAACTCCTTTCCCATAAGTCACACACTCCTTCGTTATCATACCACACCTATCCCCTAATTTCCATGTTCTTATTAAAATTATTACAGGTCTTATTGACACGGACAAGTCAGAGTATTCCACGAAACGCTGGCTGTCACGATTTTGGATAATTTTCATCTCACTCATGGTAATTTTCTATAAATGTGCCCCAAACTCACTTCGTTCAAACAACTGGGCACATTTATGAAAATTAACCATTCGTTCAATGGAATTATCATAAAATCGACAGATGCGTTCCTTAGGAATCCTCTGACTCGCCCGTGTCATATATCATCTGATTCATGAGATTATTTATAAAATTAAAAAAACAGCAACATCAAAGGGCTTGCATGCACCTAAGAAATACCATTTGTCTATTTCGTGATAATTCCATAGAGTGAATGAATGATTTTCAAAAACGCGAACGCTGTTTGAGCGAAGCGAGTTAGTGAGCGTTTTTAGAAAATCACCATGAACGATATGTGAATTATAGAAAATAGCTACAACCGGTTTTCGTGGGGCATGCAAGCCCTTCGATGTTGCGTCACTATATGTGTATAATTATACTAATAAGAAGCAAACCAGCCTAGTTATCGCCAAGCGAGAACTTATCATGGATCGCCGTCATTGCCTTCTCGGTGAACTTCTCATCGATCAAAACGCTGACGCGGATCTCAGATGTAGAGATCATCTTAATGTTGATTCCCTGATCATAAAGAGCCTCGAACATCTTCGCCGCAACACCTGGATTGGTCTGCATGCCGGCACCTACGATGGATACCTTAACAATGTCCTTCTCAACATCAATCTTTTCATATTCGTGGAAATGACGTTCTACGATCTCAACAGCTTCCTGTGCATTATCCTCTGTCGTTGTAAATGTAATATCCTTCGTTCCGTCACGTCCTACCGACTGCAAGATCATATCGACACTGATATTGTGTCTTGCCAAATGATTGAACAGACGGAATGCAACACCAGGCTCATCCTTCAATCCGATCAATGATATTCTTGTTGTATCTTTATCAGCAGCTACACCGCTTACTAACATCTTTTCCATGTTCTTAACCTCCTTGACAATGGTTCCTTCGGAATTATTTAAGCTGGACCGCACAACCAATGTAACACCGTACTT
>JAFUAW010000060.1 GCA_017460485.1 Lachnospiraceae bacterium | reverse complement strand
TAAGAGGCATATATGCATGGTAGGCTTTGAGATTCATGGCGATCATCTCCTTTTACTACGCAATATCCGGTATGGTCAGTCTGGAATTCTGCTTCATAACGGCGACGCTGATCTGGAAGAGGCTCGGAGTCTCAACTTCTATATGTGTTCCTGCCAAACGATCCAATTGCTCCGCAAGACAGACGCCTTCAAATCCATAGGAATTGGACTGGCAGGTAAGCAGGTATGGACGGGCAGCTTCTGTATCATCGGCGTCCCCCTTGACGACGATATATTTTTCCTTTAAGTCCAGAACAAAGCCCTGTTCCACGATCTGTCCCTGTTCCATGATCAGAACATAATCGGTAACACTCTCCATGTCCGTGATATTATGCGTGGAGAATAATACGCTGCGGCTGCCGTCGCCCTCTGCGATATATCTGCGGATCATGTCGGATAAGGTATCCCGCATGAGCGGATCGAGCGGGGATGCCGGTTCATCTAACAGAAGAAGCTCGGTCTTTCTGGCGAAGACGCAGGCAAGCATCAGCTTGGTCTGATTACCGTCCGACAGCTTGGATACGGCTTTGCCTGTCTTAGAGAAGATACTGGAATCAATGTCAATGGCATGGCAGATCTGGTCAAAACGCTCCGGTTCAAAGTCATCAAACAGCAGACCGGACATCTCCCGGATCTGTGCGCCGTTCCACTGCGGCGAGAAATAATTCTTGGTTCCGGTATAGCCGAGCCGGTGCTTAACGGAATCCACATCGGTCGTTTCCCCGAAGTAATGGACGGTTCCCCGGTAGTCGAGACGGATTCCGGATAGAATATTCAGAAGGGTAGACTTGCCGGCACCATTTTCTCCGACAAGCGCGGTTGCGAAGCCCTTCGGAATGTGAAGCTCCGGCACATCTAATGCGAAGTTCTTGAATTGCTTCTGCACGTTATTACAAGTTAGGATATCATCGAATTGCATAGGTTCTCCTCCTTTTACTCCCTCGTTATCTCTAATAGAGCATTCAGGGTCTCCTTCAGTTCATCGTCTGTGATATGCGCGATGCGGGCGGCATGGATCGCCTCATTTAATGAATTCTCCACCTGCCGCATATGCTGCTCCCGAAGCATGTCGGAGTCCTGCGCATTGACATAGTAGCCCTTGCCCTGGACGGGGGTGATCAGTCCTTCATTTGCCAGTTCCTCATAGGCTTTCATGGTTGTAATTACGCTGATCCGAAGCTCCTGCGCAAGTCCCCGGATCGACGGCAGGTACTCGCCCTGCTTCATCTTGCCGGACAGAATGTCGGTCCTTAATTGGTCTGCGATCTGCTTGTAGATCGGCACACCGGAGTTCTGTAATAATTTCATAGGTCGTCACCTCATAATACTAATCGCGATCGTACTGTTCTATAACTGTTTATGTGTTATATATACACTAATAACAGATGGATGTCAATAGGGTTTTAAAAAATTCTTAAAAACAAATGACAAATGAGACAAATGCGTCCACTCATGCATCTAAATAGTAGAATATGTTTGATGAACAGCAATACAAACACATGGAAAATGGATGATCAGATGGATAAGGACGAATTCAGCCGGAGGGTGTTAGAGGCGGAGAGCTCTCTGTACCGAGTGGCAAAGACGATTCTGTGCAGGGATGAAGATTGTGCAGATGCGATACAAAATGGAATATTACATGCATTTCAAAAAATAGATACGCTGCGGGATGTCAGATATTTTAAGACATGGCTGACACGGATCGTGATCAATGAGTGTTATCAGATCCTAAGACAGGAACAGCGACAGATTGTTAACAATGGATACGAGCAGACGGCAGGACAGGAGATGTATACCATAGAGGATGAATCGATAGTCTTGCAGGAATTCCGAAGACTGCCGGAACAATACCGGATTCCGATTGAGCTGCACGACATAGAGGGGTATTCGGTAAAGGAGATCGGAGAGATGTTATCGCTTACGGAAACCAATGTCAGAAATCGTATCTTTCGTGGGAAGAAGAGATTAAGAAAGATACTGGAAGGGGTGATCTAAATGCCGGATAATACTATGTTCCGTGAGGTGCCGGAGGTTGTGCATCATGCTGTGCTGGAGGCATTGGATTCTTTGGAGGATATGAATGTGATAACCGGTGAGAGGTCTGT
>JAFUAW010000059.1 GCA_017460485.1 Lachnospiraceae bacterium | reverse complement strand
GGAACCGCTTGTAACCGTTACCGGCGAAGCAACGGGCGGCACGATGAGATATGCCGTAACAACCGTGGATCAGGAACCGGATGACGATGCATATAACTTTGATAATACATCCATCCCTACCGCCACCGACGCCGGAACCTAAATCACAACACGCTACGGCGCAAAGATGATTTTATCATTTTCGTTTTTTCAGAAAAGGTACTAATAAAGCAAGAAAACTTCAAAAAGGGGGTAAATAATGTAGAGATGTTTGCAACGAGCAGAGTTGAAACATTGGTTACAACTAAGAAATCATGCTAAGGGGCAAAATCACATGGATTTTTGATGGAGAGACCGAAAACGGTCTTATTTTTTTGAAAAAAAACTGGCTGACAAATAATCGCCAGCCAGTCAGTATACAGTTATTCGTTATAAGGACCGAGGAATCGGCTTCCGTCACGGTGTATCATGTGCTCGGGGTCAGTGGCAATCCAGACTTCGGTTTCCCACGCAAGAGCTTCAGGGCATGATCTATAAGAAGTAACATTCTCGAAGGCTGTTACAAAAATCCCCTTGTTTGAACATGTACCCATGATTTTTATCAGTTCCTTCTTTCTCTCCGGGGTGATAGGATTTGAAGTATGATATGCCTCGATCATATATATCCAATCTTTCTCTTCTGAATAAGCGACGATATCTGGGAGCTTGCCTTGCTTCAAATCAGAAAAACCAAGCTCGATTAACTTGTCTTTTTCAAAGCATACTCCGAATTTATTATCGGAATCACCAACATAAAGAAGAGTAGCACCATAGCCAAAACGAGTAAGAAAATCTTCTATGACGAGTTTTTGAATGATATTATGCTCGCCTTCTTTAAGGTTGAAGACTTTCCCATCAGGAGTGCGTACAGGAATTAAGGGAATGTTACGGCTCGGTGTAAGACGTTCCTGATAAGTAGGGTGCATCCGGTTGAATGTGGCTACCTGTTCATCCCAGTCAGGCTGTCCATAGTTTCTTATCAGTTTAGCATATTCAACAGCAATCTTATATCCTCTGGTAGGATTGCTTATGTTTGCTCCCGGTTTGGATTTTACAACAATCTCGGCAATGAGTAACTGTTTCAGATCGTCCCGGAGGACATAGTCATAAGAACCGGGACTTATATTATCCTCAAGATACTTGTTATCGAACTCGATGATTTCTTTTGTGGTGACAGAGTAGTCATCGTTTGCGCTCTTCATTTTCTTCCATTCGGAGGATTTTTTTACATCAGCTACAGCAAGTAGAGCCATTGCAGCTTTTTCCTTTTTTCTGTCTGTGTATTCATCAATCGGAAGGCCTAAAGCCTGCATGATATGAAGTGCCTGGCGAATCAATCTTTGTACCTGTTCGGACTTCGATTTAAAGGTTCTGTATTCGATTATCGGAAGTTCATCATCATTGTGTTTCATGTTATTTATCCCTCCTCTTATCCATGTAATCTATAATGGAATTGGCAAGCTGGTATGCAAATAGTGGTGGTACGGCATTTCCAATCTGAGTAAACTGACTTTCCATTGTGCCGGAGAATTCATACCAGTCAGGAAAACTCTGCAATCTCGCTGCTTCCCTGACGGTAATTCTGCGTCTTCGTCCATCGGAAAGGCGTATGCGATGCATGTCGCTTGTGGCACCGGCAAGGTTACGACATGTAAGAGTTCTCGCAGGTTTGTCTAAATGTAAATCTCTCGGATTAACGCATTTTGATGCTGCTTCATATCTGGCAATGTATTCATCCTGTGATTTGGTAAGGAACATTGCATCTTTTGGTATTTCATAAGCAAGGTTTCCTAACGCTTC
>JAFUAW010000058.1 GCA_017460485.1 Lachnospiraceae bacterium | reverse complement strand
TTGGCTGTTATTGTCAGGAGATACGTCTTTTCTTTATCCTCGGGTAAGGACACCTTACGTTCTAACAGCTTTATAAATACGGTCTGAACAATATCTTCCGCATCTGCCGGAGATCTTAAATAGCTGAGAGCCAGTCGATATACATGATCTGCATATTGATCATATAGATTCAGCAGCTGATCCTGCGTCAATGGTATCACCTCTTTATCTTATCGTTGTGGAATCGATTCTTGAATGTTTTATGTATGGATTCTATTGTATCATTCTTGAGCACTCATATATAGAACGAATCAGAGGGGAGAATCAGCACATGGAGAGTAAAGCTGATACTATACAAGAATACAGCAATTTGATAAAATATAAGTATAAGTGAAGAAGATGGAGAGAGAAGACAAAGGATAGATTATATGGGCGATTGGAGAAATTCAGATAGTATAGATGAAGTAGATATTAAGGAGTGGAAAGTAAGATACATCATGAATAAAAAGGAATTAGCCAAACGGTACATATTATTTATCATCAGTCTGTTCTTTGCGGCACTTGGCGTGGCATTTACAAAACACGGCGAACTTGGTGTATCTCCGGTTTCTTCGGCTGCAAATGTGATGAGTTACAAGCTGACTTCTGTTACGATCGGATCCAAAGAAATTCCATTATCTATGGGAACCTGGCTGATTATATGGAATTGTATCCTGATTGTCGGACAGATAGTGATCTTGAGAAAGAAGTTTCAATGGATTCAACTCTTGCAGATACCGTTATCTTTCTTGTTCGGATGGTTTACGGATCTTGGGTTGTGGATTGTATCTCTGATTCCAGCAGAGGTATATCCTGTACGGCTTTTGATGGTGCTGGTCGGAATCGTGATCTTAGGCTTTGGCGTATCCTTGGCTGTGATTGCGAATGTGATCATGAATTCCGGTGAAGCATTTGTGAAAGCTGTTGCAGATACTGTTCGGAAGGACTTTGGAAATGTTAAGATCGTATTCGATGTAAGTTGTGTGTGTTTGTCAATTGTACTATCTCTGGTTTTCTTTGATGTCAGAACCTATGGAATTGTCGGAACGAGAGAAGGAACAATCCTGTCAGCCTTTCTTACAGGGATGGTTGTAAAGTTCTTCACGAAGCGGTTAAGCGGGGGATTGAATCGGCTGCTTACGGCAGAAGAATAAGCTGATTCGGAAGAAAGAAGGGTTCAAGAGATTGTAAAATCAACATGACTAATTATAGATGAAGTGAATGGTTTCGGATAGAAATGAATTTGTAATACTGGTAGGAGCTATGGCATGATACTTTCTATAATTCTGAATTCTGCAATTGTAATCATTACAATCATAGCAATTCTTATGCATAAGAAGAATACTACCATGAAGAATCTGTTCCGCTATTTTACGGTGCAGTCGAATGTCCTTTGTGCGGCGGCGTCTCTGATGGTTGTGATCTTCCGGATCATAGGTGGGATGCCGGAGTGGGTGCTCGTACTGAACTATGTGGGAACGACAGCGGTTATGGTAACATTGTTGACGGTTCTGTTCTTCTTGGGACCAAGTATGGGAGGGTATAAGGATCTCCTAAGCGGTGGAGATTTTTATCTGCATTTGATATGTCCGCTGCTTGCTCTGATTTCCTATCTTACGGTAGACAGGGTGGATGTTGGATTCATAATGGTGTTATATGGAATTCTTCCTGTGATTCTTTATGGTCTTTTATATCTGTATAAGGTCATACTGGCTGCGGAAGATCGGTGTTGGGAGGATTTCTATGGTTTTAACCGCGGCGGGAAATGGCCGGTCAGTATGGCGGCAATGTTTGCAGGGACATTTTTGGTGAGTGTGGGATTATGGCTGCTGGGGCGGATGATTGGATGATTAGGACTTCTTTATAGACCAAAGGGAAAAGTGTTTTATTTTGATCGATCATTTTTTATGCAGATTAAGACATAAATGAAATCGATATTTACAATGTTATACACATGTGTTACAATATTAATACATAAAGGAGATGATGAAATGGCTAATACAACGATTACATTTCGAACAGATGAGGAATTAAAAAGAAGAGCAACAGAGTTATTTGAATCATTAGGTATGAATTTATCGGTTGCAATTAATATGTTTATGCGTCAG
>JAFUAW010000057.1 GCA_017460485.1 Lachnospiraceae bacterium | reverse complement strand
CAATATAAATAATCCTCCCAAGCACGATCTTCCCATAGCGTCCTCATGCTTAATCCTCTATCAGCTCATGTTCTTCAAAATGAGCTTTTCCTTCTCTAATATCTTTGGCGATACTTTCAAGATAGTGAATATTACTGTCAGAGTAAAACGGATCTGCAGAGACCTCGAATGGTATCCTTCTTTCTCTTCCAACCTTTTTTGCAAATATAGTAAATGCGGCAGTCATAGAAAGACCCATATCCGAACAGGCCTGTTCCATACTTTTCTTTATATCGGAATCTAATTTGAAATTAACATTTACTGTCTGACCCATATTATCACATCCTTACATTATTTATAATAATATTATATCGCCGGAATAAAGAAAAATGCAAGCAGTTTTATTTACGTCTTCTTTACGAGATCATTCCTGATACCCCATCATCGGCCGAATGTCTTTGACAATATCTAAGAACCTCTGTACTTCTTCCTCGGTATTATAGAACATCAGGCTGGCTCTGGTCGTGGATGGAATTCCGATAAACTGGTGCAGCGGCTCGGCGCAGTGATGACCGGCACGTACTGCCACATCGGCATCTGCGATGATCGCAGCTATATCGTGAGGATGAACACCATCGATCTTGAAGGTTAGGATTCCATGATGATCCTTTGCCTGATTGGATCCTAATACCTGAACATGCGGGATTTTTTTAAGTCCATCGAATGCCATCTCTGTCAGCATCTGTTCTCTGGCTTCGATCTGATCCAATCCGATTCCGGTCAGATAATCGATGGCCGCACCAAGTCCGACCGCAGCTCCCGCATTCACTGTTCCTGCTTCGAACTTATGTGGCAGATCGGCATAGGTAACAGAATCTAAGGATACATATTCAATCATTTCTCCGCCCGTCAGAAATGGCGGCATCTGCTCTAACAACGCTTGTCTTCCATAGAGTACACCGATTCCCATAGGAGCCAGCAGCTTGTGTCCGGAAAATGCCAGAAAATCGACTCCCATTGCCTGTACATCGGTCTTGGAATGCGGTACACTCTGTGCTCCGTCCGCAACGAAATAAGCACCTGTCTCATGTGCCAGATCAGCAAATTGCCTGATATCGATCAGTCGTCCGAAGATATTGGACATGGCTGTCATGGCAACGATCTTCGTTCGGTTCGTCAGCAGGCTCTTATATTTCTCAATGGAAAAGCTTCCATCTTCCTCACATTCTAAGAACTTCGCGGTTGCTCCATGCCGGGCTGCAGCATGCGTCCAAGGAAGCATATTGCTGTGATGCTCGACAACCGTTGTAATGATCTCATCACCTTCATGTAAGCATAGCTCCGATAAAGAATATGCGACAAGATTCAGACTTTCGGAAGCATTACGTGTGAATATGATCTCCTTCTCGGAAGACGCATGAATAAAGGCTGCTGTCTTTCTCCGTGCCTCCTCATACCGCTCGGTTGCATCAATGGATAATTCATACAAGCCGCGAAATGGATTGGAATTGTGGTAGTAATAATAATCCGCTTCCGCCTCGATTACCTGCCGCGGTCTTTGGGTTGTCGCGGAATTATCCAGATATGCAAGTGTATATTTATCAAAGAACGGGAAATCCTTTCTGATCTCTGTTATATCCAGCATGGTCGTCCTCCTGTCATAATTCACTATCGTTTCTTATAAAACGTAATAGTATCCATAAAATATAAGTCTTATAGCTAT
>JAFUAW010000056.1 GCA_017460485.1 Lachnospiraceae bacterium | reverse complement strand
TAATGTGTACCCTTTGTCAAGGACACAGTGTTATTAGATTTTATTAGAAAATCGTTCCATATGTGCTACTCCTGGATATCACCTGTGCCAGAAATTTCCAATGGATATTTCCCTGTGAGGCAGTATTGATAATACTCATTCGGGGACAACTTGCTCAACTGCCATTGATACCGATCGTTATTGTAGTAATCCATCCAGTCATCGATAATGACTTTGAGCTCAGCGTAAGTTTCATCTCCGGACAACTCCAGTTCATCTTTCATATGTCCGTAAAAGCTTTCCTGAGGTGCATTATCCCAACAATTCCCTCTTCGTGACATCGACTGCCGCAGCTCACTGTCTTTTATGATCTGAATGAATTTATAACTGGTGTAATGGCTCCCTTGATCACTATGCACGATTGTGGATTGCTGCAGCGAAATACCATGATTACTGATCAGCAGTTCTATCGTTTCAAGCACAAAATCGATCTCCAACGATTCGCTCAATACATAAGACAGAATCTGTCTGGTGTATGCATCCAGGATCGTCGATAGGTAACAGAATCCTTCTCTGCTGCGAATGTAAGTGATATCTGTCAACAGTACAGTGCGCGGGCCGCCGGCAGTAAATTTGCGGTCCAAAATGTTCGGTGCTACCGTATTTGTCCGCATCTGTTTCATCATTCGGCGATATGGATTAGCCTTCCGGATTGGACAGAACAGACCGTATTTTCTCATAAGCCGACGAATCTTTTTCAGATTCATCTTCACCGGAGGCTCCAAGTGGAGAAGGCGCATCTGAATACTTCGTGCGCCCTTTTTATAGCCACGGAACTGGTAAGCAATAAGGATCAGTTCAAAATCTCTGCGATCCTGCTCTTCCTGTTCCGCCCTGAAAGGTGCGGCAGCAAGCCAGCGATAGTATCCTGATCTTGATACACCGGCTAATGCGCACAGAGTTTGGATATCCAGCTGATTTTCCGAATTAAGAAGAACTTCCTGGATAACCTCATATTTCATTGACGTCTTATCCATGATCAATCCTTCCGCTTGTCGAAAGCATCCGGATTTGTAATTTTTTTTATAAACTCCAACTCCTGTCGGAGATATACTACTTCTCCCTGCAGGCGATTAATCAGCTGGCGGTCTGTTAAAGCTGCTTTCTCTTCGATTGGTGTTTCTTCAAGTGTCTTTTTACCTGACCAACCTTGATGAAACCCCGTATCGGATTCTGCCTGGAGTCTTATCTGCTGAGAGATTCCATTTAAACGGGCTTTTCCGATAATATCAAGATCATATCCGAGATCCGGAAGGATCTTGCGGGGAGGGACTCCTTGCCGGTAGAGTTCCATAAAAGCTATCTTAAAAGCAACAGTGAATCTGAGGATTTTTTCATCCACATATGCTGTGTACTTATTGTTTTTCAGAATCTCGATTTCTTCTTGTGTGAAGTTCTTTGCCATCAGACTGTTCCTCCTGTTTGCTTTGATTGTATCCGGAACGAAATCTAATGTCATCTAATAAATCAATGTCCACAAAATCGGGATGGCTATACGATTCTAATCGGAGAATGTCCACTACTAAGGCCCACTAATTTTTCTTCGTTTCAGACTAATCTGATGAATCGCTCCGTGTCCACTTTCCGGGGTACATTTTA
>JAFUAW010000055.1 GCA_017460485.1 Lachnospiraceae bacterium | reverse complement strand
TCCTCTTTTTTCTTGCATGCGTAATAGACCAGAAGCCCCTGCCCCAAGGTTGCGGCAAGTGAGTCGATGACAATGATCTTGGCATCCGGTTTCTCCTCCATGATCTGTTCGGCTGCTTTAAAAGCGTAATCACAGCTGGAGCTTAAGCCTGAGGAGAAGGCGATATGCAGGATATCGTAGCCCTGTTCTAAGAGATGTTCGAAGTGGTCCCGAATGACCCCCGGATTGCTTGCCATAGTGGTCGGCATTTCCCCATTTCGCATGGCGTCGAAGAAGTCCTTTCCGGATAATTCTCTGGAATTGGAATCATAGGTCTTATCGCCCAATTGAAAATACATGGGAATCATAGGAATGTTATGTTCTTCGGTGAAATCGTATGGCAGATCCGCCATGCTGTCTGTGGATATGATATAAGGTTTCATATAATCCTCCTTACAAGTAAAGTATTCGTGAAATTTCTTTTGCAAAATGTACCATTTCATTCTACAATGATTCTATGGAATTCGCAATTAAAATCTATGATCTGTATATAGGTTACAGGAATAATAGAAGGGTATAGGTATATGAAGGAATTTAATCTGGAGGAGGAACTGAAGAAATTACCGGATCATCCGGGGGTCTATCTGATGCACAGCGTCAGTGACGAGATCCTGTATGTGGGGAAAGCAATCAGCTTAAAGAACCGTGTGCGGCAGTATTTTCAATCCGGACATAAGCGGTCTCCGAAGATTGAACGGATGATCTCCATGATCAGTTACTTTGAATACATTCTGACGGATTCGGAGTTGGAAGCCTTGGTGTTAGAGAACAATCTGATCAAGGAATATGCGCCGCGGTACAATACCATGCTGACGGATGATAAGACGTATCCGTTTATTAAAGTGACATTGGATGAGGCATTTCCGAGAGTCATTTTGACGCGTCAGATGCATCGGGATAAATGCAGGTATTTCGGTCCGTTTACCAGTGCTGTGGCCGTGCGGGATACAATCGATCTGCTCCAGAAGCTTTATCATCTACGGGTGTGCAATAAGAAGCTGCCGAAGGAAATGGGACTTGGACGGCCGTGTATCTACTATCAGATGAAGCAGTGCCCGGCACCGTGTCAGGGATATATCTCGGAAGAGGAATATCAGCAATCCGTACAGGCAGCGATTGATTTCTTAGACGGTAATACGAAGGATGTGTTAAAAGACCTGACCGGGAAGATGAAGCAGGCGGCTGAGGAGTACGAATTCGAGAAAGCGGCAGAGTACCGGGATCTGATCGATAGTATTCATCATATTACCGGTAAGCAGAGAATTACGAATCCGAATTCCGTGAGTGTTGACCGGGATGTCGTGGGAATGGCAGTGGAAGAGCAGGAAGCCGTGGTGTCCATTTTCTTCATCCGGGACGGCAAGCTCTTGGGACGCGAGCATTTTCACATGGCAGGGGTAGAGGCGGATCAGCCGGTAGATACCATGTCTGCCTTTGTGAAGCAGTATTATGCAGGAACTCCTTATATTCCGAGAGAGGTGCTGCTTGAGACGGAGGTCGAGGACAGGGAACTGTTGGAGAACTGGCTGTCAGAAAAAAGAGGCCAGCGGGTGCATATCCTGACACCGCAGAAGGGCGAGAAGCATAAGCTGATCGATCTGGCAAAGGAGAATGCCAGCATGGTCATTCATCAGGATCTGGAGAAATTAAAGCGTGAGGAGGCAAGAACCTCCGGAGCGGCACAGGAAATTGCCGATCTGATCGGAATTCCGAATGCCAACCGGATCGAAGCCTATGATATCTCGAATACTAGCGGCGTGAACTCAGTCGCGTCGATGGTGGTATTTGAGCAGGGCAAGGCGAAGAGAAGCGATTATAGGAAGTTCCGGCTTCGCACGGTAGAGGGGCCGGATGATTATAAGAGTATGGAAGAGACACTGACCAGACGGTTTTCTCACGGAAAGGCAGAACAGGAGCAGATCCGGGAGGGGAATCTGGAGGAAGAGATGGGAAGCTTTAACCGGTTTCCGGATCTGATCATGATGGACGGCGGACGCGGTCAGGTGAATGTGGCCCTTCGGGTTCTTGATGAACTGAACCTTGCCATTCCGGTCTGTGGCATGGTGAAGGATGATAATCACAGAACCAGAGGCTTGTATTATAATAATGTGGAGATTGATTTTCCTCCGAAAAATGAGGCGTTTGACCTGATTACACGGATTCAGGATGAGGCACACCGGTTTGCCATCGAATATCATAAGAGTCTGCGAAGCAAGGCGCAGGTGAAGTCGATCTTGGATGACATTCCGAATGTGGGACCGAAGCGGCGGCAGAGTCTGATGCAGCATTTCAAGACTATAGATGCAATCCGGCAGGCAGATATCGAGGAGCTCTCATCGGCTCCGGGCATGAACCGGAGGGCGGCCGAGGCTGTTTACGGGAAATTGCATAAGTCGGATAGTAATTAGGTAAAATATATGGTATACTGGAAATAGTGTTCAGATTACATAAAAAAGGAGAAGATACGTATATGGAACAGGAGACTTACGAAGTACCGCTGTCGAAAATGATTGAGAAGCTGCATCTGGTGAATCATATTCCGGAGATTGATACGGATAAGATCATGATCACGGATCCGGATATCAATCGTCCGGCGGTTCAGTTGGCCGGATTTTTTGAGCATTTTGATGCGGCGCGGATACAGATCTGCGGTAATGTGGAGCATGCATATATCGTAAATATGCATACGGAGGAAGAGAACCGGGAGATCTTTAAGAAATTATTTTCTTATAAGATTCCTTGTCTGATCTTTTGTCGGGGATTAGAGCCTCATGATTTTATTATTGAGCTGGCAAGAGAAGCTGGAATTCCGATCCTGACTTCACATTCTACCACTTCATCTTTTGTGCATGAAGCGGTACGTTGGCTGCATGTAGAGCTGGCACCGAGAGTAACTCTGCACGGAGTTTTGGTGGATGTATATGGAGAAGGTATACTAATCATGGGTGAGAGCGGAATCGGTAAGAGCGAGGCAGCTCTGGAGCTGATCAACCGCGGACACCGGCTGGTATCGGATGATGTGGTGGAGATCAAGAAGGTCAGTGATGAGACCCTTGTGGGAACCGCACCGGGAATTACCCGTCATTTTATCGAACTTCGGGGCATAGGTATTATTGATGTGAAGACTTTGTTCGGTGTTGAATCGGTTAAGATGACACAGAATATAGACTTGATCATTAAGTTAGAGGAATGGAGCAAGGATACGGAATACGACCGGTTAGGACTTACCGATCAATATACCGAAATCCTCGGCAATAAAGTGGTCAGTCATTCGATCCCGATCCGCCCGGGGCGGAATATCGCGATCATTGTGGAGGCGGCGGCTGTTAATCATCGCCAAAAGAAGATGGGATATAACGCAGCACAGGAATTATATAACCGTGTGACCGGCAATATTCAGAAGAAAATGGACGGAGAAGAAGTCTAGGAGATAGAAGGAGGATAACAAATATGGCAAAGTATGCAGTAGGTGTTGATATCGGAGGTACTACCGTTAAGATCGGTATATTTACAGTAGAGGGCGAGCTTCTTACGAAGTGGGAGATCCCGACACGGAAGGATGAGGGCGGCGCATATATCTTAGGAGATGTGGCTGCTTCCGTCGATGAAAAGTTAAAAGAGAATTCTATAGATAAAGCAGAGGTTGCAGGAATCGGTATGGGTGTTCCCGGACCGGTTAAACAGGACGGAACCGTGCTGAAATGCGTGAACCTGGGATGGGGCATTTTCAATGTGGAAGACGAGTTATCGAAGCTGTCCGGACTTCCGGTCAAGGCAGGGAATGATGCGAATATGGCAGCTCTTGGCGAGATGTGGCAGGGCGGCGGTAAAGGGTATTCAAGTATTGTTATGGTTACACTTGGAACCGGTGTCGGCGGCGGCATTATCTTGGATGGTAAGATGCTTGCCGGTGTGAACGGAGCCGGTGGCGAGATTGGACATATTCAGGTGAAGGATGATGAGACAGAGACCTGTGGCTGTGGCAAGAAGGGCTGCCTGGAGCAGTATACTTCCGCAACCGGTATTGTAAGACAGGCGAAGATCGCGTTAAATACCACAGATAAGCCTTCCAAGCTCCGTAGTGTGCAGTATATTTCAGCGAAGGAGATCTTTGACGCGGCGAAGGAAGGTGATGAACTTGCCAATGATCTGGTGGAAGCACATGGAGAGTGTCTGGGACGTGCACTGGCACAGATCGCGGCAACCGTAGATCCAGAAGCATTTGTTATCGGCGGAGGTGTATCGAAGGCAGGACAGGTGCTTATTGATACGACATCCCGTTATTTTGTGAAATATGCGTTTCATGCATGCCGGAATACGAAGTTCGAGCTGGCAACCCTCGGTAATGATGCGGGAATCTATGGCGGTGCTAAGCTGATACTGGGATAATATTATTATAATTGGAATGGAGAGAGTTCCATGCAGGATTTCATTCAGAAATTACATACCATTCTTCCGGAAGAGCGAATCAAGATACAAGCATTGATGAAGGAACATACCACTTTTCGGGTGGGCGGGCCAGCAGATGTGATGGTGTCTCCGAAGTCGTCAGAAGAGCTTACCCGGATTCTGTCACTGGCAAAGGAATATCAGATCCCTTACTATGTGATCGGACACGGAAGTAATCTTTTGGTCGGAGATGGTGGAATACGCGGTCTTGTAATTGAATTTGGTAAGGAATATGCAGAGATCACATGGGACGGTGACCGGGGGCTTATCGTTCAGGCAGGCTGTATGATGAGTACGGCTGCGAACTTTGCCTATAAGCATGGGCTTACCGGTATGGAATTCGCGGCAGGAATTCCGGGAACTCTTGGCGGTGCAATCCGTATGAACGCCGGTGCCTATGGCGGAGAGATGAAGGATATCGTGAAGACGGTAACCGTCATGCTGCCGGATGGAGACGTTAAGGTGTTGGATCGGGACGAGATGCATTTTGCCTACCGGCATAGTATTGCGGATGAGCAGGACTTGATCATCTTAGAGACGGTACTTGTTTTAGAACATGGGGATTCTGATGCAATTCAATCAAGAATGCAGGAGCTTAGCCAGGCACGGAGAGAGAAGCAGCCATTAGAATATCCGAGCGCAGGAAGTACATTCAAGCGGCCGGAGGGATACTTTGCCGGAAAGCTCATTATGGAGGCGGGACTTGCGGGCTATCGGATAGGCGATGCGCAGGTGTCGGAGAAGCATTGCGGCTTTGTCATTAACCGCGGTGAGGCAACGGCGAAGGAGATTGATACATTGATGAAGGATGTGATTCGCAATGTGCAGGAGAAGGATGGAGTAACCTTAGAACCGGAGGTACGGCGAGTGGGCGAATTTGTGTGAAAGAGGAATAAGATGAGATTTGTAATTGTAACAGGGATGTCAGGAGCCGGTAAGAGCGTAGCACTTCGGAATCTTGAGGATTTCGGATACTTCTGTGTGGACAATCTGCCGGTGCAGTTGATTTCCAAATTCGCGGAAATTGCATATGATACCAATATGGAGGTCAATAATGTGGCGATCGGTGTGGATATTCGAAGCGGAGATGTCGGACAGATTGCCATCTGCCTTGAGGAATTGAAATCGCAGGGCTATCCGTTTGAGATTCTGTTTTTGGATGCCAGCGATGAGGTGATCATTAAGCGGTATAAGGAATCCAGAAGGGCGCATCCTTTGGCAAGATTTGGACGCGTGGAAGCGGGAATTGCGCAAGAGCGTAAGGACATAGCCTTCTTAAGGGAAATGGCCAACTATATTATTGATACCAGTAACCTGCATACCAAGGAACTTCGGGCGGAAATTGAGAAAATCTTTGTAAAGGGTCAGGAGTATGACAGTTTTATCATTACTGTAATGTCTTTTGGATTCAAATACGGTATTCCGATAGATGCGGATCTGGTGTTTGATGTGCGGTTTCTTCCAAATCCTTTCTATATTCCGGATCTGAAGATGCTGACCGGCAAGGATAAAGCAGTGCAGGACTTTGTGATGAATTCGGAGGAAGCAGGAGAATTCATGACGAAAGTGATCGACCTGTTTCAGTTTCTGATCCCGAATTATATGAAGGAAGGCAAGAATCAGTTAGTGATTGCCATCGGATGCACGGGTGGAAAACACCGTTCCATTACGCTTGCGGACCGAATCTACCGTGAACTTTCTAAAATGGGTCATAACGTAAGAATTGAGCATCGTGACATTGGTCGGGAGTGAGGTACGATTATGTCTTTTTCATCAGAAGTAAAAGATGAGCTGTTTGAGAGATTACCGTCTTCGAGACATTGCCGGATTGCGGAGTTGACAGCAATACTTATCATGACAAATGGAATACAGGCACCTTATATTTGCGTGAAATCAGAGAATTTCAGGATCGTAAAGAAGTTTACGATCCTGATTTATCGTCTGTTTCAGATTCCGGCAGAGGTAAGAGTTCGAATTCATAAGACAGGAAGCGGGATTACTACATATGCGGCTCTTGTGCCGGAAATTCAACATTGCAGACAGATTATGGATACCTGTAAATTAACCGAATCCGGACAGCTTGATCGATTGATCGTGCAGAAAGACTGCTGTAAACGGGCATTTATCCGGGGGGCATTTTTAACGAATGGATCGGTTAATAATCCGGAGAGATCATACCATTATGAAATAACCTGTGAACAGGAGAAGATGGCTGCAGTACTGCAGGAATTATTCATAAGCTTTGATGTAGACGCAAAGATCGTGAATCGGAAGCGGCATTATGTGGTATATGTAAAGGAGGCATCTATGATCGTTGATGCCTTGAATATCATGGAGGCTCATAAAGCTTTGATGGAAATGGAAAGTGTCCGGGTTATGAAGGATATGAGGAATCATATTAACCGTAAGGTGAATTGTGATATGGCCAATATCAATAAGATCGTAACAACGGCAGCTCGTCAGATTGAAGACATCCGTTATATCGAGCAGACAAAGGGACTTCAATTTCTAAAAAAGAATCTGCGGGATGTAGCAGAGCTTAGGTTGGAAGAGCCGGATATGTCCCTGCAGGAGCTCGGAGAGAATCTGTATCCGCCGGTCAGCAAATCCGGTGTGAATCACAGATTGAAAAAAATTAGTGAGATTGCCGATGAATTACGCTCGGAAACGGGGAAAAAGTAGCAAAAAAGAGAAAATGCAATCAAGGTTTGACATATGATATTTCGAATGGCATAATAGGGTTTGTGTTGAAAGGAGAGTATCTTATGACAACGAAGAAAATGACCGTTAACATGAAGGAAAATTCTGAAAACAAGCCTATGGCAGCCATGTTTGTACAGGTGGCAAGCCGATATGAGAGCAAGATTTATCTGGAGCTGCAGGATAAACGGATCAACGCGAAGAGCATAATGGGAATGATGAGTATTGCTTTGACTCCCGGAGATGAGCTTTTTGTATCCTGCGACGGCAATGATGAGACAGAAGCGATTGAGGGGATTGAGAATTTTCTTCAGGCATAATTATAGAGAGATTCCATTAACAGAGGTTTCAAGCAAAGTATTGAATAATATTATTAAAATGAGATTTCAATAATGAAGAGTATGATAGGGACTGTTTGAAAAGAAACAGTCTCTTTTTCTTATGTTTTGTTAGTGAGTGTTATTTTGGTTGTTTTTTTGTGATTGAATATTGAAGAATAGAGAGGAATATGATAATATCAAATTAATAATGTGTTCTTGGCTATTATTAGATATCTTTGTAATAGTTGTTAATAATGACAGAAGAAACGAGGGAGAAAAATGAAAAAATATCTTGTCGGCGGAGGCGTAGGAATTGTCGGAATAATACTTGGCGTGATCTTCAAAGGCGGTGCGGGGCTGCTTGTCGGTATCCTGCTGGTAGTAGCGGGCCTATTGATCGCATTTGCCAAAATCCCGTTTATTGAACGGTTATTTGAACCGAAGCAGAAGTCGAGAGCGTCCAATCCTGCAGAGGCGGCTCTGAATGAAGCCAAAGAATATTTAAATGAAGGAAAGACTATGGATGCGGTGGAGAAGCTGGAAGAAGCAGCAGAGGTTGTGGAGTCCACCGGACAATATGTATTTTATGGCTGTGAGGCACTTAAGATCCTGGCGTCTTTATATGAAACCGGTAAATATGATAATTCTACTGTCCAGATGAGTCCGGAGAAAGCGATGGCCTATTATGACCGTCTGCTTGAGTTGGAGCCGAGTCCGGAAGTATATGCAAAGTTGGCAAGGGATCTGCTTAGCAAGAATAATTACAGTAAGGCATTATCTTATTATGAAAAGGCTGCAGATCTGAAGGATCGTTCCGCATTACTGAAGTTGGGAAGCATCTATGAAGAGGGTATGTATAAGTATGATTCATTCGGTAACCGGGGAGATACCATTATTGAGATCAATCTGGAGAAGGCCAAGTCTTACTATGAAAAACTGGCGGCTCTGGAGGATGAGCAGGGTATCGCGGCTTTGGAACGTGTAGAATATGCGTTGAATAACACCGATAGTATTGAATTTGAAGAAAAGGAAAAGTTATATACCAAAATATCAGAGCGGCGGAAGGCACAGAATATCGAATTCCGGTTTAAGACGATCGAAGCATCCAAATTGCAGTATCAATATACATATGTTCATGATGAGGTAGAGGGATATATTCATAAGCTTCCAAAGGATTGGGTGAAGGTTGTTAATGAAGAGGATGATGAAGAATACTATGCACCAAATGAGGATTATCAGGATTTTGCCATTTATGTAACTTATGACAGTGTGCCGAAGGAATCTACCAGAGATCTGGAATTATTCCTTCGTTATGATAATGATATTCTGGATTATGATCTGAATATTCAGGAATATGTTACGGAATATGCGGATGGTATCTGCGCGACATATTACCACAAGGAACTGGAGCGAGGTCTTGTAACATTTGCATTTAAGCAGAGAAACCGTATGGCCTGCCTGAAGTTTGTATGCGCTACAATGGAGATCATTGAGCAATATGAAGAAATCATCTTTGAAGTTGCCAATTCCTTTGCATTTGTAGATCCGACGGTAATCAGTGAAGAAAGCGCGAACCGGAAAGATCAGCAGTATTACAGTGAAGCCGTGTTCTATTATTTCCTTGGGCAGTATGATAAGGCCATGGAATTTGCCAGAAAGGCTTTGAATGTGGGAAGCAAGAAGGCAAGTTATCTGTTGATCGAGCTGTATTATGACGAGGACAGTCCTTACTTAAATCATGAGAAGGCGTTATCTCTTGCCAAGCAGTTGTTTGAGGCGAATGATGATTCGGATCTTGCATTCCTGATCGGTACGATCTACGAACAGCATAAGAAAGATTATATTCAGGCACTTAATTGGTATGAGAAGGCGGAAGAACTCGGACATCAGAGAGTAGCATTCTATCTGGGACGTCTTTATTACTATGGCTTGCTCAGTACGAAGCGTAATGGCGGCAAGGCACTTCGGTATTTCAAACAGGCAATGGATAATGGAATCGGTGAAGCAAGTGCTTATGCAGAGGATATTGCAAGCCTGAACGGAGAGGATCTTCAGCAGGCAGTCAACCGCTGGGAGAAAGAAATCGCCGAGGGTAATGCGGAAGTCGCATTGGATGTTGCCATGAAGAAGCGAAATCAGGTATTTTACTTTGCCAGTGAGCATGAGATAGATGAAGCATTTAAGAAAGCCTGTGAACTTGGAAGTGCGGAAGCGTTCTATCGGTATGGTGTGATCGTTCGCGAGCGTGAAAAAGAAGGCAATATGAAAGACGGCGGCATCGGCAGGAAATTGCTGGAGCGGGCTCTGGACCTCGGATTTGAAGGTTTTGATAATGAATATCTGTGTGAAGTTGTAGATGAGAAAGCTAAGCAGGGACTTCCGAAGGAAGAGATGGTTAAGATCTATCATCGCGCGGCAATGAACGGATATGCTCCTTCGGTGGAGAAGATCGTATCTCTGGAACCGAAGCTGACGGATAGTACCTCTGAATTATATGATCATTTGAAGGATCTTGCCCGCAAGGGTAATAACGGTGCTTTGATCTCCATGAATCGTCTGGAGCAGGCATATCCGGATCTGATCTTCCGTCAGGTACAGGAGCGGGAAGGTTATAAAGTAATTGACAATAAGTTCTTCAAAATGTCGATTCCAAAAGAGTATTCAGCTGTAATCAATGATGACGGCGGTACTATTAAGATCGCAGATTCTGTTGTGGAATTTGCTGTAGCCGAGATGCCGATCCAGGCGGATGAAGAGGAAGCATTCCTGAAGGTATATGATCTGATCATCAGCGAATATCTTCATGTTGACAAGGCGGAGATCATGGTGGTGAATTCCCGTATGGTTGGTTCTGCCATGACACGTATTACGGAAGATGCATGTACATTCAGTATTCTGTTAGTCAGTGCGAAGAATCAGTATCTCTTCAAACTCAGTTCACAGAGCAAGGTTGAACTGCTTGGATTTAAGGATAAGGTATTTGAAATGGCCAATACTTTGGTGGAATCCGGTGCAATCTATATTGCAACGGGAGATCGTGCTGGCAGAAATGTAGGACTTGGTCATCTGTTGTCTGCCGGAGCGGACGGTTTCTTGTCTATCGGCAAGCTGGATGATTAGATTTCCGACAGAATAAGTAGATTGGATGATAGAAAATGTATCGAAATATATTGGATGATCTGGTTGCCTGGAAAGAGGATAAGGATCGACAGGTATTGGTGCTGAAAGGTGCCAAAGGTGTCGGTAAGACATGGTGTGTGATCGATTTTGCCACTGCTTTTTTCGAGCACAGAGTACATATTGATTTTTCTAAGGATGCCGTACTTAAGGAATTATTTATGACGCCACATGATCCACAGTTCATTGATGAACAGCTGATGCTGCTCTCGGAATTGAATCTGGAAGGAGATCATCGGGAGGATACGGTTCTGATCTTTGATGAGGTACAGATTGAAGAGGATCTGTTCGTCGGTGTTATGCAGTATGCCAGAGCACGATCGAATCTGTCGATCATGATCATAGCTTCCTGGATGGGTATGCTGGCTGCTGAGAATCTGTTGGCAGAGGAGATTACCATACGGTATATGTATCCTATGACATTTGAGGAGTATCTGACTGCCAATAAAGCACAGGAATTATGCCGGATCATTGAAGATGAGAAGCTGAACGGAATGACAGGAGATATTCTCCCAATCGTTGTGGAATATCTGCATCAATTCTATATCATAGGAGGAATGCCGGAGGTTGTCAGTCATTTCATCAAGAATCATGACTATGAAGAAGCAGAGATGATTCAGAAGCGTATCCTTCAGGAGATGCGTAATGAATTATTAAAATATTCTCCCAAGTTCTTTACATCTAAGATTCTGAAGGTCTGGGACAGTGTGCCGGAGCAGTTGATCAAGGATAACCGGAAGTTCATGTATGGCTTTATTGATCCGAAGGCGAGAGCCAGAGAATATGTCGGAGCCGTGAACTGGCTCGTGAATGCAGGTTATGTCAGAAAGATTCATAAGGTTAAATCAGGTACGTCGCCTTTACTTGATCAGATGGACCGGCGTTCCTACGAACTCTATTATCTGGATCATGGATTGTTGAGATCTTCCTTATTGGTGGCGGCAGCAGAAGCTGATCGGGATGAACATGTTTTTGATATGTTCGGAGGCCTTCTGTCTGAACAATATGTGCTCTCGGAATTGACGCAGAATCCGAATATTGAACGTTTGTATTTCTGGACTTCCGGAGCAACGGCACGAATGAGCTTTGTCTTTGAGGATGATGGGGAGATTGTGCCTGTTGATGTACAGCCGACCATTCGTAAGAAAGCGCAGAGCTTGAAAGTGTTCCGGCACAAGTACGGAACGCATATCGCGATTCGGATATCTATGGAACCGCTTACTTTCCATAAGGGATTGTTGAATGTTCCGCTTTATGGACTATGGAATTTCTAACTTGTTAATGTGAGTAATATATAAAAATGAGCTTGCAAACCGATTTTGAATATGGTATCATCTCTCTGTTGGCGTTTTGTCAACCTGCTGGAATAGCTCAGTCGGTAGAGCACTTCACTCGTAATGAAGGGGTCGAGGGTTCAAGTCCCTTTTCCAGCTTGTATAATTAGTAAAAACCAGACTTTCATATACAAAGTCTGGTTTTTCTGCTTTTTGTTGTATGGGTTTTGTTCCGGTTTTAAAAAATAATTGTGGAAGTATGAAACAGAAAATGATAGAATAGATGTATGTAAGTTTCTGTGACAACGTGGAAAGGGGGCAGTTAAAGTTGATATTTGTACCTACAGATGATTTGAAGGTGGGAATGCGCCTTGCAAAGCCAATCTATAACAAAAACGGAGTACTTCTGTATGAACGTAATACTAAGCTTACCTTACAGGGTATCTATAGTGTGAAGAACTTCGAGTTAATCGGGTTATATATCTTAGAGCCTGCTGAGCCATTGCCGCCGATGACACCGGAGGACATTGAATTCGAACGGTTTCAGACTATGGCGGTATTCAGTATTAAGGATGATCTCAAATCAATCAAAGATGGTAAGAAGCCGGGCGAAATGATGGTATTGGCAAATCAGATCGTCAGATTGTATGGCACGCAGAAGCATAAGATCAACTTTGCGCAGAATCTGCGGAGTCCGGAGGATTATGTATATAAGCATGCGTTGAATGTCAGTATACTGGCGGCTTTGATGTCGAACCGGCTGCATGTCGGAAGCTCGGAACAGATGAATATCGTAGTAGCCGCGTTGTTGTATGATATAGGAAGGTTATTTCTTCCGACGAATATGCAGAACAAGACGGATGAATTCTCGGCGGATGAATATCAGATGTATCGTAAGGCGCAGATGGACGGTTATAAGATTATTGATAATAATGTGGATATCAATACCAGTGTGAAGCGTCTGGTTCGCGGATGCCAGCAGGATTATTCTGCTGATGATCTTAGCAGCAAGAATCTTCCATGGGGTGTGAAGATCATTAAGGTTGCGCATTATTATGATGTGAAGACAGCCATGAATCTATATGATACACCGGAATCAGAGGTGCAGGTGGTTCGGGAACTGCTTGAGGATGATCGGGTCTTTGATCCGACTGCTGTGCGTGCATTGCTGGACAGTATCCGGATCCTGTCGCCAGGAGTCTGTGTAGAGTTGACGAATGGAGAACGCGGACTCGTTATCAGAGAGAATGATGATAATCCGCTGCTTCCGATGATTCTGAGCTTTGATAAGAATCAGGTATACGACTTAAGCTCTGAACGGACATCTAAGGTTCTTCAGATCAAGGATCTGCAGAAGACAATGGACAACCGGATCATTGTGGATGATTCCACTTTGCAGGAATATATGCACTGATCACTGATAATACAATTGATTCATATTATTATGAACACAGGCGGGCTTTTGGCTCGCTTGTGTTATATGAGCGCATAAGCGACGAGAGCGGACACGATCATGGGCAACGACATGTTTACATGTCTGTTGCCATGTGATCGTGGACATTTGAGTGCAACGTACACCGAAAAACCGAAGGTTTTGAGGTGCTCGTCGCGAATGCGCGAAAAGGGAAGAGGAAAGCATAAGCGACGAGAGAATTATTGGTGCTCGTCGCGAATGCGCGAAAAGGCAGAAGTAAGTATAATGAATGGTAGAACGATATGAAATGGTGGTCACATTTAAAGACAATAAATCATCATAAGTGGCTGGTCATGAAGCATTGCTTTCGCTGTGGATTATACATGCAGGGACTGCTGCATGATATGTCCAAGTATTCATGGACGGAATTCTCTGTAGGAGTTAAGTATTATCAGGGTGACCGCAGTCCGAATAATGCAGAGCGTGAGGATAAAGGATATACTTCCGCATGGCTGCATCACAAAGGCAGGAATAAGCACCATCTGGAATATTGGATTGATTACGGATTAGAGGATGGACAGACCATGGTCGGAATGGAGATGCCGGTCAAATACGTGGTTGAAATGTTCTGCGACCGGGTGGCAGCCAGCAAGACCTATCATCCGGAGACCTACACCGATCAGGCGGCACTCATTTACTATGAGAAGGGGAAAGATAAGTACATCATGCATCCGAATACCCGAAAACTGTTGGAAGAATTACTTCAGATGCTTGCGGAGCGAGGAGAAGATGAGACATTTTCTTATATCCGCCAAGAGATTCTTCATAATCAGAAGAAAACGGATTCTTCCGGGAATAAGTGAGAGAGAAAAAAAGAACAGGGGAGTATTACATGGAATTCACACATTTGCATGTTCATACGGAATATAGTTTGTTGGATGGTCTGTCCCGGATCCCGGAGCTTGTCGCGAGAACCAAAGAACTTGGGATGGACAGTCTGGCAATTACTGACCACGGCGTTATGTATGGCGTAGTGGATTTTTATGATGCCTGTAAAGAGGCAGGGATCAAACCGATCATCGGCTGCGAGATCTATGTGGCACCGAACTCCAGATTCGACAGGGAACTGGGAAGAAATGAGGATCGATATTATCATTTGGTCCTGCTTGCAGAGAATAATACCGGATATCAGAATCTGATCAAGATCGTATCCAGAGGCTTTACGGAAGGTTTTTATTACAAGCCGAGAGTGGATATGGAGATTCTTGAGAAGTATCACGAAGGGATCATTGCGCTAAGTGCCTGTCTGGCGGGAGAGGTACCGACTCTGATCCGCAGAGGCTTTTTGGAAAATGCCAGAGAAGCCGCACTTCGACATCAGAAGATCTTCGGTAAGGATCATTATTATCTAGAATTACAGGATCATGGAATCCCGGAGCAGACGACCGTGAATATGGAGCTGCTTAAGATCTCCAAGGAACTTAATATTCCGCTGGTTGCGACCAACGATTCTCATTATGTATATCCGGACGATGCCGAGACGCATGATTATCTTCTCTGTCTTCAGACCGGTAAGAAGTTAAAAGATGAAGACCGTATGCGGTATGAAGGCGGGCAGTATTATATCAAGTCTCCGGAAGAGATGGCGGCTTTATTCCCATATGCTCTGGAGGCAGTGGAGAATACACATAAGATTGCTGAACGCTGTAATGTAGAATTTACATTTGGCGAGCAGAAATTACCGAAATTCGAGGTTCCGGATTCTTACGATTCCTTTGGCTATCTTACCCATCTCTGCCGGGAGGGCTTAAAGGAACGATACGATGAGATTACCGATGAATTGGAAGAGCGTCTGCAGTATGAGCTTACTACCATCCGCAACATGGGATTTGTCGACTATTTTTTGGTTGTATGGGATTTTATCCGGTTTGCCAAGGAGCAGGGAATCCCGGTAGGACTTGGCAGAGGTTCCGCAGCCGGAAGTCTGGTGTCGTACTGCTTAAAGATTACAGGTATTGATCCGATCCGTTATCATTTGCTGTTTGAACGGTTTTTGAATCCGGAACGTGTTACCATGCCGGATATAGATATTGATATCGGATATACCAGGCGGCAGGAGGTTATCGACTATGTCGTGGAGAAATACGGACAGGAAAAAGTCGTACAGATCGTGACCTTTGATACCATGAAGGCGCGTGCGGTGGTGCGTGATATCGGGAGGGTTCTGGATCTTCCTTATGCGGTCGCGGATGCTGTTGCTAAGGCTATTCCAAGAGCTTTGCCGAAGGAACTGAAAGAGATCTATCATGATGTTACATTGGATGTGGCTCTACGGATTAGTCCGGATTTGAAAAAACTATATGATGAGAATGACGATATTCATCATTTGATCGATATGTCACGTAAGCTAGAGAATCAAAAGCGCAATATTGGCAAGCATGCTGCCGGGGTTGTGATCGGTCAGATGGCGATCGATGAGTACGTTCCCCTTGCCAAGGGCGGAGATGATGCTGTCATTACGCAATTTCCTAAGGAGACAGTGGAACGTCTGGGATTGCTGAAGATGGATTTTCTGGGACTTCGCACACTGACAGAGATTCAGGATGCCTGTGATCTGGTATATCAGACGACCGGAGAGCAGATCCCGATCAACGATATCAGCTTTGATGATCCGAAGGTCTATGAACTGATCAGTTCGGGACACTGTGAGGGTATCTTCCAGCTGGAGAGTCCGGGTATGCGGTCATTTATGAAGAGTCTGAAGCCGGGGAATATTGAAGATATTATTGCCGGTATTTCGCTGTACCGGCCGGGACCGATGGATTCCATCCCGCGTTATCTGGAGAATAAGAATCATCCGGATTCCGTACAGTATCTCTGCCCGCAGTTAGAGCCGATCTTAAAGGATACGTACGGCTGTATTGTATATCAGGAACAGGTAATGCAGATCGTTATGGAGCTTGCCGGTTATACCTTGGGACGAAGCGATCTGGTACGACGTGCTATGGCCAAAAAGAAACCGGAGGTTATGAAGAAGGAGCGTGCGAACTTTGTCTACGGAAGCGATAAGCTTCATGTTCCGGGATGTATTAACCGGGGAGTATCGGAAGATGCGGCGAATCAGATCTTTGATGAAATGATGGACTTTGCGCAGTACGCATTTAACAGGTCTCATGCCGCGGGATACGCGTTTGTCGCATATCAGACGGCTTATCTGAAATGCTATCATCCGGTGGAATTTATGGCTGCGTTGATGACTTCCTATATTGAGAATTCGGGAAAAGTAATTGAATATATCAATGTGTGCCGTGAAATGGGAATCCGGGTGCTTCCACCGGATATCAATTCCGGTGTTGCGGGTTTCTCGGTAAAGGATGGCTGCATTGTATATGGACTGACTGCGGTAAAAAGCGTTGGCTATAATGTGATCCGTGTGATTGTGGAAGAGCGCGAAAAGCATGGATTGTATGAGAATATGCAGGATTTTCTGGAACGGGTTTCAGAAAAGGATGTCGGAAAAAAGACGGTTGAGAATCTGATCCTGGCAGGAGCATTTGATTGCTTCGAAGGCAGCAGACATCAGAAGATGATATTATATCCACAGATTATGGATCATATTACATCCGAGCGGAAGCATGCCATGGATGGTCAGATGAATCTCATGGATATTCTTGGCGGAGACGAACGGGAATCTTTCCGGATCGTGCTTCCGAATGTGGAAGAATATCCAAAGGGAGAGCGGCTTGCACATGAGAAGAGAGTGCTGGGAGTCTATGTTACCGGACATCCGCTCGAGGATGACAGAGATTTGATTGAGGAATATGCGGATGTTACAACAAGAGATTTTCGGATCGGGGATGTATCCGATGATGAGACAGATGCCGCAGATACCGGTATTACCGAGCTTGAAGAAGCAGAGGATACGATACGTGTAGAAGATAAGAAGACCTATACTATCGCGGGAATGATCTCGGATATTACTACCAGAATTACGAAAACCAATCAGAATATGGCTATTCTGACATTTGAGGATCTGGTGGGCTCCATGGAGATTCTGGTCTTTTCCAGAGAATATGAAAAATACCGCCATCTTCTGGTAAAGGATGCCAAGCTGATCATTACAGGACGGGCATCCGTATCTGTAGATTCCGCGAAAATGACCTTATCCAAGGCCAGTACATTTGACCAGATCCCAAGGGATGTATGGCTGCAATATGATACCAAAGCAGAGTATAAGCTGTTGGAGAGCCAGTTGTATGATCTGATCGATGAACATCCCGGAGAATCTACCGTGAAGATCTATATCCGGGAAGGAAAGCTCCGCAAGGATCTTCCTCCTAAGTTCGGAATACAGGTGGATCAAGAAGTCGTAGAGCTTCTTCAGGACATGCTCGGAGAAGAAAACGTGGTTATAAAATAAGCCTTTTGCATTCTTTGGCGGCAAAGTATATCGATCGGACTACAACTTAGTTTGTATGTCAAATGGATAATATAACAGGGGAACAGCATGATTACAAGTAATACAAATTCTCAGATTAAAAATATCGTAAAATTGATGAAGAGCAGCAGTAAGCGGAAGGAACAGGGAGTGTATCTCGTAGAAGGGATACGAATATTTCGCGAGATCCCGCAGGATGAACTGGTAAAGTTCTATCTGACAGAAGAGTGCGCCAAGAATCTGAATGTGGATTATGATTGGGAAGAAGGAGCGGATTATGAGTATGTCAGTGATTCTGTAATGAAGAGTATTGCCGATACATGTAATCCGCAGGGGATAATTGCCATTGTCCGTCAGAAGAAATATAAGAAAGAGGACATTCTGCAGGCAATGAACTTAAACGATACGAGTCAGAAGAGATCAAGCTGTATTCTTCTGTTAGAGCATTTGCAGGATCCCGGTAATCTTGGGACAATCTTACGTACAGCGGAAGGTGCCGGAGTTGCGGGAATCCTTATGAGTGAGGATACGGCGGACATCTATAATCCCAAGGTTGTGAGAGCCACTATGGGATCAATTTTCCGTCTCCCATTCTGTTATACGGATGATAGTAAGGAGACTGTAATCTGGCTGAAATCAAAAGGGGTACAGTGCTGTGCTGCACATTTGAGCGGAACGGACCTTTATGGGCATGACTTCCGGCAGCCGACGTGTTTCTTTATCGGTAACGAAGGCAGCGGACTTACAGATGAACTTACAAATCTGGCTGATGTCAGACTAACCATTCCGATGTCCGGTAAAGTAGAATCCCTGAATGCTGCGACTGCTGCTACGGTCCTGATGTATGAGGCATTTCGTCAGAATTATATTTCTTAGTTTCAGATTAGGTGGTCTACCGGGAGATATACCGGCAGGCCATTTTTATATTCGATTGCTGGTTCGCCCTGAATGAGAGGACGCATATAGTCGATGAATGCTTGTGTGATATCATTGCCGGAATCATTGATCCATGAGCGCGGAACTCCTTTGGCGCGGTTGGCAACCTCCTCGATCGGAGTGTACTGTATTACAACAGAATAATGGTTATCGGTATCATTATTTTTGCGGTGTAATGTCAGCATACAGCTGGTGCGGCCGGTCTCTGCAGCTTCGACAGCCTTTTGTCCTAGAGCAAATGCTTCCTCCAAGTCTGTCAGGGAAGCAATATGGGAAGCGCACCGCTGCAGTACATTTAATTCAATAGAACGAACCTTGACTCCAATCTGTTCCTGAACCAGATATTCCAAAGCCTTTCCAGCACCGCTCAACTGGCTGTGTCCAAAAGTATCTTCTTTGGCCACACCTGCACAGATATAATTACCGTTACAGTCCCGGATACCTTCGGATACCGCAACGATCACATTATTACGCTTGTTAAGAAGTTTGCGTACATCTTCGATAAACGATTCTGGAGAGAACGGTACTTCCGGAAGGTATATCAGGTGCGGTGCTGAATGATATTCATTTCTTGCAAGTGCCGCCGCTGCTGTTAACCAGCCGGCATCCCGTCCCATGATCTCTACAATGGTTACGCTCTTTACGGCATAGATGAAGGTGTCGTGGGAGATCTCCAATATAGAGGATGCTACAAATTTGCACGCAGAGCCGTATCCCGGCGCATGATCTGTGATACAGAGATCGTTATCAATGGTTTTGGGTATTCCGATGATCCGGATATCGCTTCCGATAGCGGCAGCATAGGAAGACAGCTTCATGACCGTATCCATGGAATCATTACCGCCGATATAGAAAAATGCGCGGATGTTATATTCTTCAAATGCTTCAAATATAGTACGATATGGAGTATCGTCTTCGGAAGGGGTCGGCAGACGGTATCTGCAGGAGCCAAGATACATGGCAGGAGTTGTTCGAAGGAGCCGTATGTAATCCGGATTGTTCCGGTTCATTTCCGTCAGATTCAGTAATTTGTGGTTCATTATTCCGAGAATTCCGTTCTTAGATCCATATACAATATCAAATGCTTTGCTGTGGGTGGTGCCGTCTATGACTCCGGCAAGACTGGCATTGATGGCAGCAGTCGGACCGCCGGACTGGGCAACGATACAATTCTTCCTTTGTGACATCTCTCTCTCTCCTATTCTGATTAATTGCTTATGAAAGCAATACAGATGCATACAACAACAGTTATAAGTATATATATTTTCGGAGAAAAATCAATTCTAATTTTTGCGGAATGTACTTTGTTAATAATTACCGTTTCTTTTTTTAATATTATGTAGTAGAATATAGTTAAATGAGCGGAAAGATATCGTGGAAACATATTTGTTCCCAAAAGATATCTTATATGAAAATCACATTCGCAGAATCAGATAATGAAGTATTAAGCAAGGCATATAATGGATGGAGGTATCATATGCGAAGACAAATATTAAGAAATACTGCAAGTATACTGACCGGTGTTTTTTTGACTGCCGGTTTACTCTATACGGGAATACCTGTTTCGGCAGAAGATATTGCCGAATCTGTGAGTACAGAGGAAGGCACTGAGATTACATATCAGACAGAAGACTATGTTCCATCAGAACCGACCGGATGGTTCGTTGAGACTCCGGAAACGGAACAGTTGACACAGACGGACGGTAATTCCGGAGATATAACGAATGTCAGTCAGTCGGAGACGGCAGTTCTTCAAGGTGCTGATCTTACAGTTGAGGGTGTATATAATGCATTGATGTCCATGCAGTCCGTCTATCCGGAGGGTATGAGATGGACGAATGATGATTCTTATGCACCATATTATCATTATGAAGACGGAAGAAAGATTCATTATACCGGATATGGATGCGCTGCTTTTACATTTCATTTAAGTAATGTAGCATTCGGTGATCTTCAGGATCGGGAGCATTATAATTGGGATAATATCAAGATCGGAGATATTCTCCGTATTAATAATGATACACATTCAGTTATTGTTATCGGAGTCAGCGGAGATGATATTACGGTTGCGGAAGGTAATTATAACAGCAGTATTCATTGGGGCAGAGTTATCAGCCGTCAGAATCTGAAGAATGGTGTCGGTACCTATATTTGGACAAGATGGCCGGAAGGTCAGGGAACCAGTTCCGCAGCCGGTATTACATTATCCAGCAATTATCTTGCCGGTCTGCCAGATTCTTATTATACATTACGGGCAGCGGTTTCCCCGGCAACGGCGGATCAATCGGTTACATGGTCGACTAATAATTCGAATATTGCTTATATTGTCTCGACAGGTTCCGGATACGCAATGATCAGATTGAATAATCCGGGAAGCTGTACGATCACATGTACTTCCAAACAGAATTCTTCCATTGTGGCAAGATGTGATATCAAAGTGGCGGACGAAGCCAAATTAGAGGCTTTTGTGACCAGATTGTATAATAAATGTCTAAGTAGAGATCCGGATGCAAGCGGCATGGAACATTGGAAAAGTGGTCTTGCAAGCGGTGAGAGAAGCGGAGCTTCAGTAGCGTATGGATTTGTATTCAGTCAGGAATATCAGAATAAAAATACATCGGATGATGCATTTGTAGAAATGCTGTATAATGTATTTTTAGATCGTGGTTCGGATCCTTCCGGGAAACAGCACTGGATGGATTGCCTTGCACAAGGATTATCCAGAGAATATGTATTCCGTGGATTTGCGCAGTCGGCAGAGTATACGAACATCTGTAATTCATATGGAATTAATCGGGGCGAGGTTACTTTATCACAAGCCAGAGATCAGAATGTGAATCTTACCAGATATGTCAGCCGGTTATATACACAGGCATTGGGAAGAGGATTTGATGCGGATGGATTGAATCACTGGTGTAAAACCATACAGCAAAATGTAAAGAATCCACAGCAGGTAGCGGAATCATTTATTAATTCTGCTGAATTCCAGAATAAGAATCTTAGTAACGAAGAATATGTAAAAGTGTTGTATCGTACATTTTTAGGCCGGGAATATGATGCATCCGGCTTACAGCATTGGATTTCCGAGTTGAATCGTGGATGCAGCAGACAGGATATTCTGTCAAGATTTGCAAATTCTCAGGAGTTCCGTAATATTCAAGCATCCTTCGGATTATAAGGAATATGGGTCATGAATATTTCACAGCGTATTATTAATTTATCAGAAAAAATGAGACCAGTGCTCATAAAGCTGATACCCCGCAGGCTGCTCCGCGGTATTAAGAGCCGATTGACGGAACGCAGCCTGAAGCGGGATTTGGTTATGATTCAGAAGAACAAGTATATTCCTCAGGCTCATCCACATGGGATCAATCTGATTGGATGTGTACAAGCTGAGATTGGGCTTGGACAAAGCTGCAGGCTGCTGGCAAATGAATTAGAGCATACGGGAATAGAGTATTCTATTCATAACTTTAAGCTGGATGGAGAATTAAGAGAGGAAGACCATAGCTATGATCATAAGATCCGGGATGATCTTCCGTATGGTATTAATATATTCCATATAGAGCCGTTAGATTTGGCAGTAGCATTTAATAATACTTTGGATGTATCTGTATGGAAAGATCGATATAATATTGCGTTCTGGTTATGGGAATTGGAAGAATTTCCTAAGGCGTGGGTTCAGGCACTTGAGCTTGTCGACGAGATATGGACTCCGTCGGAATTTGCCAGTCGGAGTGTCAGAACCGTAACAGACAAGCCGGTTTATACCATACCATATCATATAACGGCTCCAATTGACAATCAGTATAACAGAAGATATTTCAAGCTTCCTGAAGATCAGTTCTTGTTTCTTGTAATGTATGATACCAACAGTACCATGGCAAGAAAGAATCCGATGGGAGCTATTGAGGCGTTTAAAAGGGCTTTTTCTCCTGAGGACAAACATGTGGGACTTGTGCTGAAAATGAATAATCCTAAGCAGGAAGATATAGAGGAACTGCAGAGGTCGTTTGGAGATTATCGGAACATCTATTATATAACAGACATTATGGATAAAGTGGTTGTAAACAGTCTGATTGCATGTGTGGATGTGTTTGTGTCACTGCATCGGGCAGAGGGGTTCGGTCTGGTGATGGCAGAGGCTATGCTGAACGGAACTCCATGTATAGCAACCAACTGGTCTTCCAATACGGAATTTATGAATGAAGAAGTTGCCTGTATGGTCGATTATACTTTTACAGTTCTGGAAAAAGACGCTCCACCATATGATAAAGGTGTCCGGTGGGCAGATGCTAATACAGATACTGCTGCGAGATATATGAGGCGTCTGACGGAGGATCGGAAATACTATGAAACCCTTGCGGTTAGCGGAAGAGACTATATCATGAGTAAATTGGGTATACAGCAGGCAGTAGACAAGATAACCGAACGGATTCGCGGAATCGAGGAACAATACATGTAAGAAAAAGTCTGAAGAAATGAAAACAAAGGGAGAATAAGGAGGAGCTATATGATAATGAATCAGAAAAAAAATATGTGTTTACGAGTTATTTTGGGAGTTGTGCTGTGCATAAGTATGTGTTTTCATGTTATAGCAGCTCCGTTATCTGCGAATCAGGCAGTGGCATCCGAGCTGACACCTGTGCAGTCGCACGGACAGTTATCGGTGAACGGAACAAGAATTACAGATCAGTACGGAAAACCATTTCAGCTGCGGGGAATCAGCACCCATGGTATCAATTGGGATGTGGGATATCCGTATGTTAATAAAGAGTCATTTCAGACCCTTCGGGATGACTGGGGAGCGAATGCGGTCCGTCTTGCTATGTATACGGCAGAATATAATGGATACTGTTCCGGTGGCAATCAGGGTGCATTGAAGGAATTGGTAAACAATGGAGTGCAATATGCAACTGAGCTTGGAATGTATGCTGTTATTGACTGGCATGTCTTAAATGACCGGAATCCCAATCAGAACATAGAGCAATCGAAGGCATTTTTTCAGGAAATGTCTGCAAAATATAATAATTACAATAATGTAATCTATGAAATCTGCAATGAGCCGAATGGCGGTGATGTTACATGGGATGTTATTAAGCAGTATGCGAATACCATTATACCGATTATTCGCGCGAATGATCCAGATGCGATTATCATTGTGGGAACTCCGACCTGGTCACAGCTTGGAATGCAGGGACATACGAATGAAGTGGCTGATTCGCCGCTGACAGGATACAGCAATATTGTCTATTCTCTTCATTTTTACTGCGCAGAATGGGCGCATACCCAGTACCTTCCTGCTAAAGTAGATTATGCCATGTCTAAGGGGATACCAATCATTGTATCTGAGTTTGGCTTATCGCAGGCAAGCGGCAGTGGTAATATTGATACCGCACAGGCAACTGCATGGTTAGATAAGTTGGAAGGGTATGGGATTGGTTATTTCTGTTGGAGTTTAAGCAATAAGAATGAAACCTCGGCTTTAATTCAGAGCGGCTGTTCTAAGACCTCCGGATGGTCGGAAGGCGAACTCACAGCAGCCGGACAATATATTCGCGGACAATACCGTGCACGGAGAGAAACGATACAGATTCCGGCGGATCCGGCGAAAGTCGATGCTTTTGTAGTACGTTTGTACGAGCTGGTTCTGGGACGTGCACCTGAGTCGGCTGGTCGTGAACATTGGAATACCGTGCTTATGAATGGAAGCCGGAGTGGAGCGTCCGTTGGTTATGGATTTGTATTCAGTGAAGAATATAAGAGTAAGAGAACAAATGATTCGGACTATGTAGAGATGTTGTACAATGTCTTTCTTGGACGGGGGTCAGATCCATCCGGTAAAGCACACTGGTTGGGATTACTCGGCCAAGGATTATCCAGAGAATATATCTTTCGCGGATTTGCAGAGTCGCAGGAGTATACACAGATTTGTGAATCCTATGGAATTATACGGGGGAATGTTGTATTGACCCAGGCCAGAGATCAGAATCCTAATTTGACAGGGTATGTAAATCGCTTGTATACGCAAGCACTTGGAAGAAATGGGGAAGAAGACGGACTTAATCACTGGTGCCGAACCATTCAGGAAAAGGTGAAGACACCGGAGCAGGTGGCAGAATCCTTTATCTTATCCCAGGAATTTAATAATAAGAATTTGAGTAATGAGGAATATGTCAAAGTATTATATCGGACCTTTATGGGCCGGGAATACGATCAGGCGGGATTCGAGCATTGGATGAATGAGATGAAGAATGGATGCAGCCGGGAGAATATCCTTCACCGATTTGCAACTTCAAGTGAATTCAAAGGGATACAGGCAGGATTTGGTTTATAAAAGATCGAATGATAGATGAATTAGAAGGTGAATCATATGGAAATGAAGGAATAATTTGTAGTAAATAAGGTTTTAAATAAAGGTCATTTCTGTAAAGTAGTAAGTGGCTTAATTATTTACATTGCAATTATAAGGACGGTTATTTCTCCATAATATTGTAATCAAATACATATATCACATATTCCACATATTCATATTCCGGATAATCTTTTTGGACAAATGTATGGTAACCAAAAGTGAGAATATCTTGTGGCTCTCCGTACTTCGATTGCTCAATACCATCAGGGAAGTACTTCGCTGATTCCTCAGTAGTAAGCATCAGGAATGTAGATCCATGGTGATATTCTGGATCGTAATAATGAAGATTAGTCAACCATTTGTGTGGTGCGATGTTTTGGTTATTAATGCTTATATTATTGATCTGGGTACTTCCACCGGATAGAATCGTGTATTTATGAGCATTCCAGTAAGTGGCATATCCATAATCCAACTCGTGATCTTCCAAAAACAGCACTAGAGACTGTGGACCGTCATAATCTTTGGTCAAAATCTGATCATACCAGAAGAAAGTGTGATTCGATATTGCATAGATCACGATCAGACTTAACAATCCGGTTCGGATGTGTTTGTGAACAGATGGGGATTCTAAGAATTCTCCGATCAACACAGCAGCCAGAATGATATTATCCAAGTATATGTTCAGAAAATATCTTGGGATATCAGCTCGTCCGATTATGATCGCTATGAAAAACAGAAGTGTATTACTGATCCAGACATATGCTATAACAAATCTTGAAAAAGGATGTTTAACTCTCTTATAATTCTTAATTCCCAGTATCGGAATAACTCCAAATAATAGAATACAGTATATGAAGTTCACACACTTCATGAATCCGCCCGGACTTACCAGAGGGTAATTGGTATTATTGCCTGTGATTGCAAAGAAACTTTCGATTGCAGCTTCAATATTATCCATAATAAGGTCACTTGCAACGGCATCAAACGGATGCTGGCTGCTAACAGACCAATATTGCTTGCTAAGAATACGGTATGAAATCAGTGCAATGATTGTTCCTAAGATAATAACAGCTATTTCTATCCACAGTCTACGATATATGACAGGAGCATGCCTATCATCTGAAGAAAGGGATGAAGAATCATTCTTAGCAGGGATTGGCATTAATGTAGTTAGTATTAATGCGGCAATAAGGGGAATTGTTATGGTCAGAACAGAACGGTAGCTTCCCAGATTCGGTATGAGTACTCCGATAAAGCCTCCTATCATACAGAGAATACATCGTAGCTTGTAATCCGGATGATAAAGGGATTCCTGCATAGTCCGAGCTATCCATAGAATAAACAGATTCCAGAATATGTGCATCAGATACTGTGCAAATATCATGTATTCATCGGTGGCAGCGGAACGAACGTAAGGAATTGTTAATAATATGATACATAAAAGTGGCGGTAAATAATTGTATTTTATAATACGATTCCAAAAACGCGAATGATTATTTGTTGTCGTGCCGGAATTATTATTGATGCGGAGTGTAAGTATTGTAATTACGGGAATCATTGCCCATATAATTCCTTCAGCAATATCCTTGATACGTATAGTATGCTCCGGGAATAATCTGAGCAAAGGAATCATAAATAAATGCCAGCCGAACATGAAGAGAGCAGTACTATATAACATCCCATCCGGAAATAAAGATTCTTGAGACAGTTGTTCTTTTGCTAATAATATATAGAAAGCAGCATCAGAATTCAGCATGATAGGAGTCATATAATAAATGATTCCCATCATGCTGAAGAATAATATTCCTGCTATTATAGTGAGTACTTTATTTGCAGTCTTCATAATTTAATCCTTATCCAAGTAATGAATATACTATTATTCCTGTTATAATCAGTAACAGTGCAATAATTTTCTTTTTGTTCATTTTTTCATGGAAAATTTTGATGCCAAAAATGAATACATAAATATAACTGGTTGTACCTAAAACACCTCCCATTGATAATGGTATCACTTTATATGACCAAATGGAAATAAATGTTGCTGCAAAAAAAATGGCATAGGCAATGATCACCTTTGGGTTTAAGTATTCTTTCCAAATAGAATCATGTTCTTTCAATGCTTCTTTTTTTAATAACACTTGTGAAATGGCACTTATAAATACACCGCTTAAATACAATGCACTGTATAATATTATTTTATCATTCATTATCATTCTCCATTTCATTATCACTTAATGAATATAGGATAATACCTGAAACAACTAAAATAATACTGATAATTTTACCAATCGTAATATTTTCATTAAAGAGTAACCATCCCCATAATAATCCCCATATTGTGGTAATTGCTCGATTTGCATAAGCTGTTGTTAATGGGATTCTTTTTATAATGCGCTGCCATACAATTGCGTAAATACCGAGAACAAGTAAATCCAGGCCATAATACAGAAAAAAACGTACGCTAAAAAAAGGGTATTTTCCTGCTAATTTGCTGAATATACCGGTTGTCGAGTATACTAGAAGCATTAGATGCAGCAATATAATTGTTGATAATTTTTTTGGTTTCATATTATTTTATAATGATTACTTTTTATTTTAGTTTACTTTTATTGGATCAGAATATCCGCCATAATATACAATTCCATCTACTCGTTTATAAGCACGAACTCGATAATAATATGTGCAAGTTTGATCAGCATCAGGATCGGTATAACTAAGATTACCGCCCAATATACTTGTAATATATTCATAGGTTCCATTTTCACTGGTAGATCGATATATATTATAACGATCAGCTCCGGATGCTTTGCTCCAAGAAAGATCAATACCATTATCTGTTATAGATGCACTTTTAAACTGAGGAGTGGCTAATGCAACAGCAACGACTGTACAATATTTACTATAAATTTTTCCTTCTGAGCTATTCTGGTATGCCCTTACTTTATAGTAATAACGGGTTCCTGCATTTAAATTTGTATCGGATGTACTTGTTCCGGTTGTAGTTTTTATATAAGTATAAATTCCATCCTCATCGGTTGATCGATAAATTTCATATGCTGATGTACCTGAAACTGATGTCCATGATAAACGCATTGTTATTCCGCTAGAAGGGGAGATAGTTACTGAAGGAGTACCTAATATATAAATTGATTTGTAAGTCGAATATCCACCATAGTATACAATGCCATCAATTTTTTTATAAGGTCGCACTTGATAATAATATTTTTTCCCTTCTTCTATGGAAGAATCCGTATATGATAATGTTCCACCAACAATACTAGTAATATATTGATAATTTCCCTGTTGATTTTCGGATCTATATATATTGTAACGATCAGCTCCCGAAGCTTTGCTCCAATTCAATAAAACACCTTCGTCAGATAATTCTATTGTGCTTATTGTTGGTGTAGCAAGGGTTACAGCAGCTTTCGCATCAGAATAAAGGGTATAATATTTAGTACCGTTAACAGTTTTGTATCCAGTAATCCGGTAATAATATCTGTTTCCTGCAGTCAATCCTGTATCAGAAGTAGAGAGCCCGGTTGTGGTTTTTAGATATGTATAGGTTCCATTTTCTGAATTAGATCTATAGATATCATATGCTGTAATACCGGACAATTTATTCCAACTCAACTTAATTGTAACACCGCTAGAAGGAGTTATAGTAGGTGTATTCATCTTTTCATTTGTTGTAACTTTTTTTGCGTTAGAATTACTACTTGTTGTGTTTATACCATTTTTGTTATAGCACCCCTGTAAAATATAGTAATATGATGTTGATGGTGCAACTGTTTTATCAATATATGAAGTTGTTGTTATATTTGAAGCGATTTTTGTATAAGTCGAATCTCCATCTTTAAGTCTATATAGATCATAACTGGTTGCACCGGCAGTTGTTTTCCATGTTATTTGTAAGCCATCTGGTATATTTGTAAATGATGTGGATGAAAGAATCGGTGTTTCTAGCGTTATAGCCGGAATTATTTCAGAGAACGCACTATAATTATTTCCACCATTCGTTTTTTCATAGGCGCGCACTTTATAATAATATACTATACCATTCGTGATATCTTTGTCAGCTGTACTGCGTCCAGGTATATCCTTTATTTTGGTATATGTTCCATTAGGTGAAGTGGAACGATATAATACGTATCCTGTTGCACGATTGAGTTTATTCCATTCCAGTGAAATAGTAGTGCTGCTAATATTGTTAGCTGATAAGGACAAAGTTTCATCTATCGGAACAAGAATTGAATTCTGACCCATCGGATGAGACTGAGCAAAACTGGATCCATATTCTGTAGAGTCTCTTCTGAAATCAGATCCTAAGTCTTCATCAGTTTTTAAAAACCATTTATAACTAATCCAGCCATAATCTTCAAAGAAATGGTCTTCTGTTGTTGCATCAAAATTGTACCATTTTCCATCAATCAACACATAATTCCATGCATGGATTCTCCATTCATTGTTATAATATACTTCTCCGATAACAATCCGGTTCATGACACCTAATTCTCTTAGCATTTTGTAAGAGGCATTTGCGAATCCTTGACAAACTGCATGATGGTTGATCAAAGCATCATAGGCTGAACAACGTGATTTTCCGTTACGTAAGGATAAATCATATGTTGAATGTGAAGATAAATAATCATATACTGCTTTTGCTTTCTCATAATCAGAAGCTGTATTACTTAACTTTAGTTCTGATTGAATTAAAGTTTGAAGAGTTTGATCAACAGCAGTTTCTTCGGAGTGAGTTGTATAATATTCCGGCCAATATGTTAATTTATATTGCTTAAGGCCATTTCTTTCAAGACGAATATCTGTAAGATCAGCATCATAATTTAGAATATGATATTTGAAGTAATCTCCAGCACTTGAACTTGAATTTAAGTTTTCATTTTCTGCTACAGCCTTTTCATATAATGTTTTATGATATCCGCTAGTATAATTTGCAACCCAGAGATATAGAACAATTTCACTGTCACGATTAATTAATCCATTTCTGAGATAGGTTACCATATCATTTTCATTGTAGAATTCATTGTCGGCAATATCCATTGCAGTTGCTACACATGAAACAGGTTCAAAATAATATATATTAGATGATACATTTTCGTTTGGGGCATATGCTTGAACTTTATAATAATATGTAGTTCCTTCAATGAGACTTCCTGTGCCTCCACCATCCAAATATGTTGAATCACCAAAAGAAGTATACCCAATTCTTTCGTATTGACCATCATAAGATTCTGATCGATAGATTAAATACCGTACTTTATCTGATGTTGTTCCTGTGATGGTTCCGGGAGTCCACTGAAGTTTTAATATGAGATTGCCATAAGGAGTAATTGTAAGACCAGTTGGCATACCAAGTTCAACCTCAGAACCTGATGTTTCTGAGGTTATTTCATCATCTGGAATAGGTGTTATTACCTTTGAAACATTATTTGTGGAAGCAAAAGTCTTACATTGTTGTCCCAATAGTACAATTGTTAAAACAAAGCTCCAAATAAATAAGCTTCTCATTTTTCTTTTCATAATATAGATACCTCCTTATATTTTTTGATTTATTATATTAGGATGATAGATTTAGTATTCTTCCAAGGATAATTTGTATACTAAAATATCATCATTATTTATTGAATCCATAGTTTTTATCTCATAATTTCCATAAGTTTTTTCCATGTAAGAAAAAAATATATCAGATAAACTTGTATCAGAAGAATTAACATAGTAATCAGGCCTAGTTATATAATACACATTATCAGAAAAGAATACATCTGAATATAAATCGGATAATCCATTTAATTCCAATTGATACTTAAATGCTGGTGAATTCCATCCCATACCTCCCCAGAAAAAAAGATTGCTAGGATAGAAATCTTTATATATGGTAAAAGGTTCATATCGAAAAGTAAGACTGGTATCATAAATATAAATATTTTCAGGATGATTGATAGCATATTCTTCTATTGAAAGGGTATTTCTTGAAATTGAATATCTATATGATGCATCTTTTTGCGCTTTTATTAATGTTTTAATACTAATAAGAATTAAAAAAATACTAAATATGGAAAAAAATATATATTTTTTTGCGCAAAATTCTTCTGTAATATTATGTGTAAGATCCAAAATGGAAATAATAATGGATGGAAACATAATAGTTTGATAAGCACGTAAAGGAATTCGTTGTATTAAGCATAAGTATGAAATTAAGAGAATTGTACCTAATGTCAAACAAATACATAGTAATAAACGTAATTTATCATGTTTTATAATTGATTGGATTATATTAATTATGATTAATAAGAAAAGAATACAACTCTCAAAAAGCGCTATTGATTCTTTTTTTAAGAAGGAAATCCATGTGGTGAATATTTTTTTTGGCTCTAGCTCGCGGGTATAAGTAGAATTAATAACATCAAAAGTATTTTCATTTATTTTTTCGTCCATGAAGAACCAATAATTCGTTGCTGTCAAAGTATAGAGTTCATTTGACCATCCAATTTGTTCATATAAATCTGGATTATCTATAAATGAATCATGAGGATAATCAGTCATATGATAACGAGCAGAATCATATGTATTATAGTATTTCCATTCATTTGAATTACGTTTTGTCATGTTTGCAATAATGCTAAGTATAATAGCCCCCGGAATGAGGAAGAGCATTATTAACCAGTGTATAATTAAACTTTTATTTTCTTTTACTTTGGCAAAATTAATTAAAATACAATATATAAACAATAATAGTAAAAAACATGCTATAACATAGAAAGTATTTTTTCGATGCCAATAGCATAGAGTAGAGTATGTGATAATGAAAGGAATATGTATTATTCTTCGATTCCCTTTTTTTATTTCCATTATGTAATCATATAATAATAAAATAGCAGTACACCCAGCCAGAGCCGAGGTTGTAGTAAATTGCATTAGTATCATAACATAAGAAAAAATAGCAATGTCTAATAAAATAATAACTAATAAAATGAAAATTAAATGACACTTTCTATTCAAATATTTAAGTAATAAATCATTAAAAAGCACAATGGATCCTGCTATAATAAAAATGTGAAACAAAGAATACCATTGAATGGAAGGAAATATACCATAAAGTCTGCGAAGTATTGCGGATAATATTACATTTATAAATGGATGATCATCAGGTATACCATAGGTATAATATCCGGATAAAGTATACATGATATTCTCATCATCATTAATAAAGAATACAAGATGAAAGAACGATACAAAAGAAATATATAGCGTAACACAAATGAAAAGAGATATCAGAATTCGAAATCCTGATTTATCTATAATTGTATTTTTGTTAGAAAGGTTCTTGTCGTTCATATTATAGCCCTCATAGATTAATTTTGTTTTTTATTACGTATTGCGGTGAATTATTAATAGAAATATAAATTCTACCTATATACTCTCCGAGAAGTCCCATAATGATAAATAATAAAGCAATACATAATAGCATAAACAGAGCAACTAATAGCAGTAGATTTATAGTTGACATTACGATACTATATATAATATCAGCAATTAGAGACATACCAGAGATTAACAATATAGCAATTCCTATGAAGAAGGATAGGCGTAGTGGTTTTACGGAAAAAGCTGTAAATCCATTCATCCATAAGCTGAAAGACTTTTTTAAGGTGAAATTGCCTTTCCCTAATTGCCTTTTGCGTTCTTTCATTGGTACATTAGCAATATTCTTTGTTGCTCTAAGAATTAATCCGTTAATATATGGGTATGGATTTTCATATCTAACAATTTCGTCTACAATAAATTTTCTGAGAACTGTAAAATTAGAAAACTGTAAGTCCTTTGGCTTACCAATTAAGGAATTCATAACAATTGCATTCATATAACTTCCGAAATTTTTGAACAAACTTTGAGCTTTTACTCCGTATTGAGCTGTAGCCACATCGTAGCCTTCATCCAATTTTTTTAATAATTCTGATAGATTATCGACCGGACATTGACCGTCATCGTCCAAACATACAACGATATCCCCATTACAGAATCTAAAGCCCGCCATCAATGCTGCATGTTTTCCCATGTTTTTTGCTAATTCAATCACTTTTATATTTGAGTTAATTGAAAGTTCTCTTAGTACACTGCTAACATTATCTGGAGAATTATCATTTACTAAAATAATTTCATATTCATAGCCGTTCTGGCTAATATATTCTAATAATTCATTACAAACTAAAGTAATTGTATTTTCACTTTTATAGCATGGTATAACAAAAGATAGCTTCATAATATTATATCTCTCCAAAGAATATTATTTTTGATTGATTAAAATGCATTATCATCTGTAAGATATATTTGCCAATTTGAGTATTGATAACCTTTAAAGTCATTATTATGATTTGCAAACCAATTGGCTCCAAAATAAGTAACAGGACTTGTATTATAAAACCCATACTTTTCTAATAAAAGGTGAAAGGAGGAATCAAATCTAACCCAGGTAGAAATGTAATTCTTTTCTGAGTATATTCCTATTTGAATAAGTTGTTCCAACAATGAATTCGAAACATCGTCTGAACAAAAAGAGTAGTCTACAAGATTTAACCGGTCTTTATACTCTTTAAATATTAGATAACCAGTAACTTTGCCGTCTTTTTGTTGTAAAACTATGTTATTGTAATTGATTGTCGGATTCATATGATACCGCCATTTCAAATATTCTTTGCTTTTTTTTACTCGATATACAGGATCATTCTTGCAATGAAGAGAATAGTCCAAGTCAAAAGAATTATCGTATGTGATTTTGAGTGTATTGTTTGTTTTCTTTTCACTTAAAGAAAGTTCTAACATTGGAATTTCATATATATCTTTCCAATCTAATTTAGTGATAAAAGTTCGATTAGATATTTTATTTGGAAATCCAAAAACCAATTGATATCCCTTTTCATAAGCAGTTTTGTAAATTTGCTTTGCTAGTTTTACAAATAAACCCTGTCCAAAATAATCAGGATGAGTCATAGTATTCAAAGAAAGAACAGCAGGAATATCATTTCCACAATAAGTTAGTATCAAAGGAGATACTGAGTAATTTGCAATCATTTTTCCTTTCTCGAAAGCCATACAAACCAGCAAATCGTCATGGATATTTTCCAGATAACGCCATTTGATATCCTCAATACTAGTGGGCAGTCGAAAACATAATTCATATAAATCTTTGAATTCATATATATGTTCTTCAAAGTTTTTTTTGTTCATTAACTTCAATTCCATCAATATACCTCTACTTTTAGTGTTGATAAAAGTTGATTTCTGAATTCTTTTGCTTTATTTTTTTCAGGAATATCTATAATTAAGCTTCCTATTCGATTAGTTCCATTTATAAACTTACTGATCTTGTCACCATGTTTATAATCTAAACTGATGCAAAGATTGTTGTTTTCATATTCTTTGTAACCTGTGATTTTGTCAAAATATCCATTTTTTTCTGCAAACAGTAGTACGCCCATACAAGGATTATTGTTGGTTTGAATTGGGACGGCATGATTACCTAAGGCATTCTCAATCATAAATTTATAATAATCTACGCCAGAATAGCGTTCAATCAATTCTGGTATACAGGTTCCGCCGCATCGAGCTCCAAGTTCGATGATATGAATCCCTGAATTACCAATCATAATATCATAATTAACAAAGCAATTATTAAGTCCAAATGCTTTTGCTGCATTAAAAACTAATTGCTGAATCTCTTCATTTGTTTTTTGATCACAGTTAATAGGAAATATATGTCCAATTGGAACATTTGTAACCCCGTTGTTGTATACGATTTTATCATGTGGAAAGATAAGACTTTGTTCTATAGTATCTGAAATAAATGCATCAACGCCAATTTCATATCCATCAGCAAATTTTTCAACAATTATGTACGGTTGATTTGTTTCCTGCATTGAATAATTATATGCTGATTCTATTTCGTTTTTTTCATGAACAACATATATTCCACGACTACCAGACTTATCTGTTGCTTTGAATACGACAGGATAGTTCAGTTTATCGCATGCATCATATGCTTGTTTAATATCGCTGACAAGGTTAAAAGGCGTTGTGGAGATGTTATGATCTAACATTTGCTGTTTCATATGTGCCTTATCGGTTAGTAATAAGGCTTGAGAATAAGTTATTCCCGGTAGATTAAGTTTTTCACAAACAAATCCTATTGATTTGATTGCTACATCTGTACCAGTTGTTAATATTGCATCAATTTGCTCAGATAAAGCAATATTATATATTTCTTCTTGGTTTGTGGTATCACAATAATATGACTTATCAGCAATACGAAAACCAGGATAATTACCTTTTATACTAGATACTATGGTATAATATCCTAAATCTTTTGCTTTATTGATAAGAGGTACTTGATATATTCCAGCACCTAAGATCATTATCTTTTTATTATTCATAATTCACACCTTTTCTATAACAAATATTTTTTTGCTACTGATAAGAATACTTGTATATATTTAGACCATTAATTTCATCAATCTTGTTACAAATAACATCAATTCCGGTTGATTCATCAAGATATGTTTTTATGAGTAAATATCTATCAGAATTATCAACTAAGTAAACATTATTATGTGTTATTAATGATTGAAGAACGTTATGATCAATTTCATAAAGATGTAATGAACCATCACGTAATGGTGAGAATACACTCCATCCTCCTGCTGCTGTAATATTGGATAAATAACTTTTGTATGACCTATTAATGTCAACAATATTATCTGATTCTGGACAACTCACTGTAAAAATATACATGTTTTCGTTTCTTGCATTTAGCTCTTTATAGGTATTACAAACCGTCTGTTTCTTGTCAAAAAAACTTCCAATGTTATAATTGCTTATGTTGTTTGAAGAGTAAATTGTTTGCAAAAAAATTAGTATAATTATAGTGGATAGAACACTATGATAATTATTTTTTTTAAAATGTATCTTATGGTTATATAAGAAACAAACCGAAAGAAAAATGACTATTGTTAACCATGGTAGCATTTCTGATCGCCAATTTATTCTTCCTTTGCACAATAAAAAATATAACTCAAAAAAAATCCCTGCTGTTGATATAATGAAAATATACATTTTTTTATAATCACGAGTTAACAATGTTGATAGTAGTAAAATAATCCAAAAAAAACATATATTATGATTAAAAAGCAAGTTTTTGAATTCTGTGAATGCCTTTATCGCAATAGTAAGATCTATGCGGAAATTGTATTGTGAATTATCTCTTGAATCCAAAATTTTTTTAAAATTACTTGTGTTATATTTGCTTTCATCAGCAAATACCCATTTTCTAAATAGGTCAACATCTAATTCAGTCCAATTAATTTCTTTATATGTTTCTTCATTATCTGAATAGTCAGGAATATTATAATCTATCAATGCTGATCTATATTTGCTAAATTCCTTATATTCTTTCCACTCATTTGATGAGTATGCAATATTGTTTATAATATACAATAATAATATACAAAATAAGGCTATACATATAACAACAATCAGATGATTATTCTGTTTTATTACTTGAAAATAATCAATATCTTTTCTTAGCCATTTCTTAACATTTACAACAAGAAAGCCAATCAATATAAAACAGCAAACCAGTAAAACGGCGAGAAAAGACTTTGTTCTAACCATAAATCCTAAAATAAAAAATAGTATTCCCCAAATCCATATAAAATTTTTTAAATCACATTTTTTTTTCTTCCATACATATAAGATAGAAATACCAACAATTGTATATAAACCAGCATTTTTGGTGAACTGTAAACTTTGATAGAAATCGTGAGCAAGAAAACTATCAACTATCACAGAGGTTATACTTGATATAGATAGGATATCAATCCAGTTAAGATCTTTATCCATTTGATCGGCTATTCTAAAACCGATCATTAAAGTGACAGAGGATATTGAAAAAAAATTTAATACCATCATCAAACCGAGATAAGAATTGATGTTCGGCATGACAGTATATAATAATTTAATAATTTCTCCGTATATAATATTTGAAAAAATAAAATAAGCACGATATTGTTCACCAAATACACCAACAGCAATAAAATTCATTGTGGTATCATCATCAGTTTCATAAGTGATCTCCCCAAACAAAAAGTGAATCAAAAAAAAACAAAAGCAAAAGGCAATAATATGCATGCCTAATAACAGTTTTTGATTTGCTTTTCGCTTCACTCAAATATCTCCTTTGCTATTTCAAATGATTATAATTAGTTTAATTATAGAAATTGATTATTACTTAGGATTGCGCATATCCTAGTAATCTTATCTTTTTCCAATCCATAATACATTGGCAGCCGGAGCAGCCGCTCGCTTTCCTTTGTTGTATACCGGTCTTCACCATGGAATCTTCCATACTTGATGCCTGCAGGAGCGGAGTGGAGTGGTATATAATGAAAAGCGGATAACACACCATTTATTTTTAGATTTTCGATTAATTTTGTTCTTGTTTCAAGATCCCGCACTTTAATGTAGAACATATGAGCATTGTGAATGCATCCGTCAGGAATGTGTGGGAGTTCAAGAATACCTTTGTCTGCCATAGGCTTTAATAAATCATAGTAAAGCTTCCAACTTGCCATGCGGTCATCATAGATATCTTGTACGCGTTCCAGCTGCGCCCACAGATAAGCTGCATTAATATCACTTGGAAGATAGGAAGATCCGGCATCTACCCAAGTGTATTTATCAACCTGACCGCGTAGGAACTTTGAACGATCTGTACCTTTTTCACGTAGGATTTCAGCCTTTTCTGAATATCCGTCCCGGTTGATCAGCAGAGCACCGCCTTCTCCCATAGAATAATTCTTGGTTTCATGGAAACTAAAGCATCCAAAATCACCTATGGTTCCTAAGGCTTGTCCGTGATAACTTGATGTTACTCCCTGGGCGGCATCCTCGACTACTTTTAAATTATGCCGTTTTGCAATGTCCATGATGGTATCCATCTCACATGCGACACCCGCATAGTGAACGGGTACGATCACCTTTGTTTTTTCAGTGATGGCATCCTCAATGAGTGATTCATCTATATTCATTGTGTCAGGTCGAATGTCTACGAATACAATTCTGGCACCGCGAAGTACAAATGCATCCGCTGTTGATACAAAAGTAAAAGATGGCATAATTACTTCATCCCCCGGCTGAATATCACAGAGTAGGGCAGCCATTTCTAATGCGTGTGTGCAAGAGGTCGTGAGGAGTGCTTTTTGGGTTCCTGTTTGTTCTTCCAACCAAGCATGGCATTTTTTTGTAAATGCACCGTCTCCACAGATTTTCTTGGCTTGTATTGCTTCATTGATGTATGTTAGTTCCATACCCATATAAGGCGGTTCATTGAACTGTATCATATCTGTCACCTGTTCCCGTACATTTTCTCATAATAGTCCTGATATTCACCGGAAATGATTCTTTCCCACCATGACCGGTTATTCAGATACCAATCTACTGTTATGCGTATGCCGACATCGAAAGTTGTTTCTGGCAGCCAACCCAGTTCATTGTGGATCTTAGTTGGGTCGATCGCATAACGCAGATCGTGTCCCTTTCGATCAGTTACATAGGTGATCAGGCTTTGCGGTTTCCCTAACAGAGAGAGGATGGTCTTCACAATGTCGATATTGGCACGTTCGTTATGTCCCCCAATATTATATACTTCACCGACATTTCCCTTATGGATAATCAGATCAATTGCTTTACAATGGTCTTCTACATACAGCCAGTCACGAATGTTCTTGCCTTCTCCATATACAGGAAGAGGCTTGTCATTCAGTGCATTGGCAATCATGAGAGGGATTAATTTCTCTGGGAAATGGTATGGACCATAATTATTAGAGCATCTCGAGATTGTTACCGGCAGTCCATAAGTTCTGTAATATGCTTGAACTAAGAGGTCGGCACTTGCTTTGGAAGCACTATATGGACTGGAAGTATGAATCGGGGTCTGTTCTGTAAAGAAAAGATCAGGACGGTCTAAGGGTAGATCGCCATATACCTCATCTGTGGACACTTGATGATATCTGGTAATACCGTATATACGACATGCATCAAGGAGAACCTGGGTTCCGAGAATATTGGTTGTTAAGAAAACTTCAGGATTCTCAATAGATCGATCTACATGGCTCTCAGCAGCAAAGTTCACAACAATGTCCGGGGAATAATCCTCAAATACCTGATATACAGCTTTGCGATCGGCAATATCACCTTTTATGAAAGTAATCTGACTCATGACCGATTCTAATGTCTCGAGATTGCCTGCATATGTTAACTTATCTAGTACAATTATAGTGTCTGAAGGATGATTATTAATCATATAATGGACAAAGTTGCCGCCAATAAATCCGGCACCGCCTGTTACTAAAATATTCATATCATATCCTCTGTAGTATAGTTGTTGTATGAGTGCGGGAGAGTATCCTTACTCTTGATTGCTTAGTAAAGATAGTAAATACTTCCCGTAATCAGTTGAATCAATCTTAATTGCCAAAGCACGTAATTGTTCGTCATCGATGAAGTGCCTCTGCCATGCAATTTCTTCCGGCGCAGATATATAATATCCCTGTACTTCCTGTACATTCTTTACAAGGCTGCTGGCTTTGTACATATTTTTCGGAGTTCCTGTATCCATCCACATCATGCCGCGCCCCATAACTGTTACACGCAGCTTCCCCTGTTTTAAGTATTCTCGATTCACGGAAGTAATTTCTTTCTCACCGCGAGCAGAAGGCTGAACATTCTTCGCAATTTGAACTACATCATTATTATAGAAGTATAATCCCGGGACTGCATAGTTGGACTTGGGATGTTTTGGCTTCTCCTTGATGTCAATCACCTGATAATCCTCATTGAATTCGACAACTCCATAAGAAGAAGGATCCTTTACTTGATAGCCAAAGATTGCAGCTCCGCTTTGCTCCGCCTGGTTTCTAGTACGCTTGAGAAGCGTGGAGAAGCTTTGACCATAGAACACATTATCTCCTAAGATCAGACACACGCTGTCATCACCAATAAAATCTTCACCGATAATGAATGCCTCAGCCAATCCGTTAGGCTCTTCTTGGATTGCATAGCAAATAGATATTCCAAGCCAAGAACCATCACCAAGCAGCTTTTTGTAGTTTGGAATATCTTCAGGTGTCGATATTACTAGGATCTCTGTAATATTTGCCAACAATAATGTTGAAAGCGGATAGTATATTAACGGTTTATCATATATAGGCAATAATTGTTTAGAAACAGCAATGGTATTAGGAAATAAACGCGAGCCGGTTCCACCTGCCAATATTATTCCTTTCATAATCGCTTCTCCTTATGGTTATGATTTTTTTCTCTTAACAATTTGTGTAAATTGTTA